>JBNKPX010000319.1:0-500 GCA_050295575.1 Gammaproteobacteria bacterium | reverse complement strand
CAAAACAGGCAATAGAAAAAGGGAGCTTAAAACAAATCGGTCAGCTGTATAACACACTTGGCATAGCCTTATTCAAACAGCAGAGATATGCATCCGCTAAGCAGGCGTTCACAAAAGCTAAACAGGATCCTGAAGCGAAAAAGACAGCTCTGCAATGGATAAAATATGTGGAAAGTTTTGAAGGCAAAGGCTAGGTATTAGCCTGAAAAAATAACCACGAAGCACACGAAGAGCACGAAGAGAATATACAAATAAATAACTTAGGGTCTGTTAAGAGGTGTAAAAAGGCTCTTGTATGTGCAATCTTGAAATAAAAAATAACCACGAAGCACACGAAGAGCACGAAGGAAATGAACATATATAAAAAGTCTTCGTGAACTTCGTGTGCTTCGTGGTTAAATATTAATCCTAAGCTATTCCTAATTCCTACAGAATCAGCGCCCAAATTAGACTGAACTTCTGATCTGGTAACAGGGCTCGTAGTGGGTTCCTGGTAGCTT
>JBNKPX010000318.1:0-500 GCA_050295575.1 Gammaproteobacteria bacterium | reverse complement strand
TAGCAGTTGTGCTCAGCGTTAATCACGCATAAAAAATCAGGTTAAAAACTGACTCCTGACGGACTTCCAATAAATGCAATCCTTTTTACGCCTGGGTCAACACCCGCAGCAGAACAAATCTAAAATATCGAATTTTCACCTCCCAATACTATTGGTCAATAGAACTGATAAAAGCAGCAGAAGTGGCGAAGATTATTTCGTACAAGATCGTACGACAGCACATAGCATGAGGTCTGGAAAAGACCTACAATTAAACCGCTTCATTGTGATAGCTAACACCAGCTAAAATTATTACATCAGGGCCTGTTAACACGTGCTAACAGGCCCTGACTCCACTAGATCTTGAGGAAAACTAACTTGCCCCCCATGCAACTTCCGGTTGAAGAAATCCTGGACACGCTTAAGCAAAGCCTTGCAGAATCTACTGAAGTAATACTCGAAGCTCCTTCCGGTGCGGGCAAAACAACAATGGTCCCTCTGGCATTAATGAATGAACCCTG
>JBNKPX010000317.1:0-501 GCA_050295575.1 Gammaproteobacteria bacterium | reverse complement strand
GGCCAGATCAGGTGGAAAAAGGTGGGTGGGGTCGGGTCCGACCCATTGAGGATTGAGAAAAGATTTCGATAATTTGATTCCAGATTTTCCTGCACTTTAGAATGGAATTAAATTTTGAATAAATAGCTAGAAGGCTCCAAAAATATGGAATTTTTACAAGAGGGAGATTATGACATTTGGAGCAACTTTCATGTTGATCACTTGGACTAGATCGCAAAGGATTTTGAATTAAACATTGAAAACCATAAATGACTTTGAATTTGATTTAACATTCAAAGAAATTTGAGAATCTGATTGATTCAAAGGTTAACGATGATGATTAGAGATCAAATGACATGTTTAACATCAGGGATGTTACAACCCTCCCCCTTACAGAAATCTCATCCCGAGATTTAGGGGTGAGGAGGATCCAAGGAATAAGAACCGATACAGAGTACATTGATCAATATAGTGGGAGCGAAGGAGTCTGTTAGTCTAATAGGTAGCTTGTCGCTTTGGTAG
>JBNKPX010000316.1:0-502 GCA_050295575.1 Gammaproteobacteria bacterium | reverse complement strand
AACGGGTAATATGCATGGAAGCTGGCACTCCGGTGGTTGCGATAGTTTGGCGACTTAAGCTTACCATCATGCCAGCTTTTTCTTTTTAATTCATGCCCTTGTCACTTAAGTAAGTGCCATTCGAGTCTGACCCCATTGATTCTCCGAAACCATCTTGATACTGGCCGCTGGTGTCGAAGTAGCTCTTTTTATTCAGTTCAGCGAAATACAGTTGCGCCAGCGGGTCGGTGGTGGTATCGACATTGTAGGCGCAGTCGGTGCCGCCGAAAGCAATGTCACAGCCTGCGCTGCCGGTATCGGTGACGCCGGGTAGGCTCCATTGCTGGCTGCCGCCGTAGTGTATGTTGTTTAGGTAATTGATAAAGGCTAGGGCACCCCACCAAGTCATCGTTCCAGTCGAGGTATTGAAGTCACTGGCATCGATGCTCTGAAAACCCCAGAAGGCATCGTTATAGGTTGGAGGGGTCAAAGGGGTCAGACTCGATTGACTGTTTCTTTTTGG
>JBNKPX010000315.1:0-502 GCA_050295575.1 Gammaproteobacteria bacterium | reverse complement strand
GCAACAGCAAGAAGGACGTTTCCATGCGCGCCTTCGACTTGCTCACGCCAATCGGCTTTGGCCAGCGCGGGCTTATCGTAGCACCGCCGCGTACCGGTAAGACGATTTTGCTGCAAGGCCTGGCGAACTCGATTCAAGAGAATTGGCCGGAGGCGCACTTGATCGTTTTGCTCATCGATGAACGTCCGGAAGAAGTGACCGACTTTAAGCGTCGCGTGCAGGGCGAGGTTATCAGCTCAACGTTTGACGAGACTCCGACCAGCCACGTGCATTGCGCGGAGATGGTTTGCGAGAAGGCGCGTCGCATGGTGGAGAAGGGCAAGGATGTGGTGATCCTGCTCGACTCGATCACTCGTCTCGCTCGCGCCTACAACGCTCTCGCGAGCAACAGCGGCAAGATTATGTCCGGCGGTATCGAAGCGACAGCCATGCAGAAGCCGAAGCGTTTCTTTGGCTCGGCTCGTAATATCGAAGATGGCGGAACGCTGACCATCATGGGTAC
>JBNKPX010000314.1:0-502 GCA_050295575.1 Gammaproteobacteria bacterium | reverse complement strand
ATCGAGACCTCCCTCTGCAGTCATTGTCTCAATCTGTGCCTGTTCTTCCTGCAATTGCCCGGCGATGACCAGTCTCCCGATATCGTGTAGCAGACCTGCGGTAAACAGGGCTTCATGGTCTAGTACGTGGGCGCTTTGCATAGCGATATGACGCGCGATGATGGCCGTTTTGATACTGTGTTTCCAGAACGTATCCATAGAGAAATTTTCATTCTCAATGTTCTTGAATAATCCGGCCAGCAGGGTTCCGATCAGGATGTCTTTCAGACGGTCTCGTCCAATCAGGGTGATGGTTTGCGGGATTGACGTGACCGAATAAGGTAGCCCGTAATAGGCACTATTGACCATACGTAAAATTCTGGAGGCGATGGAGGGCTCGGTCTGGACCACCTCACCAATCTTGTTGGCACTGGCGTTTACATCATCCAGTAGCGTGGTGACTCTGGTGTATATCTGGGGCAGTGCGGGTAGCTCTTTGACTCTGGAAAGCAGTGATTCAATA
>JBNKPX010000313.1:0-504 GCA_050295575.1 Gammaproteobacteria bacterium | reverse complement strand
CACATGTTATTAATTTCCTAGTGCTTAAATAATTTGCTAAATTAATAAAAAAGCTAGGGGTAAATTAGTAAAATGGCTTTTGTGAATTAAAATAAGTTGAATACTGAAAGTGCATCTAGGCCTCTAGTGGATTTTGGTGTATTGAATGACAACTTGATTAAAGGACTAATATCGTGTGTTAAGTGTATAAGCAGGTTCTTAATGAAGGTACAAATGTATTCATTGATCCACCTCTTGAAGTACAATTATGAAGCAAGTGGAACTATGTGATCAACATGCATAGTCAACCAATAAATAGTTTCATATTGAAGAATCTATGTCAAGTCAAGCAAGAAAAGTATATGAACAAGAAGAAGTTGAATATTAACTTGGTGCATCACTTGTGGCTTGATCTTGACCAAGGAGGAATTGATCAAGCGTTACTTCTAAGTATTGGATATCCATGGAAGCAACTTGATCATAAGAAGAAGGTTTTCAAGAATGAGTCTATGGAAGACATGAAGT
>JBNKPX010000312.1:0-504 GCA_050295575.1 Gammaproteobacteria bacterium | reverse complement strand
GAGGCCGCAACTTGTAAATAAGGTTGAAAAAAAAAGACTGTACAGACTATTTTCCTTCAGGCCACTTTTGAAATAACAGCACTAAAAAACTGAACTTTAAAACATGGCATTTAAAAAATTGAATGACACGTAATTTGCTCTTTAAACCAGCTAACAGAATGATAAACGAGACCCCCGGGTCTCATTATCATGTTTTAGGACTGATGAGCCACCTCTTGTTGTAAGAACTCTGAGTAATTTTCCACATCAGGTGAAGCCTCATGCCCAATATAACCATGTGTAGTACCAAAATACTCTTTTAATTCGTTTAGTAGCTCAGAAGCATATTCTTGATTAGCAGCATCTGTTGACAACCCATAGATAACAAACCCATCACTTAAATAAAAAACCATTCCATGCTCTGGTTTCGAATTTTCTGTAGCCCTCCAATAGATGGCGTGCTCTATATTTTTGTTGTTTTCACAATACGCTATGAGCTCCACAGCTTTTTCGAAGATTATTTCC
>JBNKPX010000311.1:0-504 GCA_050295575.1 Gammaproteobacteria bacterium | reverse complement strand
CTTCCGGCCTGTTTCAGGCAACAGGCCGCCAAGCAACCTATCCTTCTGTTGCTGTACCGTGTAGAGAAGCGTGAAAACCAGCGCTATGCAAACCAGTCTGAACCAGGCGAGGCCCGTATTGCTGGCAGTAGCTCCGGTGGTGGCGGTAATGCGCCTTTCTTCATGAGGTGATGGAGCATTTTGTCGATGACTACCTGATCTTCGATACACGCAATCACCTTGGCTTCGCCTCCGCACTCTGGACAGATCGTCACATCGATGTTGAAAACACGTTTGAGACGCTGCGCCCAAGACATGGCCTTGTGCTGTTGCTCTGGTGTTTTTTCTTCGTGTTCATCGTGGGGAACAGCCCTTGCCGCGTTTAGCCGGCGTCACATCTACCCGGTGTTTGCTGTTGGGCGCGAATACGCCGCGAAACCGGGTCAGATTTACTCTCGGTTTCAGCACCAGTGCAGCCAGTTTGGCAATGAAATCCAGCGGCTCAAAGATGACGTGCGTCGTGCC
>JBNKPX010000310.1:0-507 GCA_050295575.1 Gammaproteobacteria bacterium | reverse complement strand
ACTAAATAATATTGAAATTCTCTACTTTTCTCATCTCGAGTATGCCCGATGGGTGTCCGTATATGCTGATCTAAATGATGGAGAGAGAATTATCGGTAATGCGATCAAACATTTTTCGTTACTGGAACTCTCGCCTAAAATCGCCAGAACTTCTGAGTTTGCGGCAATTTTTTATGAGCGACAGAATCTGACTGATAAGGCTAGCTACTATCAAAACCCTCATCAACGGTTATTATCTCAATAACTTTTTTTGATAGCAGCCCAGCTGCGCACCATATCATGATCGAGCAACTGGTTATGGGGATGACTCAAATTAAGAAGATATGAATAGCTCTCTACTTCTGGGAGCAAAGCCAACTATTATATGACCATAGTTTTGAAGTATAAATTGATACTACCAATAAAAAAGCCCTAACTATTAAGATAGTTTAGGGCTCATATATGGCGGAGAGCGAGGGATTCGAACCCCCGGAGGGTTTCCCCTCAACGGTTTTCAAGACCGCCGCT
>JBNKPX010000309.1:0-508 GCA_050295575.1 Gammaproteobacteria bacterium | reverse complement strand
CTGACTTGAGGTACCTTCAGTAAAACAGGCATAACTTTTCGCTCGGTGCTCCGTTTGAGCTCAAATTTTTACAGTAGATTCGTGATTCAATTTCAGATTGAGCCCAACCCGACAACGTCGGGTTGGCATTCTCAAAAAATTCAAAAAAAAAATAGTTAAGACCACCTGCCAGAAGTTTCAAGTTTTGACCTAATTGGCACAGGAACTTGCCAAATTTCTGTAGACCGCAACTTACCTCTGTTTGAGCTGAAATTTCTTGAGCTTCTGTTTCTTGTGTTGATATACCAGAGATAAAAATATCAAAAAAAAGAAACACAAAAAAAGAAGAAAAAATCGTGATATCTGGTTCGCTCGGTTATTAAAGCACTGCGCAAGAAGCTTCTCTTTGTGTTCTCTTTGGCTGCTGATTCTTGTTCTCTACTCCTTGTTGATCCCTTCTGGAATTGGATACGAGCATACCAGCAACTAGGACCAGTGCTTTGGACATTTATTCACCATTACTATCTGT
>JBNKPX010000308.1:0-511 GCA_050295575.1 Gammaproteobacteria bacterium | reverse complement strand
CGTTCCAGACGCGACCCTGCCTAAAACGCCATCCCTCGGCTTTGACTCCTGTGTCGCCCTACCTCCTGCATCCTTGCAGTCGTGGCGTTTTCCCCCGATCTGAACACCATTTTGCCGCGGGCTTGAAAGGGGTAAAAAAGAGCGAAAAAGCAAAATCACTCTAGGCGATTTTGAACAGAGCTGTTTTTGTGATGCGCGGTGTCAAATATGAGCTCCAGAAACTGCGCTTGAATTCATAGGAGACATTAATAGTTTTAGCTGATTTGGCAGGTATCGACCCTAACCGGACTTTCCCTACATCCTATCGGTGCGGATAGCTCGCGATGATATCGGTTATAGAATTAAACACTAAATTCACTTGTAATCATAAATCAAAGACCTGACCCTAAGTCTCTCAGATACCCACGTATAGTGAAATGCTATAGCCGACGGCAAGGGCAATTTCGCGAGGAATTGTCTGGAGGAAGCCCGCGTTTAAGGATAGTTCGAAGCTGCGAGTCTCGCTTCTCAG
>JBNKPX010000307.1:0-512 GCA_050295575.1 Gammaproteobacteria bacterium | reverse complement strand
ACTATCACAGCCAAATACTGCAGCGCGCATATTTTTTGATATATCTGAGTCGTCCGAATCGAAATAGATGGTTTTGTGGCCTCCTCGTCCAAGATATTCAATTTTCAACAACCCCAAGTTATAAACTAACTCCTGAGCTCGAAGAAACATTTTTTTCTTAGGAGAAATCACTAGCGAATCTTTGATATTTCTACCTGGACTCCAATCCGTCGACTCCAAAACTTTAAGTACTGTGTCTGAAAAGTACCGCATAATTGATTGAAACCTAACAGAATGATAAACGAGACCCCCGGGTCTCATTATCATGTTTTATGTTTTGAATTTATGAGCAACACTCGCTCTCCTGATGTCACATGGGTCTTCAACTAATTCAAAGAGCCAATCTGGCCCATGCTCATGTATAAGAACTCTCTCATCATCATGCACAGGGAATAATTGAAGTAACTTCACATGCCAGTCGGGCAAACATATTATTTCATGATCTTCGCGAATTACAATCTGATACCAAACAA
>JBNKPX010000306.1:0-513 GCA_050295575.1 Gammaproteobacteria bacterium | reverse complement strand
AACCAAAAGGAATAGAAAACCTGGGTCAGAGAGCAATACTCTCTAATATTAGCATCTATTGTTCTCTGACCCGGATTTTTGAATTTACGTTACCGTTGATCTATAGTAGTGTCAAGCTTCCAAAAAGCTGGTGTTCCAAAACTACTCAATCGACCAATAAATAAATTAGTTCATTTAAAATATCGATACTATAATCGATCGAAGGAACTACTAACGATACTAGAAGATGATATCTATAAAATTAGAGGGAAAATAATGAGTATATATTTGGCTGCTCGAGACCTGGCGAATGTACCAATTGGAACACATCAATTTATCATCATTGTAATTAAGTCCAATCCATACCCTAAAGCATCTCTAAATGGTAACGTAATACCACCAAAAAACCTTGGGAAAGGGAATATTGGTTACGTTATCGGTGCTCAAAACAGAGGAAATCTTGAAGTAGAATTTTTTGAAAACAGCGATTTTCAAGCTACCCTTGAATACTTTGATAAATCAAAAACCCACTTT
>JBNKPX010000305.1:0-511 GCA_050295575.1 Gammaproteobacteria bacterium | reverse complement strand
GGCCATGGGGAGCTCACCGGAGAAGGGACGCAGCTTGGGGGTGGCATGAGGAGAGGGAGGGCTGCAGGAGGGGCGCCATGGGGGCTCAGCCCTGCTGCTCATTTGGTTCGGTCGGTCAGGGCTGCTGTGCATGAAAAACAGAAGCAGGAAGGAGAAGAAGAGGAGGAAAGAGAGAAGAAAAAGAAAATGAAGTAAAAGAAAATTACAAAAAAAGAAAAAAATACGGAAAATTTTCCAAATATGAAAATTTTTTAGGAGAAAAATAAAAGATAATTTATGAAGTTGGTCAAAAATTATTTTTATAAAAGAAAGATATATGCCTAATTATAAATAAATAAATAAATAGGGGCTTATTTTTAATTAAATTAAAACAAATAGACTAAGATGTAAAATATAGAAAATTCATGGAATGAAAAGAATTATTTTTGTACCGAAGACTCTGTCAAAAATAATTAAATAAAGAGTTAGAAACTATTTTGTAAAAAGAAGAGTTTCAGAAAAGATTTTAGAA
>JBNKPX010000304.1:0-514 GCA_050295575.1 Gammaproteobacteria bacterium | reverse complement strand
AAATATTTACCTGCAGGAATTGCTGCGTGAAGCTGAAGATCTATCAGCCGAATTCATCGTGTGGTTTACGATTGTCGACTACGACTCTTTGTGGAGCAACGCTCTGGGCGAGAACGACTTATCCAAGATATGGAAGGATACCGGGTTGATTGATGGCCTGCTTAACCCCCGGCCTGCGCTAACTACCTGGGATGAAGCCTATGCCCTGGATCACGGATCTTAAGCAGTTAGGGCCTGTCAGCGAAATGATACATATACTTCGCCTCCTGATTATTACTATGATATCGAGTACAAATGCTCTAATTGTGGGAAAAAGGAAGTTTGGACTGCTCAACAACAAAAATAATTGAAAGAAATAGGCTATGGCCCAAGCTAATCGATATTTTCTACCGGGTTATATTTGGAGCAACCCCAGATCAGAGAACAATACTTCCTAATATTAGTGAAAATTGTTCTCTACCCGACTGGCACTTGCATAAGGGAAAAATGTCATCGCGAGTACCCAAGGGGCATA
>JBNKPX010000303.1:0-515 GCA_050295575.1 Gammaproteobacteria bacterium | reverse complement strand
CCAAGTGGCCACCAGCGTTTGGAGCCGTGACCTTGGGCCCAATCCAGCCCAGTACTGTGTGCCGTTTTTCGATTTTCCATTTTCTTCTAAAATTTCCAGGATTTATTTATAAAATTCTAAAATGCGTAGAAAATATCATACTACTCAGAAAAATATAAAACAAATTTCCATAGAATTCTTAAGAGTAGATATTGATATTAGACTTGACAAATATCATTTTTGCACAATATTGCCTTCTATAAAACTGTTATAACTCAAATCTTGAAGTATTTCTTTATAAAAATATATGCATGTTCATACATTGAATCTTAGCATGCATATTCATGGCATATTATTTAGCTTGTAAAAAATTGCTCATATTTAATTCTTGCTCAGAATATTGGTTATGATTTAATTTCTGTTTCTGCAAGAAATAAATTGTAGTGGATAGAACATGTGTAGGAAAATATTCATTTTTGGTTTAATGCTTCCTTGCACTATTTAGAACCTGTAGAAAATCAGAGAGAAAGTTTTGA
>JBNKPX010000302.1:0-515 GCA_050295575.1 Gammaproteobacteria bacterium | reverse complement strand
GAAGGAATCCGTCTATATTCTAATAGTTGTGCTTCCTTCTATAAAACTGTTAAGTTTAAAAGAGAATCATGATTACACACAAAATCAATGGAGTTGATATTTCCGATTGGGACTCTTTCCATGACGTATTTAAAAAATTGTTTGATTTTCCTGAACACTATGGAAGAAACATGGATGCGTGGAATGACTGCATGAGTGATCTTGGTGGTGACGGGGATATTATCTCAATACTGCTTGAGAATGTGACAGAGTTGAAGAAAATAAACCTAGATATATTTGAAGCATTGGTTGAGTGCTCAGCATTTGTAAACTATAGGTTTACTACTGAGGGTGGTTCACCATTAATAGCACTGTCTTATTATGAGTAAAAAACTTAACAAGGCCAGCCAGAGGGATGCCAAAACCGCCGCTTCGCTCTGGTTTTGTCACCCCTGCTGGTGACGTTATATGCTTCCGAGAGATTCGCGGTGACTAAAGAACTAACATTATTGGAAGAGATTCTGAAAAGAAATAGC
>JBNKPX010000301.1:0-516 GCA_050295575.1 Gammaproteobacteria bacterium | reverse complement strand
TCAAGTCTGACTATGGAATTTTTACAACAGAACGGATTTGCTTAACGTTGATTCTCCTTTTTAGAAGATGCGTTAACGGCTCACAATAGGATACGAACAATGCCAATTAGTACGCCACAAGAAATTATTGAAGATATCCGCCTTGGTAAAATGGTTATCCTAATGGATGACGAAGATCGTGAAAACGAAGGTGACTTAATTGTTGCTGCGGAACACATTAGCCCAGAAATCATTAACTTTATGGCGACTCATGGTCGTGGCTTGATTTGTCTAACTATGACAAAAGAGCGTTGTGAAAACTTGGGCTTGCCACCAATGGTTCAAGATAACAATGCTCAATACAGTACCGCATTTACTGTCTCTATTGAGGCTGCAGAAGGTGTGACAACTGGTATCTCTGCAGCTGATCGTTCTCGTACTGTAGAAGCGGCAGTCGCTAAAGATGCGAAAGCCTCTGATCTCGTTCAACCCGGTCACATCTTTCCGTTAACCGCTCAAGACGGCGGCGTTCTCACT
>JBNKPX010000300.1:0-518 GCA_050295575.1 Gammaproteobacteria bacterium | reverse complement strand
GAGGTTAAGAAAAGCAAAGCGCCTTCCGACGTTAAGAAAAGCAAACTACTTCCCGAAATTTTGCAAAAGCTGACGGCTCGAAACGATTTTGATGATTACGCCCATCAAAATTGATCGGTCTTTGAATTTACGGTTGGTGCTTGCGTTGATAATGTCGGAAGGCGTCGTGCCTCCTTTTCCGACCTACGCCTGAATTTGATTATGAACGATAAACATGGAGGTTTTTTATGCGGTATCGATGGAGTTATGTTGGGGGTGGAACGTATTTTTTTACGATCAATTTGCTGGAGTGGGATAAAAACCTGTTGGTGGATTATATTGATGATCTTCGTAAGGCGGTGCGTTATGGGAACCAGAAAACGAGATAGCCAAAAAGATACTAATGGATAAAAACTCATCCCTACAAATCGGAGATACCCCCAGCATAAGAAAGCGACTAGCAGCGTTTTTTTACACAGCAGCGCTAGGTTTATCGATTTATGTGATTCTGGTGCTTAGAGGTAAAAGCTTTCTAGCAA
>JBNKPX010000299.1:0-518 GCA_050295575.1 Gammaproteobacteria bacterium | reverse complement strand
AGACAATTATTGTGGTAGAAAGGAAGCTCTTCCTAGTAGGTGGGTTTATTCGCGCTTACGTAAATCACAGGTGGTGAATAAGAGAGAAAAGGAGTTATATAGACTAGGGAGGTAGAACGGATTTTGGAGACTGGTTTACATGCATGATTTATTGATCCCATTCGGCATTCACCGAGAGACAGGTGACATCATCGAGCCGGAAGATGCAGCAAAGGGCAGGGCCTGTGATTGCCTGTGCCCTGGATGTAAAGCACCCTTGCTCTGTAAACATCCTAAGGAGAAGCGCGATCATTTTGCTCATGATTCCAAACATGAGAATGCAAAACCCGAAAAGAAGTGTCCGTTTAGTTCCTCTGTAGCGGTGGCCATGATGGTACGCAATATGGCTCCTGCATTCGTGGGTAAGTTGCTTGGTACGCCCGAGCTTTATGTTTCGGACCGCTGTCCACGTTGTAGACGATCTGAGTCTATCCTGGTGACTAAGTCGGCTTATAACCGCATAGAAGAGGTTGATGCGA
>JBNKPX010000298.1:0-523 GCA_050295575.1 Gammaproteobacteria bacterium | reverse complement strand
TCCTTCATTCGAGTCATCATCTAGATCATCAAAGTCATCATCCATCATGAGCAGGTTCTCCTCATAGTCCCTCATGACTGCATGGTAGAGACGGAGCTGCGGCATCTCAGGATCAGCATCTGCCTGGATGACATCATGTGGCATTGGGACTTCTTGCTCAGGGATCGCCTCCACAGGGCCTTCTTCATCGATCTCCTCAGGCACGACAGCAGGTGCAGGGGGTGCGACGGCGTTCCCTTCATCGTCATCATCCTCATCGTCAATCTCTCCCATGTGATTGAGTCCATACTCTTGTGCCATCTCCATGATCAGCTCGTCATGGGACTGGATCATTCTTCCAGAGTGGTCTTCTTCTCCCTCAGCTTCTGAGTATCTTCCCTCAACCTGTTGCACAGGGCCTCCAGCTCTGTGATCTTCTGGTTTGACTCCTCTTCATGCTCTCCTAGCAGGTTGACCTCCTTGACAGCCTCGTTAAGATCTCAGACCAAAACATGAGTCAGCTTCACTTGGTCGGCGAACCACC
>JBNKPX010000297.1:0-528 GCA_050295575.1 Gammaproteobacteria bacterium | reverse complement strand
AAAGGTGTGACGGCAGCCATGGCTGAAGACAATCCGATTCGGGTGCACCTTCTGCAAAATGCAGAGCAGATGCGTCTGCTCACAATGGGCATTTTGTTGTTGTTGATCATGCGTTTCAGGCCAACCGGGCTTATCCCGGAGAGGCGGCTGGCCCGATGATTTATCCAGCCTTGAAATAAGTTTTGTAGGCAGGCAAATTTTTTGTTTTTCCGGCTTGACCGGAAAGGCTCGCCTGCCTATGTTCCGCCCACTTTCAGCAGGGGGTGCAAGCCACCAACCTGACTTGGGAGCGCGTAGCTCAGCTGGTAGAGCAACTGACTTTTAATCAGTAGGTCCAGGGTTCGAACCCCTGCGCGCTCACCATAAATTTCAAAGACTTAGTCGATTTTAAATGCCTGATTATTGTTGCTGGTAAGTACATAGCAAGCAGCTTGCCGGAATCTCAATCTGTTTGGCTTACTGTCGCTCACTCATAAATCCGCGCAGCATTCCATCCATCGCAAAGCAAATGCGATTCTCGATTCTCTC
>JBNKPX010000296.1:0-529 GCA_050295575.1 Gammaproteobacteria bacterium | reverse complement strand
GGCTTCTAATGTTGCATCGCTTAACGATTCCATATCACCTTCACTTTATTGAGTCGTTTGATTAAATACAAGGTAGTGTTCCGATTCTCTTACTAGTGGCTACTTAGAGGATATATTACCAGCCAATCGCCTGAATATGGGATATAAAAAAACATCAACATTGATTAGCAAGGATGTTAATATTTAATTAATTTATTTTATAAGAAATTAAAAAATCCCTACAAAATCAATCTAATTCACAACAAAAATGAATATTAAATAGATTTTTCGTCATATAACATACTAAACCCTCATCAAATTAATTTATTATTAGCTAAACAGCCATTGAATATATCACTTTGCAATTAGCAAAACGTTTGGAATATCATCCTGTTAGAGTTATGTTGGCTTTATACTCGATATAAATAATACCTAATACCAATCGAGCAACATAGTTTCAAAAAATAAAAACACCTCCTGGAGGAGTCTGATGCAAAAATCCCTACACATTGACCCGGTAAAATGTACGGGTTGCGTTCAATGCGAGATG
>JBNKPX010000295.1:0-531 GCA_050295575.1 Gammaproteobacteria bacterium | reverse complement strand
GCTTTACAAGATAATTTTCTATCAGGGAACCTTCCTTACCCTGCAAGATAATTTTCGATAAAGGGGTTCAATTGTTTAAATAAATCTCAAATGAAATGTGTGTAAATCGATTCAACGTTAATCAAATCAATCACTCACATACTTCAATATCATAGTCATCATCGTCAACTTATTTACGTGGAAATCTAAATCATAACAATCCCATCATCAACGTTGGTCATATGACAAGATCATCATGTTCTCAAAATATGATTATTATCATATTGAACTTATTCATTACATGATCATAATAAAATTATCATCAACGTTGGTCAGATGACAAAATTATCATGTTCTCAAAATATGATTATCATCATATTCAACTTACATAATCACAATAAAATTACCATCAACATTGATCAGATGATAAAATTATCAGGTTTTCAAAATATGATTATCATCATATTCAACTTATTCATCATGATACACGATCACAATAAAATTACCATCAACGTTGATCAGATGATAAAATTATAGTGACTAAAAAACTAA
>JBNKPX010000294.1:0-531 GCA_050295575.1 Gammaproteobacteria bacterium | reverse complement strand
CACTGTAAATGTCGATACCAATATACATGAAGGAAATCATCTGGAAAGTATATTATTTTTATTGATCTTCAATTGTTAACCTTTGTGAAATCATTTGTTTTAACAGGAGAGTAATGACTCTGGAAAGATAACGAAACCACAAACTTAAGATAAACCTTAAAGCACACAGATTAAGGCTGGTTGCCTGTATTACGAGACTATGGATGGTCAAAGGTCGGTACAGCAATGCAGGACGCTGAAAAGGACTTAGCTGCCAGGGCGAAGCAGGATGCCTGAACCGAGGAAGCCAGAGTTGACGCCTACAGGGACGTTGGGACGGTGAAGAGCTTAAGATAATCACCCCGGCTTACAAACAGAATTAACTAAAGGGTGCAATCCGCCGAAAAACTACACACCCAGATAGAGATCTGTACATTTGACTCGGTAACTACCCTGACAGCCTGTTTAGCTGTAGTCTAGTAGAAACAAGGTGATACGATTGAGAGCATAATAAATCGTGTTGATAAAGCGCTCTATCGTGCAAAAAGCAAC
>JBNKPX010000293.1:0-531 GCA_050295575.1 Gammaproteobacteria bacterium | reverse complement strand
GATCAGGAGTTCATGTTTGAAGAAGCTCTTAATCAGGCTAAGCTAGCGGTTAATGCTTATTTGGACGAAAAGAGAAATGAAAATAAGCATTATCCAGCACAAGTAGACTTTATCTCCGAAGAAGACCCCAAGAGAGCGCTGATGCACTTTTGGGTAAGAGGTAACATAGAAGCTCAGCTACTAGAAATTGCCGATAGTACTAACCTTGAAGACTTGTCTAATTTTATTAACACTATATCAGCCATACAAATAGCTAGGCTACAGCCGCTCTAACAAGTGGCTCAAAACGGACTCGCGGCACCAGGGTGCCGCTCACGTCACCGCTGTGTCGCTAGCCGTTTAGCCGAGCGTTAAAGGTATATAGGAAGATGATCGAGAAAATAAAGAAAATAAGCAATCCGCTCACGATTATCGCAATATTTGCTGCCTTGGCGGAAGTGGCTGGAACAGGGGCTCTAGTGGGTGTTGAGAAGGATGTTCAAGAAATATTCGTATGGTTTGTGATGCTTTTCCCTACCATTCTTGTCGTAC
>JBNKPX010000292.1:0-532 GCA_050295575.1 Gammaproteobacteria bacterium | reverse complement strand
ATTGCTGCATCATGGGGGTGTGGGGTTTATTACTGCTCATATTGTGCTGATATCTGGCCTGAATTGAGAATGATTGGGTTCGGTTCTTGAAACCCGGCAGAATAGCAAACATGCCAGTAAACCACTACTGCTACTAGTGCAGTGCTCTATCTTTGATACTCAGAATATTTGTTGAGGTCTGATCGTGAGCGCATATTATTCATACGCCAGGCAGGATTTCCATAAATTCAATTAATGCAGCTATGATAATAACTTATCGCTAGTGAGCTTAGTTGATGCATCTTATGTTTACTTTTTTATTTCTTTTTATCTGTTTAGCTTGTCAGCAAGACATGTTTGATGCAAGATTCGGCTAGGCCTCTGATTTTGTTACATTATTCTGATTGTTAATTCATAGATAAAGATGATGTATTCGTAAATTGGAACATAATAAAATATATTAAAAAATAAATATTTAAGGAGGTAGTTATGGATTATAAAAATTTTATTAAACTTGTAACCAGTCTGACGTGCATGATGCCTGTTATGGCTC
>JBNKPX010000291.1:0-533 GCA_050295575.1 Gammaproteobacteria bacterium | reverse complement strand
GTATCATTTCTTTGTAGGTATACTCTAAAGATTCGTTCATCACAGCTCCACTTGATATGGCAATTATATAATGTTGTTGTCGGTTGAATTTTATCTCAGAAGACTAGGAGTTAAGATAAATGAGACCTCGGGTCTCATTATCAAGACTACCCACTAAGGTTAAATAAAAACAAGTTTTTGACTTAATACCCGCTTCATTGACTGAAGCCATAGCGAAATAGCTGGAGTTTAATTTCCTTTCCAATCGCGTCTTCAAAGTTTCTGGTTATAATTAACTATTTGCTTTTGGTTACATTAGCCTGAACTTTTCTGGTAAACATTGCTGATTCTTGCTTGATTGTATTTCTTTCCTTCCTTAGTTTCTTGACTGCTTCTTCCTTGCTTTTTACCTCTGAGTTTTTAGATGCAATAGCTGTATTAGCTTTCATTGTTTTCACTCTCCTCAATTTCTTTTTTTAGTTGTTGATTTTCAATATCATTTCCTGGGCCTAATACACCCGCCCCTAATTCATCATCTTCAATACCTTTCTCTG
>JBNKPX010000290.1:0-533 GCA_050295575.1 Gammaproteobacteria bacterium | reverse complement strand
AAGCCCATAATAATGAAGCGATGGCCGAAGGCAGACGGTAGGCAAATTCCTGATTGCCGAAAATAGATGCACTCAGCGCCTGTGCCCAGTAGATGAAAATCGGTTTGTCATAACGCGGTTCGCCATTCAGACTAATGGTAATGAAGTCGTTATGCAGCAACATTTCTCTTGTAGCGCTGCTAAAAGCACCTTCATCGATATCAAACAGCGGGAAGTGACCGATATTAAAGAAAAAGCAAATAAGTGCCGCCGCCACCAGCAGGCTAAGGCTGAGCAGCAGGTTGCTTTGGTCGTGGTTTTGTGTGCGTTTGTTGATATTCATCCAATGACCACTCTGAATATTCGCGGCCTGTTTAAAAACAGGCGATTATACAGTAGCTAAATCAGGTTTTGGTGAAAGATTCTGTAACAGAAGGGGAACTTCTAACCTGTTTAAGAGAGCTAAACTAAGGCCTGACATTAGTTTTGATGGCTTTCTGAATAGAGTGATTCTAAAGTCGTTTGTCATCCATCCAGCCATTCACAAGCTCGCT
>JBNKPX010000289.1:0-534 GCA_050295575.1 Gammaproteobacteria bacterium | reverse complement strand
AACTGAGCTTTGAAGTTGGAGATTTTGTTTACCTCAAGGTGTCACCTATGAGAGGTTTGTGTCATTTCAAGGTTCGAGGCAAGCTCGCACCAAAATTCACTGGACCATTTAAGATTCTACAAAAGAGAGGTGAAGTAGCTTACCAATAAGAGTTGCTGCCACAGTTGTCTGATGTGCATGACGTGTTCCATGTCGCTCAACTAAAGAAGTGTTTGCGTGTGCCCGAAGAGTAAATACCCATGGAAGATCTGGATGCCAGGAAAGATCTTTCTTATCATGAGTACCCTATCAAGATTTTAGAGACGTCTGAGAGAGTTAACCGGAACATGAGGATCAAGATGTGTAAGGTGCATTGGAGTCAGCATACCGAGGAAGTAGCTACATGGGAAAGAGAAGAAGAGCTAAAGGCAGAATTTCCAAGATTTTTTTTCTGATTCATTCAAATCTCGGGGACGTGTGTAACACCCACTTTTTGCGAATAATAAAATTTTGTTGAAGTAGTAGAGCATTAGTTTGCATTTCTAAATAAATAAT
>JBNKPX010000288.1:0-535 GCA_050295575.1 Gammaproteobacteria bacterium | reverse complement strand
GGTATGACGTCAATGTTGGACAAGCTTCCTGGTATGGGGCAGTTGGGGGATATCCAAGATAAAGTGAACGATAAAATGTTCGTGCAAATGGAAGCTCTGATTAATTCCATGACGCCAGCGGAGCGTCGTAACCCTGATGTGATTAACGGCTCTCGCAAAAAGCGTATTTCTGCGGGGGCAGGTTTACAGATTCAAGATTTGAATCGTCTTCTTAAACAGCACAAGCAAATGCAGAAAATGATGAAAAAATTCAGCTCAAAAGGCGGCATGAAGAAAATGATGCGCGGCTTGGGTGGAATGATGCCGGGTGGTATGCCTGGTGGCGGAAACTTCCCGAAATTCTAAACTTTTACCTTAGAATGAAAAAATGTTTAAAGGGCGATCAATTCGCCCTTTTGTTTTTCAGTTGAATCGACTAGAATATGCCGCCTTCTTGTAGTAGGACTCATAAAGAGCCCAACAAGAGGTGTTTCGTTAAGCAATAAGGAACCAATCATATGGTAACTATTCGTCTTTCTCGTGGTGGCTCTAAGAA
>JBNKPX010000287.1:0-536 GCA_050295575.1 Gammaproteobacteria bacterium | reverse complement strand
CATACCTATCTAAAACCTCAGATGGATAATTATTGTCATCACTGAGTATTCTAATATTTTTTGGATGATAGAAAGTTTTTGGTTGTTGAGTTGCCCATGACTCAAACTCAGAACTGCTGGGGTAACGTTGATTTTTTCTATGAAAGTCATCGACGTATGAAGCTGACGCCCTAAGTGTTTTGTCTATTACAATATTTTTATCTATCGTCTTTTGAATAGACTCAATATTAGATTTGCTTCCACTTGTGGTATACAAAAAAATACCAACTATAAATAATAGTGTAGCTACAAGAAATACTGGGGCTGCAAGGAATAACCGCATTTTTATATTCTAACAGAATGATAAACGAGACCCCTGGGTCTCATTATCATGTTTTATATGCCTTGGTGCTTAACACTACATTGGGCCTGCGATTGAATGTTTATATTTACTGCAACCATATCCACTTTGAACTGCGTAATGTTGATCTTTGTTTTCCCATTTTTCTACTGTGTTACTTAAAGACAGTTTGCTCACAGCTTCGTGGTCGATACAT
>JBNKPX010000286.1:0-538 GCA_050295575.1 Gammaproteobacteria bacterium | reverse complement strand
CTTACGCACATCTTCGGTAAAATCTGGGAACAGTGTGCTGTCCTTCTGCGCCTTGATCACCTCATCGCTAGCCAGCCATTGAGCCGCGAAGACACCCAGATGCTGCTTAGCCCGATCGGTCGCTAACAGTCGCTCAGCCTGTTGCTGTAGCTGAGCCTCGGTGACCAGTTCACCGTTTTTGGCAGCTTCCAGCAGTTGTGCATCGGGAGCTGAACCAGTGAGCGTATAACTCAGGAAGCTGGCCATTTCATAGTCACTAAGGACATAGGCATCGCTGTCCAAAGCAGTCAAATCAATGGCATCCGATATATTCGATTCATCCGACTGGGTACCGGAGACGGTGGCTGACTGCACATACAGGTTGCGGTCTTCTCCGTTCTGGTTGAAATCGTTAGTAAACTTGATCTGCACCTGATGCGTCCCAGCCTTCCCATTGACACTGAACTCGTAGACCTTATAACTGTTAGAGTCGACTGTCTGGGTGGCAACCACCGCACCATCAATGGCTAGCTCCATGTTCGGCCAGACACCTTGTGCC
>JBNKPX010000285.1:0-539 GCA_050295575.1 Gammaproteobacteria bacterium | reverse complement strand
GCTATTTTTTATTACGCAAAAGCCTGAGCAACTGAACTTTGTTGCATAGACAGCTGTTATGTGAAAACGGTAAGCGTGAGGAAAAAAATTGAAAAATAAAAATAAGAAAGAAAAAGCCTATTTAGTAAGTCTATTAGAACAAATAGATAGACCTGAAGAATACGACAAGAAAACAAGTAAAATTGCTCGTGATTTGAAAATCGGGGCATTTTTAGCCGTAATTGCAATTATTCTGTTTATTTCTATATACGGTATGACAAAGGCTACATTGATAGGAGCTTTTATCGTTGCTTATTTGCTATCTTTCTCTACACACGTACAAAATACATTGCATAATTCAAGAAATACTAGAAAATACTTAAACAGATCGCTTATTGAAAAAAGGCTTGCAGAAATAAGCACATAACAAGTGGCTACTACGGATTGGTTACAGTTGGCACCTTTCCGGCACTGCTTTACAGGCTAAAAAGTCGCCAACTGCAGAGCCATGCGTTGATAAGTCCAGTCACGTAATCCTGAAGATCTTAGTAATCTCTGCT
>JBNKPX010000284.1:0-544 GCA_050295575.1 Gammaproteobacteria bacterium | reverse complement strand
AGAATGATAAACGAGACCCCCGGGTCTCATTATCATGTTTTACATTTCGATCTTTGTTTCGAGGAATGTCAAATACTTTTGGTCATCTTCCATAAATATATCCATTCCACCGCCCATATATGCCCTAGTTAACTCATCAGCGGCTTTGTCTATATTATCTAATTCAAAATAAGCTTGACCAAGCCTCAAGTGAACATATGGGTTGCCCAAGCCACCGGGGCACTGAACTGCATTTACAAAGCACTTCATCATTTTTTCAAAATTTCCTTCGTAGAAGTGCGTATCTCCAATAGCTACATATATCCATGTGGATGCTTCCCAGTCAGATCTTTGATCAGGAAGCAGCTTTAGTGCCTCTATGTACTTAGCACGAGCCTCAGAAAATAGCTTATTATCTGCAAGCCCATCACCCTCTTTACAATGAGACTTAATTTTCTCATGTATCTCAGTAGTTAGCTCTAAAGTCATTTAGGTCTCAATGCTGGTGAAATGTAACGCTTGGCTAAGCGGCTCGCGCCGCCTTTGCTAACGTGAGCGGCACTAT
>JBNKPX010000283.1:0-549 GCA_050295575.1 Gammaproteobacteria bacterium | reverse complement strand
GATAACTATTGAAGTCTGAAATAGTCGGTTGGCATTCTGCAGGGGGGGCGCTGGGCAATACATGTATAAAAGGAAGAAAGAATGGAGCAATCAAGAGTTTGAAATCATTCTCAAACAATTATATCAGTTTCTATTACAATATGTTATCAAACACTTCGCTCAACCGAGAGAAGAGTATGGATGGCAGATGAACTTACTGAAAGTCCCTTGATGTCGCCTAGAGGGGGGGGGTGAATAGGCAATGGAGCTAAAAACACTTAATTTAAATAATTAGTAACTTTACCACCGGACTTGTCTGGTGTGCTCACCGGACTTGTTCAGTAAATAGGATTTTCTTGCACTTAAAAGTAAATCGACCAACTAGATTTAGATTCTAACTTAAGGGAGCTCTATCACAATATAGCACAAGCTATTTTAGCAACAAGGATAGCAAAAAAGACTATATTACTAACTAGAATAGAGAGAATATGAAACCCTAGGTTTAGAGCACAAGAACACGAAAAACACAAATATGCAGCGGAAATTAAATAGCAAGAGGCACAAGGAGAC
>JBNKPX010000282.1:0-557 GCA_050295575.1 Gammaproteobacteria bacterium | reverse complement strand
CACACCTTTGTTTTTGAACGCACTACCACAAGTAGCCAGTACGATTTCGTTGTTCAGTGTACGTTGACGTAACGCTTGTTTGATTTCAGCTTCAGTAAGCTCACCATCATCAAGGTATTTTTCCATCAGCTCTTCACTTGCTTCCGCTGCGCTTTCCACCAGGTGATTACGCCACTCTTCAGCAAGTTCGATCATATCAGCCGGAATGTCTTCGTATGTAAACGTCGTGCCTTGATCGGCTTCATTCCAGTTGATAGCTTTCATCTTAATAAGGTCGATAACACCTTTAAACTCATCTTCCGAACCAATGTTCAATTGGATAGGAACAGGGTTCGCACCAAGACGGTTTTTAATTTGGTCTACAACGCGTAAGAAATCTGCACCTGCACGGTCCATCTTGTTAACGAATACCATACGTGGAACATGATATTTGTCTGCTTGACGCCATACAGTTTCAGACTGAGGTTCAACACCTGATGATCCACAGAACACAACCACTGCACCATCAAGTACACGAAGAGAACGTTCTACTTCGATAGTAAAGTCAACGTGTCCAG
>JBNKPX010000281.1:0-564 GCA_050295575.1 Gammaproteobacteria bacterium | reverse complement strand
CATTAAAGCAATGTGCTTAAGCCAAATATCTGTCGACAACAGGCTACTAGGTTTATCAGGTCCATATCACCGGCATGCGATCGGTACGTTCAATACTTGCTCATGGGTACCAACCCCTCGATCCTTAACCGACACAGGCGAGGGCTACCACATAGAAAACCTCAGAATAGCCACAACACTCTCTCCGCCCTTTCCTTTTGAGGTTTCCACTGACCCCCCTAATGGCCCCACCCAGTCTCCATTTTCTCCAATAATAATATCCGAGATATAGTAGTGTGTAAGCACCTATTGCCAATACGTGATCTTTTGACCACTCTGCGTCTACCGATACCTATGTCTATGCCTAGCCATTTCTAACGACCTGTAACTATTGTAGTAAGGGTAGGCAAGGATAATCGGGAAGGAAGATCTTAATGTATCTACGGTGCCATCAAATTCCTATAAACCTAATGCATAAGCATAATATAACATAAAGTAAAGCTTTAAATTAAAACACAAGGGCATTGGTTAAATGCATCAGGGCTTGCCTTGATCACAACAATGTTAACATCCACGCAACTTGAC
>JBNKPX010000280.1:0-566 GCA_050295575.1 Gammaproteobacteria bacterium | reverse complement strand
CTAACCTTTTTATTATTCTAACAATTTAATTCTAACTTAGAAATTCATTAATTTAGGATTTATACATCTAATCATGCTCTCTGATTTTATGAAGGTCCTAAACAACGCAAGGGACATCTACACCAAGAATCATTATTTTTCTAATTCTAAAATATTTTCTACAATTTATTTACTGCAGAAACAGAATTAAATCCTAGGAATTATTCTAAGCAAGAATAAATTCTGAAACTTTTTGTGTGAGCTACTGGAAGTGATGTGGCCATGCATGCAAAATTTCAGATTATTTTCAAGCATAGATATTTGTAAACAATTAATTGAGTATCTGAGTTCTTAAAATTTTGTACAAGTATTTAATGCCTAAAAGCGAGTTTGGACAAGCCCACTGTGAAGAGTGGTTCAAGAGGATTCGTACAAAATTTATTTTGTAAATTTTGGACATTCCTACAAGTTTCTACGAATTTTTGGTGTTTGAAATAATTTCTGAGATTTAAAACAATTGAAAAACATGTAAATCATGTCGCACAGTACTGGGCCGAAACCGGCCCAAGGCTACAGCCCACGGGGCG
>JBNKPX010000279.1:0-572 GCA_050295575.1 Gammaproteobacteria bacterium | reverse complement strand
GTTAACACCAGACCTGATATTGCATATTCAGTAGGCTATGTGAGCCGTTTCATGGAGAAACCAACACAAGAGCACTTTGGGGCCGTCAAAAGTAACATCAGGTATGTGGTTGGGACTATAAATTTTGGTTGCCTTTATGGAAAAGATGAAGAGTGGAAGCTATATGGTTATTGAAGGACCGGAGAAGGCGACCAGAGGGGGGTGAATGGGAGCCTATTAAAATTCCTCACAGGAACTTGGCCTATATCCCAAATTCTGAAATGGTGCTGGCAAGACCACATGTGAGATCGACGACAAAACTCGACTCGAAAAACAGTTTATATCCTCTCAGGCATTTCACCGAACACCTGGTGGGTGTGTTCAGGAAACTACCGCGGGAGAACGATTTAGAATAGGAAACCTCGAGTCTTTTGATATGGCGACTCAAGAACTACACCGGGACGAGTTTCTGCAACAACCCACACACATCACTGACAAAAATCCGCAAGCAAGAACAAGACCCGGGCGAGCAGAGAATACCTAAGCGCCGGTCCTTGCTGTGAGCGGTAGCCTTCACGGTGGACTCCGGTGCC
>JBNKPX010000278.1:0-574 GCA_050295575.1 Gammaproteobacteria bacterium | reverse complement strand
GGATCCTCGACGAAGCAAGAATACACAAACATAACATATAAAGCATACAATACCATAATATTGAAGTTAAAGTACAGTTATTACATATTTAGTACCATGTATTAGAGCTTACAAAAATGAAGCCTAAAAGATGCTTCAAAAGATATATCATAGTTTTGGGGAAGTGTTTTATCTCTCAAGGTAAGTCAATTCTCCTCGCCCTAGATAAGAATGACCCTCATTGGATGACCTACACCTGTGAGTCCCAGTAGGGAACCCAGCCCTCCTCGATCTGGATCTCCCACTGACAGCCCTCATCGGTGTCACCGGAAGAAGGAGGAAGATCTTAACCAGAGCAAAGCTTGAGTGACTACGCTCAGCAAGACTTATCCGTCGTGACCTGAAAGCCATGAAACTAGACATGCAAAGGCTTCAAAAGTAATATGGACTCAAGCCTACTAGCCACTATTACTAATCACTTTTAAGCAGGATTATTAGCCAAGTTAAGTTGATTAGCCAGAATAGATTAGCCACCTATGCTAAGCATGCAAAGGTAACTCAAGTAATAAATGATATAACAACATGACATGACTAC
>JBNKPX010000277.1:0-574 GCA_050295575.1 Gammaproteobacteria bacterium | reverse complement strand
GGACGACCCCGTTGCCGCATTGAAAAGGGGTGCACGCGGGCACGATTTCGCTACCAGGAAAGATTGGCCACAGCGGCCAAATTATAACGGCAAGATAAATTTAGTTTTAAAGAGGGGAGTTGGTGGGCCCGGGAGGACTCGAACCTCCGACCAATGGATTCACTTATTCTACTGCTTTCACAATAGCGCGGACTATATCATCACCCTCTTGTAAAAGTAGGGTGTCGGACGCTAATGGCGTTTTACATGACAAGATCGTGTCAATCCACCTAGTCTCTGAACCTTCCTGACACGCTTGCCAGGCTTGGCTGCTGATTGGCTTATCCCCTGAGGGACTTAGCTTTCCAGCAATTCATCCGATTTTTCCATATAGCATTACTGCTATAGGTCACACTTTAAGTATGAGTCCACTGCTCTAACCAACTGAGCTACAGGCCCCAAGAGCGGCGTATTCTATCATCATTTTTTAAAGATTCACCCTATATTTTTGCTTGTTGTTCGACCGTGAATACTTTGATGGAATTGGATATTATTAATTTTTAAAAAAACATTAACCACAGAGGACACAGAGATC
>JBNKPX010000276.1:0-575 GCA_050295575.1 Gammaproteobacteria bacterium | reverse complement strand
TTTTCTATGGGATTGTAAGATGCGCGTAATAACTTGCTTAATTCTGTATGAGTCTCTGGATTCACGATGATGAACTGAGAGGATTGTTGTTTCTTTCCCAGTAGATTGCTCTAATTAACTTCATCAATTGCATGAAGTTTTTTTTCACGAAGTTTTACATGACATCTCAAGAAAGTGGGGTTGTTCAATGCACTGTCATCAAATGAATCTTTTCCAATCTGAACATTTTCTTGAAAGAAAGGAAATCAGATTGTTTGAGTTGTCGCAGAGCAGGCTTAGCCCAGCTGATTAGATTTCTAGTGGTTGAACTAATTTACTCAGATTCAAATTTTAAATTTGACATGAGTGTTATATTTACGGTTAATTATTCTTATAGTGGGAGACGACGTCCCCGTCGACAGTAAGACACTCTTAATGACCGACTTCATGAATCTCAAGATCAAGCTGATCCAGTCTTTCAGAGTTGCTTATAGGTGTAGGGTGTGTGCGCGCATATTCATAGGAGTGAGTACTCATACGTGTATGAGTATTTACGTTTGTACTGTGTAACATCTCACAAAAAAATCCTTGATTAC
>JBNKPX010000275.1:0-581 GCA_050295575.1 Gammaproteobacteria bacterium | reverse complement strand
AACGAATCAACATTCCATCCATCGAACAGAGGCAACAAACCAAAACTCCAAAGTTAAACCACGACGACAGCAAAACGTTAACTCCGATTCTGTTTTCAGCAACGACAATCTCGCAAAACTCCGCGGACTGAGACTGATACAGATTCAGGAAAAACGCACAATACGGAAGTGATAGAGGATTTTGAGACCTTTCCAGAAAGCACAAATACACCCTCATCCGACCAACGGTTCAGGAGTTATGGCCATTGAAAGTTGGAGGAGGTGTCAGTTCTGGATGGATCAAACTGCCTGGACAACTTTAGACTTTAAGCCCACTTCCAAATGAAATATGGGGAAACCTTGAATACCAAAATCCTAGTGAATTTTGTAACCTTTCGAACGGTGGGTAGAACGCAGAATTTTGATCTCGGATAAGAAAGTTGCGGCTAGTTGAAGAGGGGTAATTACGAGTTTCATTTTCCCAGTTTGATTTTGTTTTCAAATTGATTTCAAGTTCAACTCAATCATGCATATGCATATGCAAAACATCATGCAATATGTTGGTCCTATCCGTGCCTCACCAAAAGAAAAGTTTGCCCA
Organism: Gammaproteobacteria bacterium; assembly: GCA_050295575.1. Taxonomy (GTDB): domain Bacteria; phylum Pseudomonadota; class Gammaproteobacteria; genus JACNJF01. Next base: position 2 of record JBNKPX010000275.1, on the reverse strand, counting down.
TT
>JBNKPX010000274.1:0-582 GCA_050295575.1 Gammaproteobacteria bacterium | reverse complement strand
GGTTGAAACGACTCCAGCGCTTCAAGGAATGATGTTTCAGTTTCTACTTGCTTTTTTTCGAAGTTAAGCCCCCCTTTTTGTAATGTGTGCTGGATTAACTCCGCATCGGAGGGGGTGTCCTCCAGCATCAGAATTCTAATGGGGGTGGACATTAATCGATCCTGATTTGGTGTGGTACATGGTTAACAGGTACCCAATAATAACCAAGGTTTGCATCGGTTTGTGCAAATTCATCGAATGCCTCAGGTTTGGTAACAATACTGTTTACGCCAGGCGTGTAGGTTTTAATCAGATCCAGACCTTCTTTTGATGAGTTTAGTACTACAACGAGGAGTTTGTGTGTTTCTTTGTGCTTAAGGGCTTGTTCAAAGACCTCAATACCATCCAGTTTGGGTAGTAGCCTAAAGTCCAGTAATATAACTCGAGGTAAGTCAGGTTTTCGATCTGTGTAGTTTGCATGGCAAAAGATATAGTCAAACGCTTCTTCTCCATCTTTAAGCCAATGCAGCTGGTTGGCCTGATATTGTTTTTTTAGTGTGCGTATAACTAATTCTGCATCATTGGGGTTATCTTCAACCAGTA
>JBNKPX010000273.1:0-584 GCA_050295575.1 Gammaproteobacteria bacterium | reverse complement strand
CTTGCTCCAGGGCAAAACCTGAACACGCTGAACATTTAAAAATCGTCTTTTTGCCCGATGACGGCGTTGGATAACTTTCTGCGATCCTCATGTATGGTTTATACACTGCGGTTCTCGAAAGTCATCCGCCTTGCCCTCGAACATAAATCCTGATTTTTAAGAGTGCCAATTTAGATTGGTGAAAATAAAATTAAACACACTTAAAGCACTCTATTTGAGTGTTGTAATTGTGAGTACCCAAAGGGCATAAACTACGCGCGGCAATCTAAGACGGTGAATTTTAACAAACCTTCAATGCTAACCACGATGGCTTCCAATCAACAAAACTATTTGAATAACCGATGAATATAGACAACTTTATTGCAGCATTACCCAAGGCCGAATTGCACTTGCATATTGAGGGTACCTTTGAGCCTGAGCTGATGTTTCAGCTGGCCGAGCGCAATGGCATTACCCTGCCGTATGAAAGTGTTGAAGCCCTGCACGCGGCCTATGACTTTAGCCAGTTACAGGATTTTCTGGATATCTATTACCAGGGCATGAATGTGTTGCGTAGTGAACAGGATTTCTTTGACCTGACCTGG
>JBNKPX010000272.1:0-585 GCA_050295575.1 Gammaproteobacteria bacterium | reverse complement strand
GGAATAAAAGCGATTCCTAAAGTTATTCGTAGCGCAGCAATCTATGGGCCAAACGCTAGCGGTAAATCAAACGTTGTGCTTGCTATATCGTATATGACTCGAGTAGTCGCAGAGTCTGCATCCCTTCAAGCTGATCAAACTTTTAATGTAAAACCCTTTCAATTAGACCCCAAAACCAAAGACCAGCCTTCTGAATTTGAAATTACCTTTATAAAAGACTCAATACGGTACCAATACGGATTCAAAATGAAGCCAGAAAGAATTACCGAAGAATGGTTACTCGTCTATAAATCATCAAAACCTCAGCTTTGGTTCAACAGAAAGTTTGATAACGATAAGAATGTTGACGAGTACGAATTTGGACCAAAGTTTACTGGTCAAAAAGAACTATGGAAAAAGTCTACCCGACCAAATGCACTATTTCTTTCAACAGCCATTCAATTAAATAATACCCAGATGAAACCTATCTATGACTGGCTGACTCAGGATATTGTTTATTTTGGTGCAGGTAATACCCATCCATTTGAATTTACAACTCAGCTTATTCAAACTGAATCTGGGAGGCAGGAGGTGATTAATTTTCTC
>JBNKPX010000271.1:0-590 GCA_050295575.1 Gammaproteobacteria bacterium | reverse complement strand
CCACTAATTCCAATTATGGTTGGGCCTTTATTAGTCCAACAAGAGATTATTTTGAATGCAAATCCTATCGTTTCAGGATTGTGCTTGTTATTCGGTTTTGTAATTGCGTGGGCCTGGTGGTCTGTGAACGTATCCTTGTGGCGCCGATGGGCGAAAAAGAATGGCGTTGATATTAATGAACTACAATATGAGGGAGAGTCTTCAAGTATTTTATGGCCTAGAGGGCATTTCTTCGAGCGAACAGAATACGATAATATCATTCGTAGACGAGATAATTAGCCTAAAACATGATAATGAGACCCGGGGGTCTCGTTTATCATTCTGTTAGCGGAATTTAGGATGATGAAACATCTAATTGTATTTTCACCAATATTTGTAGTTATTAGTTCAATTCCAGTATATATAATTTCAGGAAAAGCTAAATACTATGGCTATGATTGGCTGTCTGTCGCAGGAAAATATTACTTATTTGTCGGCATTCCTCTGTATACAGCTACATCATTGCTATGGTTGTTATTTATGCTTATTACAGGAAAATATGTTAAGCGTATCGAATCTGCATCAAGTCTTTCTATTACTCTTTTCTTGAC
>JBNKPX010000270.1:0-594 GCA_050295575.1 Gammaproteobacteria bacterium | reverse complement strand
GCGCGCGGGCCGAGCGGCCAGTGGGCCGGGAAAGCCAGGCGGCTCGGGCCGGCCGGCAGGCCAAGGCCGGGGAGGGCAGGCCGGCTGGGCCGTGAGGGATTGCCGGGCCGCAAGGTCGGCCGGGCCGAAAATCAGGAAAAAAGAATTTCTGAATTAAAATTGGAATTTTGAATTTATCAAGGCTTTGGAAATTTGTAGAAGGAGATTTAGGAGGAATTTTGACATGAGGATTTTTCCTAAATCCTTGTAGGCTCTCCAAGGATTTTAGAAAAATATAATATGCCATGCCATGCAATGCATCCTATACAAGATTTATTTTGGGAAAGGTTTTTCATATGTACTACAAATTGATATGCATTTATATGCACTCCTATGTTGGCAAAATTTTATTCTTGTAAAAAGTGGGTGTTACAGTATTCATCCCCTTCCTCAAGCCGATAGCAACTGCACCATCCTGCTCATCCTTCTCCTGCAATGGCCTCTTCATCCTCTGATTCTTCCAACCTCTCCATCGAATCTGAGGCCAGCCGGGAGATGTCCCCGGAGTTCGACCCCAAGGCCGCCTACGAGGCCTATGCTCCTCTGCACTGGAAT
>JBNKPX010000269.1:0-596 GCA_050295575.1 Gammaproteobacteria bacterium | reverse complement strand
TCGACTGCGCCAAGAAGTCTATCAAGCCGACTACTCCAGAAGGAAAGGAAATGGAGTTTATCGCAGAACCGGTAGTCACTGCCAAGGGTGTTGCTAATCATGCGATAGTGAACCAACTGGATGCTAGTCAAGGGTCTGAGGTGCCAGTGGTCAATGAGTTTCCTGATGTCTTCCCCGAGGAGTTGCTAGGTATGCCGCCTGACCGAGACATCGAGTTTGTGATTGAGTTGAAGCCTGGTACTGCACCAATATATAAGACTCCATTTAGGATGACAACCCAGAGTTAGCTGAGTTGAAGGAGCATATTAAGGAGTTGCTAGAGAAAGGATTTATCCACCCTAGCTCATCCCCGTGGGGAGCCCCCGTGATTTTTGTCCCAAAGAAGGATGGTACTCAAAGGTTGTGCATGGATTATCGTGCCCTGAATGAGGTTACCGTCAAGAACAAGTACCCACCACCTAGGATTGATGATCTGTTTAATCAACTCTGTGTTGCGTGTGTTCTCAAAGAATGATTTCTGATCGGGATAGGGTAGATTTACTTAGCCCTGCAGTCATGAGTTATCGTACAAGTCTTCCATCTTTTATGATGTTGAG
>JBNKPX010000268.1:363-596 GCA_050295575.1 Gammaproteobacteria bacterium | reverse complement strand
TACACTCTCAGCACGTCGCTTAGATAACTTCTGATTTTTTTATAGCTCCCTACCCATAGGTATGAGCCTGAACTTCAACGCGAACTGAAGGAAATCGGGATTACAGATATTAAAATGCCTGGTGAAGATGGCTTTTCTTTCATTGAGTCGTTACGCAAGATAGGGGCCATGCATGGTAAAGCTAAATCTCTTGTGTGGTCTGGCAATAGCGTGGGCATCTACTTCTTTTCACT
>JBNKPX010000268.1:0-353 GCA_050295575.1 Gammaproteobacteria bacterium | reverse complement strand
TACCCGATGGCATTCGCTAACTTTTTTTAATAAAGCGCACTGGAAAAAAATCATCATAGTGATAGGGGACAGACTCACCGCCAGTTCGTTTCTGGTGCTGGCTTTAGCTTTGAAATGGCACTAGTTTTTTCCTTAATATATTGCACTCCTCGATTCTGCCTGTTATCAGACATAAAAAAGGCCGTGCAAAAATGCACGGCCAAAGTAATGCTCAAAGGTATTTACTGTAAAACTTTAAATTCAATCCGGTGATTTTTCGACAGCCTTCAACTGCTCTATTACTCACCAGAGTTTTGAGACTTCAAACGCCGTGGCTTCTTCAAGACAATCTCTTCCCACACCCTTTGAATCCC
>JBNKPX010000267.1:0-596 GCA_050295575.1 Gammaproteobacteria bacterium | reverse complement strand
TCCTGGGTATTAAACTCGTGGTGCTCTCTTGGCTCAGTGGTAGCCGATAAGTGACTATATAAAAATATATCGTTCTCAGTCAGTAGCGTGTTAACGATGCCTATAGAGATTTACATCAATATTGTATTGGCAGTAGCGGTTGTACCTTTGGAAGCAATTTGAAATGAATATTTCACAGATAATATCACTGCTGTCCCGTTAAGGGGTGAATAAGAAGGCCTGATAACCCACTTATTTTGTTACAATGAGTTCACCACAAACCATTGAAAAACAAAAAGGAAATCAGGCCTTGAGTCACCATAATACTGTGTTTTCACAAATTCTGAAACTGATACCGAGACATGAATTTGAGACCCTTGCAAAACAGCACCATACCGGCCGTTCTTTCCGAACGGCCTCAAGGTGGTCGCAGTTCGTGATCATGGCAATGGCGCAGCTGGCGGGTCGAATCAGCTTGCGTGATATTGTTGAAAATATCTCGGCACAGGCCCATCGACTTTATCACTTGGGTAGCGCAAGGCTGTCGCGTTCCAACTTATCCCGCATCAATGACGCTAAGCCATACGAATTATACGAAGCCCTGTTTGGCAAGCTGT
>JBNKPX010000266.1:0-600 GCA_050295575.1 Gammaproteobacteria bacterium | reverse complement strand
GCACTGGAAACAGCAGAAGCAGGCGGATTCAGTAGTGATATAGCAGAAATCCACGAACATCTTGGAAGCGCAGTAGCGTTTATACTAATCGGATGGGCCATCATCAGAGCATTCCTGTGGTTCCGTAATACCCAGCTGCCTAAGTGGAGCGTTAATTTAATTCCGGTTATTGAGCTTGGTATTGCAGTAGCAATAATTGCCACAGCATACTTTGGCGGTGAGTTAGTTTATGATTTAGGGGTCAATGTAACGAACCTTTGATAATTAACACATATTGATTATCAATAAATACTTACTTCAAATTGCAGGTAAATCTAATAGACCAGGTTTGCCTGTATTTTCAATACTCCTATAGCAAAGCATCCGTTCTATATAAAAAATCTTTGTAGGTCGGATAAGCAAAGCGCCATCCGACATAAATGACACAAACACCCAACCAAACTTAATAGCCGATTAATACTGGAAAGCATCCCCTCTCATTTTCCAGCTTACGATAAAAGGTTTCGAATAGCCCATCAACTTCAACCTTCTTCAATAAAATAAGCTATGTTATAAGAGTTGTTCATGTTATAAATTACTGAAAAATTTATATGGAATTCT
>JBNKPX010000265.1:0-601 GCA_050295575.1 Gammaproteobacteria bacterium | reverse complement strand
CAAGATAGAATACTGGTAATCCAAGCTCATCGAGCTCTTCAGAATCTACAGCCCTTTCCAGAACAATTTTGGCGGCCTTTAGGTAAGCATGCGCATAACTTGGTTGACGCATGAATCCACCAAACCTAGATATGCCCTCTTTAAAATCGCTTTCAGTAATATCTGTTGATTTACCGAAAGTAAGTATTTCTGACTCTTTGTCTGAATTTTTCAGATAAATAGTACCAGGTAGTTTTACCATCTCATCTTCCGGATGAAGTTCAATTCGATTTGGGTGCTAACAGAATGATAAACGAGACCCCCGGGTCTCATTATCATGTTTTAGCTTTTATCAGGCCAATAAATAAGTCAATTATTTGGGGCAATAAGTTTCTGCCCACAGCGCTTATGCCTATCACCAGACCAAACATTAGGATCTGTGATTTTAAAGCGAAAATTACATTTCGGACATTTAGTTCTTCCATCTTCACTTACTTCAAGAACTAAAGGCTCATCACCTTCAGTATATTTTTTCTCTTTGAAACTACCTATTCCACCGCAAGCATCACACGGCTCCTTGTACCAACTATCACCATCCTTGAAATATAGATAACCATCAAGC
>JBNKPX010000264.1:0-601 GCA_050295575.1 Gammaproteobacteria bacterium | reverse complement strand
GCCCACAAGGCCAACGTCTGGTGTTTGAAATTAATACAGAAGTCGCTCAAAGTGCTAAGCTTAACATCAGCTCTCGTTTGTTACGTCTTTCAAAGTAGACTTAGCACCTGTTAACACCTGTTGATTGTCACCGTTATGGTTTCCTCGGCTCAGGCATCCTGCTTCGCCCTACCACCTAAGTCCCTTTAGACATCCTGCATTTAAGTCGCTTATATGTAGAACGACTCGCTTCTTCTGCCTTGCTGGAAGAAAAAATGGTCTCCAGCAGTGTCAATCAACAGGTGTTAACAGGCCCTAATAGACAAATGATTGACATCCTTTATAAAGGCCACTAATAATCCTCAGATTCATTCAAAAAATCTGCTATATAAATACCTCAAAAAAGTATTTATATAGCAGTTCACCGTTTATAAGAAAAGCTAGACGCTCCGCTAAACATAGATATGACATTAAAATTACCGTCAACAGTCAATGTTTCCTTACGACTTGGGGCGGGGGAAACACAGGATAGACATATCAAGCCCTGCCTGTGCTAGCTTTACTATTCAACCTGCAATACAGTAATAACTGATTTAAACCTAATGACAAATCGTCTATCCAT
>JBNKPX010000263.1:0-610 GCA_050295575.1 Gammaproteobacteria bacterium | reverse complement strand
ATACGTCATCTGATATATAGCTGAGTATGATAAAGCTAGCTTTAAGCATCGGCCAAGTATAGGCCTTAGACAGCATCTCTCTGTGTATATTGGCAAAGGACACCAGCTCTTCCTTTGACTTTCCCGAAATCTGTTCGGTTATTCGTTCGCACTGCTCATCTGGAGAACATTTATCGGGAGAACCTGAAGATTCAACCAGTTCCCAAAATTATTCTTCGTTCACAATATTCCCTCTGAGAGTTAACAGCTTGATTATATGACACTCACGAATATTGACTTATGTTGCATTATATCCTCAATCATAGGCAAAACAATCAATGACCGCTCCTGACACCAACTTGCCTATTGCCTCGCACAATATGAATGTCTACTGTCAGAATAAATCAAAACTACTTTCTATAACTGCCAGATGTCACCTGAACTTATACAGATTATTTCAGGCTGTAGATGTCACGCAATGGTAAATTGCTTTACCTTGTTCTTTAACTCATTTGCTAGCGATATTAATTCTTCGTTAGATTTCACCGTGATTTGATTACCCTGTATTGCGTTTGTGGTGGCTGAAGATATCGTTTCTACATTGCTCTGCATATTTTTTGATATTGACATC
>JBNKPX010000262.1:0-614 GCA_050295575.1 Gammaproteobacteria bacterium | reverse complement strand
CGTCAAAGTTTCTGTATCTTTTAATTCTTTACGATTTAACTTGGTATTGAGAGTGTCAATCAGTGATTGAGTCGCTTCAACCCCTACATCCGCCATCAAAAGCTGAGTTTCTAGCTCTTCAATTAAATCATCATCAACTTTCTTACTGCCCATGATAAGAGAGGACAGACCAAAGCCTCCCCGAGTACGCGCCAGTCCTGCCTTAATACGCTGCGACCAAGATAGCACGGGTTCTGGTTCTGGTTCTGGTTCTGGTTCTGGTTCTGGTTCTGGTTCTGGTTGAGCAGCGGGGGCAAGCATGTCAGAAACCTCAACAGGTGATGCCTGCTTTTCAGAGTCCGTAGACACCTCAGCTTCTGTTGTCTCGCCACCAACCGATTTACCGACATCCGGCGCTTCTTGCGTCTCAGATGGCTGCTCAGCACTAGCATCTACTGTTTTTTGTTTCGCCGCCTTGATATCGGCATCCATACTTTTCATCGCTGAACGTTTGATGATGAAAGCCAAGATAGCCAGAAGCGCACCAATGACAACCGGCGCGAAGCGTGCGTATTCACCAAAATATGGTGTTAAATAAGCGATAATCTGATTTACAAATTCCACTCCCCCCCCCC
>JBNKPX010000261.1:0-615 GCA_050295575.1 Gammaproteobacteria bacterium | reverse complement strand
CGAACCTGCTACCCTCGGCTTAGAAGGCCGATGCTCTATCCTGATGAGCTACGGGCGCAGAAATCTAATCTCCGCATCAGTTTTTTGAAAACCAACAAAAAACCTAAGGCATCCTGCCCCTCGGGACTATTCGTCATGCTGAAATTGGTCGGGGAGGAGGGATTCGAACCCCCGACCCACTGCTCCCAAAGCAGTTGCGCTACCAGGCTGCGCTACACCCCGAATGTTGATCTATCAGCAAGGCGCGGAATAATACGCAAATCACCTGACCCCGTCAATCAACCATTACACAAATATTTGCTGTTTTTGGATTTTTTTCAAATCCTTCAGAATTTATAACTAGCTTCTTCTCCAACGTGTACCTTCTGCAGCGTCTTCCAGAACGATTCCAGCTGCGGTTAATTCATCGCGTATTTGATCTGCCAGGGCCCAGTCCTTATTGGTTTTAGCCTGTTGGCGCTGGATAATCTTTTCATCGATCTCTACATCAGTGAGGCCATCATGACTCACTGATGATTTCAGAAAGTCAGCAGCCTCGCTCTCCAGCAAACCAATTAAATTTGCCAAATATTTTAATAAAGACGCCAGTTCAGCCACTTCTACACTACCCTCGGT
>JBNKPX010000260.1:0-617 GCA_050295575.1 Gammaproteobacteria bacterium | reverse complement strand
CGGCGAAATAATATTGAACCCAGAAAGAATTTTTTGCTTGAACTATAGTATCATTACTAATCTCTTCATAAGGTATGTAGGCTTCAAGTTTTTCAGATTTATATCTTAATTTAAATTCAACATAATCACTATGGGTCTCAATGGAAGAATAAATGTCTTTTTGGTCCTGAATAAATTTCATCGATTATCCTTACGAATTAATATTAAAAAAAGACAAAAGAAAAAATAGTTATCAGTTAAAGCAAGGTAAATATTGCAGCACCGGGTAGGTCAGAGGCGTCACCGCCTCTTTCCCCCCTCAGAACCGTACATGATAGTTTCCACTCATACGGCTCAAGCACTTCGGAAGCAATCGTTGCCCTATGATCACCCGGATTATAAAACTACTACAATCCTCCGCGATACACACATGGTGCCACTACCGTCAAAGTGACAGGCGCATAAACCTTATTCCCTTGTAAGACGGTCTTACAGGTTTTACTATAAGATTTCCATTTGCTTTCCTGTCTTAAAGTGGTTCGCCATACTTTCTCGCGACGAAGCACCTGATGGACGTCAGCATTCTCACGAACAGGATTATGTTTCCCGTTGTCGGGATCAATCCCTATGCACCACAT
>JBNKPX010000259.1:0-618 GCA_050295575.1 Gammaproteobacteria bacterium | reverse complement strand
AATAACGAGATCCCGTATCCCATTATACATTTTCGATGAGACCTATTTATAACACTGTAAGCCTCCTAGGATCAATGAGATATAGAATCATTGTCTTGTTATACATTTCAAATAAGGCATGACACAACGAAAATGCTACGATGAGAGGGAAATTACAGGGTATCAGCGCTGGATCAGGCATTATCTATGACCGCTCCAGGCACTAACTTGCCTTTTTGCACCGCACAACGCGAACGTCGGCTTTATCAACACAACTGAGATTCGGCCATGGTATCTCATGTTTCATCAGACATGAGTTGTCTTTAGCGGATTCGTCAAAAAACCAGTCATTCAAAAACAGGAAATTAGATCATGGTGAATAATCACTATCGACCCAAACCAGACGTCCAGTACCTATATTTTGAATAGAAAATAACTTAAAAATCATTGAGTTTGTTGTCTCAGAAATATTTCGTTGAGGCCCCCCTTTAACTTCAGATCAATTGATTAAAACTTAATCCCTCCGTCCTTGTTATTCTTGCGGGCCATCTGCTATTACACCCCACGTCTCCTGGATAATTCTTGCAGCCGGAGATATAGAGTATCTTCCACAAGCTTTGCGTTGGCCTGCTCAATGTC
>JBNKPX010000258.1:0-621 GCA_050295575.1 Gammaproteobacteria bacterium | reverse complement strand
CGTGGTGGTGGGGGTCCGGTGTGGCATGTGGGCCAGCCCGGTAAGAGAAAAGAGAGTGGACCCAAGAAAGAAATGGGCCTAGCCCTAGAAGAATAGTGCCACTTTCTATTTATTAAAAAAATTCAAATTGACATGAATGGATTCAATCAAACGATGGCCTTCCCAAACTAAAAAATTTTCAAATAAAATATGGATTTGCATAGAATGAAATAAGGAACACCTTTCCTTATTGGAATTTTTCAAAATTTGAGATATAATTTTAATTAAAAATCAAGGAATATCTTGGATTTGAAATTCAATAGAATTTGATTGAACTGGATTCGAATTTTCAAGAATTGATGAAATTTGAACAAGGAGCTCCTGATTGCAATGGAGGCACATCATCTCATGAAAATAATTTGGAGATTCAAATTTGTGATTTGAATTTATTTGAACCTTTCCTTTGGTTAACTTGTAACTTGGTTAACCAATGGTTTTGATTATCGATTAAGAGACTAATGAAGTTAATTAGTGTTTTAATAACACGGGGTGTTACAAATTTCGAAAGCTAGTAATTTCTCATTTAAAAGTATAGAGAAGAAGACAAGCAAGGAAAAATCACAAACAAGGTTCACTGGATAC
>JBNKPX010000257.1:0-625 GCA_050295575.1 Gammaproteobacteria bacterium | reverse complement strand
GCATGTATCCAAAGCACGGTCACGTGTTACCGAGACGCCTGCAAGGCGTGCGGACATGCCGCTACAGTTCGGTTCAACAAAGCAACGCAAGCCCAGCTGATCACTTCTCGACATGACTACAATGGTGATATGACCTGACAGAACGGCACCACGAGACGGGCCATGTTCAGTGAGCAGAGCGATAAGACAGGATGACTCCACACTGCTGGCGCCGTGCAAGACATCATTTACTACTCCTAGCCATTAGGACCCTAGATGTTGTATATGGTTTCAACCACCACGGGGCCACCTGTCGGGCCCCGGGTCTCAATGTAACTGTCCGACCTTGAGCTATAAAAGGTTCGGGCAGACGTCACTTCACAGGGGTCATAAAAAAGAAAAGGCTCAGGCAGGGCACGCTTGAGCAATACAACTCCATTCTCCCGTGGATGTAGGATATTACACTCTGGCGGTCTGAACCACGTAAATCTTCGTGTCCACCGCATTCATCAATAGCTAACGACCAAGAGACCAAGCCCCTTCCAACAAAAGAACCACAGCGGGCTGCTCCTGTAGCAGCACCGGTGAAAGTGTCGTAAAACCACTTCGACATTTGGCGCGCCAGGTAGGGGGCTTTCCTGTCGTT
>JBNKPX010000256.1:0-626 GCA_050295575.1 Gammaproteobacteria bacterium | reverse complement strand
AAAAACTTTAGCTTACAAACCTCACCATCCTTTTTTAAGTGTAGGTCAATGTAAGATTTGGCATTGTCGTCCTGATCAAATCCATATGCAAAATATACGATGTCATATAGATGTGGCGCTTCAATAATTTTGTGGTAGATACGATCCATAATTTATTTACGTATAACAGAATGATAAACGAGACCCCCGGGTCTCATTATCATGTTTTAGCTGTGCCTGACTTCATTAGCCCACCAGTTGCTGCTATTTAATAGCTTACTGTCCGCATTGCCCATTAAGCCCATACAATTGCATATATTCTCATCTCTCAAGCACTCTTGATATATACACAAACATTCAACAAAGGCTTCAAGTGAGCTATTTATAAATACACGCCTCATTCCCCAATCGTGATCCAGCAATACTACTTCTCCATTGCTTAAATCAATGCACAAATTACTCCCTGAACCATCGGCGCCGATAGGAAAATAGTGATCCGCTTCATACTCCCAATCAGGATAACTAGCAAAGCTCAGAAATGGAGATGCTTGTGAAGGCATACCTACTGATACAAGATGTTCCAAGTCAGAACGTTTGAGCAGTGTAGAACCTGGCAACAGACTTGCATCGTACAAATGGAACTGATC
>JBNKPX010000255.1:0-626 GCA_050295575.1 Gammaproteobacteria bacterium | reverse complement strand
AGCATCCGGAATGTCGAACGCCTGCAACAACAAAGACAGGCAGAGTTTGAGCACAAAGAACCCGAATATCATCAGCAAGTCAAGATTGACCAACTACGCTGCCCATTGCATCTGCTGCAATTTAAACAGGCGTTAAAGCTTACTTCAGCAAAGCAAACCCTGAAGATCACCTCCTCATCAAAGGTCATCATTAATGATCTAAAATCAGCCTGCCAGGTTATGGGCCTGACTTGCCAGACACGCTCATTTCGTAAACTCAGATTTCTTTACGTTAATCAGGTTTAGCGACCTCTGATTAATTCAGAGCTTCCTTAGTATTTACTAACGACTTACCTGTAGTACCCGGTGGTGGTAATATAAAGCGAATCCAAGCCGTTAATGCATCACATGCCTGCACATTCACGCATCGTTCAATATGACCATTTCATTCCTGTCAGCACACATCGGTTAATTGAACAATTATCGACTCTGGGCCTGGATGCCACTCGATTAACAGTAATACAGCAGCTTCAGCAAATCCTTTCTTTCGAATTCTCAGTTAAACTGCAGCAGATTAAACAACACTATCAACCCATTAATCCTGACAACGAATTATTAGATACCAGGAGTAATGATAACGACTTTAA
>JBNKPX010000254.1:0-626 GCA_050295575.1 Gammaproteobacteria bacterium | reverse complement strand
ATGACAACGGCGCCACAATAAACGACTGGAACCTGCTGAAAACCGTGACCACCAACAACGCCAGTCACATCAGCTTGAGCGGCGGCATCACCTACAGCTACCAGGTCACCGCCGTTACTAATACTAAGGAAAGCCCCCCTTCAGCAACAGTTAGCACCACCACACAGCCCGCTACGCCACAAAATCTTACTGCTGTCACCAATGACCTACAGGTGAATCTCAGTTGGAATGCCGTAGCCAATGCCGGCAGCTATAACATCTACTGGCATGACAATGGTGCCACAATAAACGACTGGACCCTGCTGAAAACCGTGACCACCACAAGCGCTAGTCACACCGGCCTAAGCCGCAACATCACTTACAGCTACCGGATCACCGCCACTACCAATAGTCAGGAAAGCGCCCCTTCAGCTGAGGTCAACGCCACCACGCCGCCTGCCACGCCGCAAAATCCGGCCGCCGTTGCCAATGGCCTACAGGTGAATTTGAACTGGGACGTGGTAGCCCAGGCCGGCAGCTACAACATCTACTGGCATGACAACGGCTCCACAGTTAGCGACTGGACTCTGTTGCAAACCGTGGACACCAATAGCTTCAGCCACACAGGCCTGACCAGCTACACCACC
>JBNKPX010000253.1:0-626 GCA_050295575.1 Gammaproteobacteria bacterium | reverse complement strand
TGAACATAGTATCGGCCCAACATTTGTATTGTTTTACTGATTCCTGACTCGGATTGAGGCGTCATTAGCAGATGTACATGATTGGTCATCAAAACATAGGCATGGATATCACATTGATGCTTATCACATGCTTGCTTGAGTTTATCCTGAAAGAATAGGTAGTCTACGTCGGAGTAAAACACTGGGTCGCGGTTGTTTCCGCGAATGATAATATGCTGGGGATGTCCAGGTATGACGTATCGAGGTTGACGAGGCATGACTGTTCCTTATGTCCTGTTTATCCTGATACCAAGTCTACTTAATCATGCATTCATTTTCAATCGAGTCTGACCCTATTGATTGCACATTTTCAATCGAGTCTGACCCTATTGATTGACCCTATTGATTGCACTATTGATTGAAAACGCGATAAAGTCGATAAAGTCAGATACCCACGTATTGAACACTTTTCAATTAATGGATGTCTTTAATTATTTACCCGCAGGTAGAGTGAGTCCAAGGTGGCAATTATCTGGTCTCTTTCAAGGCATTTATGGCAATGCTTTAATTTAGCATCAAGGCTGTTTATCTGTTGTTCGTGCTCATGGAACTCCTGTTCCATACCGTGCTTAGTTTTAAAATAGTGC
>JBNKPX010000252.1:0-626 GCA_050295575.1 Gammaproteobacteria bacterium | reverse complement strand
GACAAGATTCTGTCCAGGGAATTACATTAGATATCGAGACTGAATTAAACTATTAACACGGCATACTTAATTGTCGGGTTAATACGAATCCAAATATATTCAAAGGCACTCTTAGAGTTACATTCTTGCTGCACTTTATGAAAGAGGTTTCTCGCTGTGGTACTAATTTTGAAGATTCGCGTCGCCAGATAAAATCGCGATGAGAGGACCGCTTTCTCCAGACCGAGGGGAAATCTGGTAGATTTCAGGCTTGCGTTACTGAATAACGGTGTTTATTCTTATTAGGGCCTGTTAACACGTGTTAACAGGCCCTAATACTTGTCCAGAGCTCAGAAACAATAAAAATGGGGGTGAGTCACTTTTTTGTTATGCAAACCTGTCAAATAGACACTAAACAGAGTTCCTGGAATGCTTAATAATCTCAATACCAGTGATATGAATCAGGGTGTTCTAAAGTTTCGACGGACATCCGATATCACCGAGCATGCAGCGGGCATGACGGGCTGGTATGTCTGTTATGACCAGGTCTCACCCGGGCATTTTTCAGGTAGTATCACCGAACTCAACCTTATCGGGATGCAGTTGATCAGAGATCGATCGAACCAGGCCATGGTTAAAAATGGGAC
>JBNKPX010000251.1:0-631 GCA_050295575.1 Gammaproteobacteria bacterium | reverse complement strand
CATACCGATACCCTCTTCTTCATCGCTTCAAGTCGCACCCTTCGCGGGTGCGTGGATTGAAACTGTTGAAGGAGTAAGACAGAAACGCCTATATGCCACGTCGCACCCTTCGCGGGTGCGTGGATTGAAACGAGGCTGTATGGTGAGTTTTTACCGGAAGATCAATGTCGCACCCTTCGCGGGTGCGTGGATTGAAACTGATTGTGTAAATTGCCTGCTCATAATCTATTCTCGTCGCACCCTTCGCGGGTGCGTGGATTGAAACTTAAAAGCGCTCTTTATAGCGTTCAAAATCCTGGTCGCACCCTTCGCGGGTGCGTGGATTGAAACCTGAGGCGCTATCCACTCATACCGCTGTCCAACGTCGCACCCTTCGCGGGTGCGTGGATTGAAACATGGAAGAGGTGAGGGATTGCTATACCCAATCTGTGTCGCACCCTTCGCGGGTGCGTGGATTGAAACCTGAAAGTTGGGGATACGCTGAGTATTGTGGGCTGTCGCACCCTTCGCGGGTGCGTGGATTGAAACTGAAACCCTGCCCTGATTTGATGCCAGCAATAACAGTCGCACCCTTCGCGGGTGCGTGGATTGAAACTCATTTTGGTTGCTCCTTATGCAGCATCAAGAATGT
>JBNKPX010000250.1:0-633 GCA_050295575.1 Gammaproteobacteria bacterium | reverse complement strand
ACTGTATCGCTGGTATCTTCTCTGAGCTGTTCCAACATTTGCTGAGTCTGGGTTAAATCCTGATTCAGCTGACTGATGTTCTGGTCATCACTTTGTTTGGTGGATTTAAATTCTTTAAGCTGTTGCTTTAACTGGGTGATGGAGTCCTTGAGTTGTTCGCTCTGTTTTTTCAATGCATCAAAGCGCTCGCGTCCAGATGGCTGTATATCAAGATATCTGGTTAAAACATATCCTTTTTTACCACCCTCTGTTTCCACCAGAGAGTATTTGGTAGCAACATCCTGCTCTAGCAGTTTTACCTTCTGTCCGCTCTTTAGCATCGCTATGATACTATTAGAAGTGCTGGAGCCACTTCGAAGCGTTACCTCGAACTGGTCGGTTATATACAGGCTCTCTGCCAGGACTACACTGGAAAGTAACATAGCGCATAAAAATAGTGGTACTCGTAATTGTATTGAAGTCATGAATTAGAATTTATTAAAGTAATCGAAAGATATCGCTTCAGTTGTGACATCCGCGCTGTTTGAAATATTATAGTCCTGACACTGGTATGATACATCAATGGAATGATGACTATCTATGGAATAGTTTGCACCAGTGGCCAAAATAATGTTTTTAGCGTCTGCTCCGTTG
>JBNKPX010000249.1:0-634 GCA_050295575.1 Gammaproteobacteria bacterium | reverse complement strand
ATCCTGATTGCCGAAGATCAGCTGGAAAACCAGCTGCTTCTGACCCAACTTATGAGCAAAATTGACCTCGAAGTAAAGGTGGCGAAAGACGGAGAAGAATGCGTGAAGTTGTTCCAGCAATGGCATCCACATCTCATCTGGATGGATCGCCGTATGCCTGTCATGGACGGCATGGAGGCCACTCAACGCATACGTGCACTTCCTGAAGGTCGTGATGTAAAAATTGTGGCAGTAACCGCTTCGGCGTTCTCTGAGGAAGAGCATGAAATGCGTGAAGCCGGGATGGACGACTACATCAGCAAACCCTACCGCATTGACGATATATACCACTGCCTGGAACAGCAACTGGGACTGACATGGACATACGCCAGAACAGAAAGCGAAAACGAAAACGAAATAGCTATGACCACACCGCCCGGCGAACAGCTGCGTGAGCTGTATCAGTTAGCGGATACAGGGCAAATCTTTGAACTACAGGAGTTGCTGTCTCGACTGCAAGCTGAGAATGACACTTACACCCCGTTTGTCCAGCACCTACAGAAGCTGGCCAAAAGATTTGAAATTGAGGGGGTAATCACCTTTATCAGGCAGTTTTTAGGATGATAGAAATTCAAGGGCAGAATTAATGCTGCCT
>JBNKPX010000248.1:0-636 GCA_050295575.1 Gammaproteobacteria bacterium | reverse complement strand
AAAACAGTTGAAAGCCAACATCATTACTCCAGCTTTTAAGGATTATAAAAATGGCGAATACAAAATGATTGGGTTTTATGCCAAGAAAGCTCGTGGACTGATGTCTCGTTTTATTATTCAGAATGAGATTACTGATCCTGAGCAAATAAAGCGCTTTGATGTGGAAGGATATCAGTTCAACAACGCTGCTTCTGAAGGTAACAACTGGGTTTTCACTCGACGTCAGTAATATAAGCTGCCACTTAGGGCCTGTTAACACCTGTTAACAGGCCCTAATTCAATGTTGTGACCGAAAGCCTGGAATCGCATCACAACATATCATATGCTCGCTGATTCTGAGTTTTATTGACAAGCATTATGGTCGACCTTTCACCACGAGCGCATCGATTACACATCATGGCAGGCCTTCTGGTCGCTGTGATGATTTTCGCTTTGCTGGTGGCTATTCCCAAGTACTCTGAGGAGCCGTTGACTCATGTACAACGCATACAGAAACAAGGTGCTCTTAAGGTATTAACACTCAATGGTGCATCCACCTATTACCTGGATTCCGATGGTCCTGATGGATTCGAATATCAACTGTCAAAAATGTTTGCCGAATTTCTCGGCGTCAACCTGCAAATAAAAACGGTCGAT
>JBNKPX010000247.1:0-643 GCA_050295575.1 Gammaproteobacteria bacterium | reverse complement strand
ACGTGGCAACCTCTTTGGTAGTGGGAATTCGGCAAGGTAAGAGCTTCCATCCTCAGGTCCGAAACGGTACATACTTGTGCCACTCCTGCCGTGCGAAGGTTATGCCCTCTCAGTATTTGCGGATGACAGTTTTCTACTTAAGTAAGTGCCATTATACTCTGTGACCTCTGTGTTCTCGGCAACAGCTCGGTAACTCCTGCGTTACTCTATCACCTACATCCGTATAGGCGTCCTGCGTTGCCCTACTTACGGGCGTCCTGCCCTATTTCGTGGATTATTCATCAAAAACAGACAACTAAAAATAATCCTTAAAGAATTCTACTGGCACCCGTTCACCAGCCTTAACACTCCCGCTATCTTCCGGCAGCACAATGAAACAGTTAGCCATTTGCATAGAAGATAAAATACCCGAGCCCTGCTTTCCAGTGAGTACAACCGTTAGATTACCTTCTGCATCACTACTGGCTATTGCCCGCTGGAATTCTCTACGCCCTGCACTTTTCCGAATGGGTGATTCAGCAATGGCTGAAAAGCGAATGGGTGGCCGGTAGGTTTTACCCGATAGCTTAATCAGGCAGGGCAAAACGAACTGATAAAATGTCACCATCACAGCAACCGGGTTACCAGGCAGACCGAAAAACAA
>JBNKPX010000246.1:0-644 GCA_050295575.1 Gammaproteobacteria bacterium | reverse complement strand
AACTGAGTGAATCAGCTCCAGTAATGACAGAGGGCTGGCTTCAATATTGTCAATAGTGTTTTTGTAGTATCCTGTCCAGTCATTAATATTCAGATGATCGATACTGCCTTTCAGCGCTATGCCATGCTCAGGCATCTCTTCTGCATTAGCTTCACCAAACTGAACAAGCAGGGATTTCAATTGATATCCCCCCTGTTTATCCAGTTGTAAGTTACCTGAACTAGAAATTCCTCCGTCTGTTTTCAGTACATAGCTCAGATTATTTTTTTTGATAAAAACATCTGTTTTAATTGATTGCATTTCAGATGCAGCAACAGAAAATGGTTCAGGAAAATTTAACTGCGTCCCCTTTAATTTAGAACTCACTTTTACCCTAACACCTTTTTCATCGAAACGTCCATCATTTGGAATTGAAACAGCGATATTCCAGGCACTTCTCCCTTGCACAGATTTACGCAAATAATCAGGCAGAGTCGTCATCAACCTTGAACTATCCAGATCACCCTGCATCGAGATATCGACACTATGGTTGATTCTATCACTAGCTATATCCATGACGACTGCATCACCTCTGTATCGCCCTTTAATTTTGCTGGCGGACAGGTTTTCATTATCAATTTTTAATTCACCATTGAGCTTATCCA
>JBNKPX010000245.1:0-646 GCA_050295575.1 Gammaproteobacteria bacterium | reverse complement strand
TTCTACCGTCGTGCCGCCTGCGGGAATTCTCAACTGTCCCGATGTGACGGTATCTGAATAATCGCTTCCAGCCACTGCAGTATCATCAACCACCGTATAGTCCAATGTGACAGTCTGATCTACCGCTTCACTGAGCGTTACCGTGAATAGCAGCTCTGCTGGCGCGGTATCACCTTCATTGACGCTGGGATTACTGATGGTTAGATAGGGATCTTTGGAAGAAGAACTACCACATCCCGAAAGCCCCATGACAACCGCAAAACCCAGCCACAGCGCCAAAGTGAGAGATAGTTTATTGTTGGTAGATGATGAGTTTACAGGAACTTTCATACTATTCGTCCTTGAGTTAGTGTTAGGGGTTTAACAAAGGGGGTAATTATACAAAAATTGTCCTGCTTGGATAGCGTACCGTTTAATGGCAGTAATTTATTTCACAAATGGCCTGGTCACCGCATACCCCCGTTCAATGATCCTTGATCGTTGGTTTTAAGCTCTGTTCATCTTCGTAATAACGGGCCAATTACCACCAAACCTGGAAAACCTATTAGCAACCCCGAAGCAACAAAAACTGGGCGTATCGTCGTGTATTTCAAGAATCCAACAACTACTCGACCAAGGAGCCTGGCGTATCCGGAAATTAAAATAT
>JBNKPX010000244.1:0-647 GCA_050295575.1 Gammaproteobacteria bacterium | reverse complement strand
CGCAATTATGCGAAAGCTTAATTTAAGACAGGATTATGGCGTTGGTGTTTGTTGGAATATTGAAGATGATAAATATTTAAAACGGGGCGGAGTAAATTAAGTTGCTGGTGAGGGCGAGAATTGATGCGGGATGGTTAAAGCTTGACACCGATTAAGCTGTAAGCCTCTGGCAGAGGCATAACATAATTGATCTGAGATGCCCCGGCCAGATTGCTGCGTTTGATAATCTTTAGAAAGCTGGCAGGCCTGGCGCGAAATTGTTCATAAGGCCTGCCATTCTTCCAGCCGTTTCCATTCGTGCTCTGATAATTCATAGATGAATTATTCAGAGCTCCCTTGGGTTGAATCGTTTGATTATAGTCCCAGGTCTGATAACTCTGGATGTCCTGTGGGACGAGGACCAGTTGGCCAGTGAAATTTACGCTGGTTTTCGCTGATCGGAAGATCATTTATGCTGGCTATTCGCATTTGCATTAATCCATTCTCAGCGAACTCCCAGTTTTCGTTGCCATAGGAACGAAACCAGCACCCATACTTATCCTGCCATTCGTAGGCAAAACGCACCGCTATTCGATTGTTTTTGAAAGTCCAGAGTTCTTTTATTAAACGATACTCATGCTCATTTGACCATTTGCGTTTAAGAAATG
>JBNKPX010000243.1:0-649 GCA_050295575.1 Gammaproteobacteria bacterium | reverse complement strand
CCTTACATTCGTTTCCTTTTGTTATTCAGCCGCTTAAGAATTCTTTTCTCGCCATTGGGCGAAGACCGATGGAAGTGGCCGCAACGCTTCGCGCGTCACCTCTCGATACCTTTTTTAATGTTACCTTGCCCCTTGCTTGGCCAGGCGTATTTTCCGCCGCGATTATGGGGTTTTGTCATACTCTGGGGGAATTTGGTGTGGTGCTGATGATAGGCGGAAATATTCCCGGACAGACTCGCGTTATGTCAGTTGAAATTTATAACAATGTTGAGGCATTGGAATATCTCAATGCGCATATCCTATCTGGCGGTTTGGTTGCTTTTTCCTTTGTGGCTCTGCTGATGATTCATTGGTTAAATCAAAAGCATCAGCAAAGGCTGGGGTAGCGGCTTATGGCGTACATCAATGCTGAGTTAAGTATTCGTTATGCGGATTTCAGTTTAGACGCCAATCTGATATTACCAGCACGTGGCATTACTGTTTTTTTTGGTCATTCGGGATGCGGAAAAACAACCTGTTTAAGAGCTATTGCGGGTCTGGAAAAACTGGAACAGGGGAAAGTCTCTGTAGCCGGCGAGGAGTGGCAAAACAGCGATACCCAGCAATTTATTTCCACTCATAAACGTGATTTAGGTTATGTGTTTCAAGA
>JBNKPX010000242.1:0-650 GCA_050295575.1 Gammaproteobacteria bacterium | reverse complement strand
ACTCTGTAGCAGTCCCAACTGTACGATGACCAACCTTTAATTTCCGGAAAGGCGCAACAAAGCCTGGGGATTTTCCAAGGAAGGTTAATTGGAGAACTGGAATCATCTGCCCCGGCTTTACTCGAAAGATGCCATTAGGGTTCTTTGCGACTTTGATCCATTCTGCGCCATAGCCCGATGTTCGTATGAAATCGCTGAGCAAAGCTTCTACTTCGCGACGTCGTGAAATCATTGGTTTTGGAGCTAAATGCTCCCACCATAATTTATTTATTGTTACGTCAGTGCGCATCTCTGAGAACCCTGCTTGTAACAGCTAACGCTCAGGCTAAACGGCTAGCGCCACAGCGGTAACGTGAGCGGCACCCTGATGCCGCGAGTCCGTTTTGAGCCACTTGTTATACGATTGTTACTCATATACTTGTGTATCAATTTTATAAGTGCCACCCATTTCTTTTGGTTTTAATTCTGGGTATTGCTCGTATATCGGGTTCATGTAACTAACTAGCAACTCGGTCATTATTTTCCCTGTAGCTTTTTGATATTTCTTGAACTCTGACTCTAAGCATGACTCTTTAATCATAAGAAGATGATTATCTAGATCAGCTCCCATTTTTAGAGCGAGTAAACTGGTTTTTTCAGCAATATTTTTA
>JBNKPX010000241.1:0-652 GCA_050295575.1 Gammaproteobacteria bacterium | reverse complement strand
GGATATTCCTCGGATGGAGATGGTACACCACCAGGATGTGGCGGTGGAGCTAAGCACTCGTCTGCTGACCGCTCAGCATGAGATTGAGACTCTTCACGCTCAGCTGTGAAACACAGATGCCACCATCCGAGGCTATAGGAGGATGGTAGATGGTCAAGCCAGTGACCTATACGCATCAGGCACAGACACCTGGATAGCCACCTCCTCGGTTTAGAGTTCGGGCAAGGAGCACGCAGTGAGCAGCCACTCCCCCTCTGGATCCCGCAGTTGTTAGGAGTCACCTGAGTCTGTAATAATGTGGCGTTAGTCATTGCTTGTTTGATGATTGTTGTTTGTTATTGTGAGTGTTATTGGGAGTCGTGGGTTGCTTCGGCACCTTATCCACGACCTCATCTATATTAAGATAAATAAAATGGTAGCATTTCTCCCTATATCCCTTGTGCATATAGTTGGGTTACGTGGAATCTCAGTCTTCCCCTTTTGTTTCCAAACCATCAGATGGTGAACACCAGGAACAGCCAGTGCAATTTCCAGCCCAGCAAGAGCAACAACCACAACAACAACCACAACAATAATAACAACAACAACGCTCACCTGGAGCAACTGCTCACCACCCAGACTCAACTGATGCAAGCTATGCTGCAAACCCTCA
>JBNKPX010000240.1:0-654 GCA_050295575.1 Gammaproteobacteria bacterium | reverse complement strand
ATGGATTCAGAAGATCTACCTAAACATTTAAGGCCATTTAAAAATAAGCTGTTTGGCTTAACTACTGATCCTTATCGTCTTGCGCATATTCGTGAAGAAAGACGTCCAGGAAGTCGATATGCCTCAATGGATCAATGTCGTTACGAAGTCAAAGCTGCGGAGCATATGCTTGAGAAGTTCCATGTGCCTTATTTGAATACAACTACCATGTCGATTGAAGAAATTTCTACCAAAATTGTCGAAGTCGCAGGATTAAAACGATTTAGTAAGCCTTTAATCTCTCATGCATAAAAAACGGCCATAAGAACAGCCGTCATAATTTACATATTAGCCACAACTTCGTGGCCAAAGTCTGTCGTGCTAAGTTCGATTGCATCCGGTTCATTACGAGCAAGGTCATAGGTAACATGCCTAGAGCCAATCGCGCCTTCCATACCCTTGATAATTAAATCAGCGGCTTCAATCCAGCCCATATAGCGCAGCATCATTTCAGCAGAAAGTATTAGTGACCCAGGATTTACCTTATTCAGACCGGTATACTTTGGCGCCGTGCCATGAGTGGCTTCAAAAACACCTATGGTATCAGCAATATTCGCGCCAGGAGCAATCCCAATGCCACCTACTTGTGCAGCTAGTGCGTCTGATATGTAATCA
>JBNKPX010000239.1:0-660 GCA_050295575.1 Gammaproteobacteria bacterium | reverse complement strand
CGCTCGGATTAGGATAAATCAATCATGGCAATTATTGCTTGCGCAAATGCTGGGCGCCAGAAGCCAAAAACCAGTCACATGGACTGGTTTTTGACGATATTATCGCATCGGGTTGATTAACCTTCGCTCACCATATTCACAGTGTACTTCGGAATTTCAATCACCAGATCGCTATCGACAACTTTAGCTTGGCAAGACAAACGGCTCTCAGGCTCGAGTCCCCATGCCTTGTCGAGCATATCATCTTCAAGCTCATCGCTTGGCTCTAGCTCATCAAAGCCTTCACGCACGATGCAGTGGCATGTGGTGCAGGCACAGGATTTTTCACAGGCATGCTCGATATTGATGCCGTTACGCAGCGCCACATCGAGAATCGTTTCACCTACTTTGGCTTCCAACACTGCGCCATCGGGACATAACTCAGCATGGGGAAGAAAGACTAACTGGGGCATCACATCACCTATATGTTGTCAATTGACTGACCCTTAAAGGCCACTCGAATAGAATTGTCCATACGCTTCGCGGCGAAATCCTGAGTATGTTCATCGAGGACTTCAATCGCTTGCTTAATCGCATCGGCATCACCACCACGGGCAATTTCGGCAAGTTTCGCCATGACCGCATCAATCTGCTGACGTTCATCGCTTGTCAGCAGGTCGC
>JBNKPX010000238.1:0-645 GCA_050295575.1 Gammaproteobacteria bacterium | reverse complement strand
TATGAAACCAAAACCCGTATTGATGATTTAAAAATCTCACCTGATACCAAATATTTAGGTCTGGTAGAGTCGATACCTGGAGCAACCGTTGTCAAAGTGCTTTATTGAGTTTTCACGACTTATTATCTGCCTTAAATGACTTTTAACGACTGACTCATTACCTGCGTTGTCCTAATTACAGACGTCCTGCCTTAATCTGTGGTTAAACATCTCTTTTAAGCCATAAAAGCAAACGAGCTACAACAATCCCAAAGTATCATTTTATATCCCCTCACAAAACCATTATTTCCTTCGTGTTCTTCGTGCCCTTCGTGGTTAATTCTTTTTAAATCGACAGTTAGTTAAGCACCATTTGCACCCAGTAAGTCCCGACATGCAACTCCAAAGAAGAATAATTATTAATCCTCAGTGCTCTCTGTGTGCTCTGTGGTTAATTCTTTTTTAAGTTGGTTGGTTAAGCACGATTAAACTCAATTTGTAACATGATAGGGTTTCCATGAATAATTAGAATTCCCTTCGTGTGCTTCGTGGTTGATTTATTTTTATGGTTACTCTGAATAACCCGGGTCGGATAAAACCTCAATTTACACTAAGCCAAATAATCGTAACCAGGTAATACCCAGAGTAGTGACGATAACCGAACCG
>JBNKPX010000237.1:0-665 GCA_050295575.1 Gammaproteobacteria bacterium | reverse complement strand
GAAAAAAGAATCTCGTCCAGTATTGATGGCTGTGGCAACCAGTGGTGGCGGGGTAATCAATCAGCACTTTGGTCATGCCAGAGAGTTCCTGATTTACGAAGCATCTATGACTGATGTGCGCTTTATTAGTCATCGAAAGGTTGATCTGTATTGTTCGGGTGACGATACCTGTGGCGATGCCGAGACTACACTGGATAACATCATCAAAACTCTTGAAGGTTGTGAAGCAGTGCTGTGTTCCAAGATTGGATACGAGCCCTGGGATATGCTGGAGCAGGCTGGCATACAGCCAAACGGTGAACATGCAATGGAGCCGATAGAAGAAGCCGTAGCAGCCGTGTATGCCGAAATGGTTGAGAGGGGTATACCCGATAAAAAAGCAGCAGACGAATTGTTACTGGCTAAAGCCTGAGGAGAACATCATGGCGTATGAAATTATAAGCAGTTGTGTGAATTGCTGGGCTTGCGAACCGTTATGCCCCAGCAAGGCGATTTATGAATCTCGTCCACATTTTAAGATAGATGCAAAAAAGTGCACCGAATGCGATGGCGATTTTATGGATGCTCAGTGCGTCAGCATCTGCCCTATTGAGGGCGCCATTTTAAATTCATTTGGTGAGCAGGCTAACCCACCGGGTTCTTTGACTGGCATACCGCCCGAAAAA
>JBNKPX010000236.1:0-668 GCA_050295575.1 Gammaproteobacteria bacterium | reverse complement strand
ATGGACCGAGCGGGTGCTGACTTCCTGCGTGTTGTTGCGCAGATGAAAGACCGGTTGGGTGCTAACCCGGTACCACTGCAGTTGCCAATCGGTGCTGAAGATGATTTCAGCGGCGTGATTGACCTGATCAAGATGAAAGCCATTCATTGGACCGAAGAAGATCAGGGCATGACGTTCGATTACGGCGACATTCCTGCAGATTTGCTGGACATCGCGGAAGAATACCGCCTTAAGCTTGTTGAAGCGGCTGCTGAAGCCAACGATGAGCTGATGGAAAAATACATGGAAACCGAAACCCTGACCGAAGATGAGATCAAAGCAGGTCTTCGTCAACGGACTCTGGACGGTGAAATTGTATTGACCCATTGCGGATCAGCATTCAAAAACAAAGGTGTGCAGGCTGTTCTGGACAGCGTGATTGAGTACATGCCATCACCGACCGAAGTGAAAGCTATCGAAGGTGAACTGGAAGATGGAACCAAGCATGCTGTCGATGTTGACGACAGTGCACCTTTCGCTGCATTAGCTTTCAAAATTGCCACAGACCCCTTCGTTGGTACGTTAACGTTCGTTCGTGTTTACGGCGGTGTGTTGAAGTCCGGTGATGCGGTTTATAACTCGGTTCGTGGCAAGAAAGATCGTGTTGGTCGTATGGTGCAGATGCACGC
>JBNKPX010000235.1:0-671 GCA_050295575.1 Gammaproteobacteria bacterium | reverse complement strand
CGTCCGTGTGCGCTGACCCTGCAAAATGACTCACAATCGGCACTCAATAAGGGCGTTAAAAGACTTCGACATTTTTAGTCATTGTACAATGTCTATTGGTAAAGCCTGTTTTTTTATAAAAAGCTATAGCCTCTTCAATAAAACTAAATACGGTAAGGCTTATTTCTTTAACTTCATTTTCTTTAAACCACTTCTCAATTGATTTAAAAAGCTTACTTCCTACTCCTGTTCTTTTGTGATCTGGCCTAATAACAATATCTGATATGTGCCCATAAGAGTAATCTTGTAACACAGGGTGATTTGCCTTTTTTAATTCCGCATGAATAAAACCGATAATTTGATTATCAATACATGCTACAAGAAACTTTATATTGTCATCAGAAAAGATTCCTTCAAAAAATGAGGCAGGTCTATTGATGTTAATTGATGGTTTAAATATTTCGGGATATTCGTCATGATGTATTTGATCCACATGAGCATAAAGTTCCTGTAAATCATCTACATCAGTTAATACAGCTTCTCTAATATCAATTATTTCCATATCTCTTTAAACCACAATAGTAAATTAAATAGTAACTATGTTAGCAGACTGCAGTAACTCCCCTTTCAAGCCCGCGCCATTTTGACGACAAAAATGTCAGGAACATTTTTGAACGCACACAGTGTGGCCG
>JBNKPX010000234.1:0-674 GCA_050295575.1 Gammaproteobacteria bacterium | reverse complement strand
ATCCTTTAAGGTAAAAATCGCAGGTTTAAATGAGCGATATATTCTTAGGGAACCTCTGATTAATTCAGAGCTTCCTTAGAATCAAGGGGTTACTTAGTTCCGACTCGGTTTTATAGTTCGTTGTCAATTCTTATACCTAGGAACTCACTTCTTTTTTAGCTTGTGTAGGAATAACCCTACAATTATGATCGTTTCTTGCTTATTATAAATAAGTGCTGCCTTTAGTACTATTGCGCCCCTTTTGTAGTACATAAATCAAAATATTATGCTAAAAGTCCTTTCTTCGTTAATTTTAATAATCTCAATAATTTTACAGGCATCATGTCAAACCGTACCACTAGAGGGTCAACTAAAGGAACCAACTAGTCTAGTAGTATCTATACCTAAAAAGAGTCTGGATCTAAAATTTGTAAATGGTTATAAACAGGTAAAACAGAATCAGTATTATTACGAGTCATCCCGTTGGATAAATAAAAAAAGAACCATCGATTTCTTTGTTTCCTATACCTACCTTTTAGATAATTATATATTTCTTAACGAATCAACGGTTGAAGATTTAATTCAAGAATCTTTTGAAGATAGGGTTTTATCAACAGGAAAAGAAAAAATTATAACTAAAGTTATTAATAAAATGCCTAAAAAAGTAGAATATATTTCCATTGTTCCATTTACTT
>JBNKPX010000233.1:0-679 GCA_050295575.1 Gammaproteobacteria bacterium | reverse complement strand
GAACTTATCGCTTCATTAGACATGATACACCTTGATAGATACTTGATTATGCAAATATATATCAAGCATATAGTGTTGGCAAATTATTTTATACACACCTGGTATTAATTCCCTGGCAATCTTCTATATCTTTAGAATATTTTTAACACAGAGGACACAGAGATCACTGAAGATTCATGTGTTTTAATACGTGGAATGATTTATTTCTGATGAGAAGAGCTGTTAATCAGGTTTTTATTTTACCTTTCAAACTTCAAAAGATGGATATTCACTATTGTGGCTGGTTTGGCGGTAGTCGACCTGTTGTTGGTATTCTAGTCAATCCAGACCCGGAATTGTAGGTTGGAAAAGGAGGAACGACGCCTTCCAACATTGACTTACTTTTGAGTTTGGCGATGTGCCTGCCATGCTTTATCTTGAGTATGTAGATTCATCGTAAATATTATTAATGGAGTAGAGGGGTACTGAAAGTGAGTAAGTGGTAGATCACGAACTTGCCCCAAAGCTTATGTTTCATTAATCATCCCCATTTCAAGTGCCTTGGCCTGGTTGTCAAAGATTGCCATAGCAGTGCTCATACGTTTAAAACCAAACTTTTTGTAAAAACCTTCTTTACCGGGGAATGTGTACAATATAATTTTTTTATGGCCTGCTGAGAGTTCGAGTAATTTTGAAACGA
>JBNKPX010000232.1:324-681 GCA_050295575.1 Gammaproteobacteria bacterium | reverse complement strand
GGCCTCTCCTCCTGCATCTTTTCAACCGATTTGCGTGAAGCTGAATACTTCATCTCCGCAACAGGCTCCGATTGTGGTATTGCCAACGTGAATATCGGTCCCAGTGGCGCTGAAATCGGTGGAGCCTTTGGCGGTGAAAAAGAAACCGGCGGTGGTCGGGAATCTGGTTCAGATGCGTGGAAAGGCTATATGCGTCGGCAGACAAATACGGTAAATTACTCCCGAGAACTCCCATTAGCTCAGGGAGTGGAATTTAATCTGGATTAATTAGGGCCTGTACTGAATGGCACTTACTTAAGGGCAAAATGTCATCGCGAGCGTCAGCGCGGCGATCTCTAACCTTGTCGAAGCCTCACT
>JBNKPX010000232.1:0-314 GCA_050295575.1 Gammaproteobacteria bacterium | reverse complement strand
GGCAATCCCTTTTGGCAGACGGTTTCAGCACTGTTTAGAGATCGCCGCGCTGCCGCTCGCGATGACAATTTGCTATTAAGTAAATGGCATTCGAACCTGATAACACGTATTAACAGGACCCAGGATGTAGTACGGTATGACAGCATTCAACGAAAAAAATTTATGGCGCGATAGCGCCCAGAATATCAACAGCTATGCCGCTCTGGAGCAGGACATAGATGTTGATGTGGTGATTATCGGTGGAGGCTATAGCGGCCTGTCTGCGGCCTTGCGCCTGGTCGAAAACAAACACAGTGTTGCCGTGCTGGAAGCCC
>JBNKPX010000231.1:0-684 GCA_050295575.1 Gammaproteobacteria bacterium | reverse complement strand
AGAAGCCGCCTTGGCAGCGAGCAACATAGATAGCATAACTTTACCGGCTTCTGTAGCCGGGTTAACAGCCATTCGGTCGTCAGTCGCACAAGCAGGTTTCCCATTTCGCGCTGCATTTACTTTTACAAGAAAATATACATTATCGGAAGTCCACCCGCTTCCTGCTTGTATATAGTCGACTTTTCCTTCTGTATTACCTGCAAAGGTGTTTGTTGCAAAAAAAATAATTAAAATACAGATATACTTCACCATCATAATTTCTCCTTAATAATTTGTTTTGTTCAATTCTTATATGTTTAACAGAATGATAAACGAGACCCCCGGGTCTCATTATCATGTTTTATGTTTCGTTAATTCCAGTTGATATAGTCCCAAGATCTGCTTCCCCGTTCCAGCTAAAAAATACACTTTTTTCGAACTCGCCACCTTTGGCATATAGTTCTAGGGGTCTATAGGCGAATTCACGGCCATCAAATGTACGATTTGGGAACCCGGACAGAGAAAGAACAAATTCGTAGCCACAGATACATAACCCAAGACCGGAAACTCGGCCATTACTCACTATAGCCCTCGCTTCAAGGCCGTGTGCTCCTGAAAACAGATGGCCTTCTGATTTACATATGTATAACCCCTCCCCATCCGAAAACTCAGACAAACCATATAGCACTTCAAGCCATTCCTTTG
>JBNKPX010000230.1:0-696 GCA_050295575.1 Gammaproteobacteria bacterium | reverse complement strand
ACAACCACTATAAGATTTAAGCCCAAAGCTGATTTGTAATACCTTAAAAAGTAACTCGATGATTCGTATTGAGCCCCAAATGCTATTTTATTAAAAGCCACTACTAGTGGTAGTAACAATATAATAGCTAGACCAGTAACAAACCAATAGAAAATGTAGTTTTGATAATAATATGGAAACCAGGATTCCCCGAAAGCTGAAAATGTAGCGAAATATGCTACCGCACCAATAACTATAGAAAGTATTCCTTTAACGATCTTCATTGTCATATTTTATGCATAACGACCGCATATGCGGCTCGCGTGTAGCGGAACGCGAGTCCGAGCCAGCGTTTTTTATTGGCGACATAATGCACTTGTTATGTGTTTGTTGTAATGCAAAAAAGAAGCTCTGCATTGTTTACCTCCGGCTTTTCTTCCCACTCAGTATGTACCTGCATTATTGTGCTCTTTGTTAAAGCGATAGCTGACGAAACTGGCATATGTGATAAATCTGTCGTACCTTGGTATTTTTGGGAATGACTAAGTGAGCCATTTGATTCCTTTACCCAGCCTTCCCAACCAAGCACTTTTACATTGTTCTTTTCATAGATATAGAGCAGCTCCATTGCATCAGTGTAATTAACGACGACCTCATCCGTAAACTCCGATCTGTTTTCAATGTCTTCTAGGTTGTACATCCATATTTACACATAAC
>JBNKPX010000229.1:0-697 GCA_050295575.1 Gammaproteobacteria bacterium | reverse complement strand
GCCCTAGCAACTCTTCAAACTCAGGCAGGGTAACGGGTTTACTAAATAAATACCCCTGATAGGTGGTGCAACCGTGTTGTTCCAGAAACTGCCTCTGTGCTTCTGTTTCCACGCCCTCAGCAATAACCGATAAGCCTAAACTCTGCGCCATTGTGATAATGGTCTGAGTGACCACAGCATCATCGGCATTCTCTGCTAAATGATTAATAAAGGATTGATCAATCTTCAGCTGCTCTAAGGGTAATCGAGTCAGGTAGGACAGGGATGAATAACCCGTACCAAAATCGTCCAGCGAAAACTCCACACCTAATGCCTTGAGAGCATGCATTTTTTTGATCGAGTCTTCGATATCATTGATTAAAAGACTTTCTGTCAGTTCTATTTTCAGATATCTGGGCGGTGCCTGTGTCTGCTCCAGTACCTGGCTCACCTGGTCGACAAAATCGGCCTGCTGAAACTGATACTGACTGACATTAACCGCCAGTTGTAATTCACTAGTGTGCGCATCTTGCGACCAGATTTTAAGTTGTTTACAGGCAGTTTCCAGCACCCATTGACCAATAGACAGAATAAGACCCGTTTCCTCTGCCAACGGAATAAACTGGTCTGGTGGCACCAGACCGCGTTGCGGGTGATTCCAGCGTATCAGAACCTCTGCTCCGATAATGCCGCGCTCATTATCTACCTGAGCCTGATA
>JBNKPX010000228.1:0-701 GCA_050295575.1 Gammaproteobacteria bacterium | reverse complement strand
TGCATTGATATATCTCTTGAAGTATAGTTATGGAGCAAATGGAACTATATGATCAATATAAGATGTCAACCAATAGATAGTTCCATATTGAAGAGTCTATGTCAAGCCAACCAAGAAAAACACATAAAAAATAAGAAAAAGAATATTAATCAAGAAAGAATTGATCAAGTGCTACTTCTAACTATTGGATATTTATGGAAACAACTTGATCTTAAGAAGAAGGTTTTTAAGAATGAGTCTATGGAAGACATGAAGTGATGTGTGAGTCAAGATGATCATTGAAGAAGGATTAATAAGGACTTGGCCACGATGAACCATGCATCGGAGAAGAGCAAGCGGGAGTCTTAGCATCGAGAAACCGTATGTGATGGAGAAGGGCAAGTGGATGTTTAATCCGAGGAATCAAGCTATCCATGAAGAGTCACATATCACTAAGTGTCAATTTCTATTGAATCAAGACATGAAGTGACTTGGAGATCAAATGTAGAAAATTGATTATACAATGTAAAGTTGTCTATTCCAAGAATCAATATTGTACAAGCTCAAGTCAAAAAAATATATTTTATATTTAATCTTGAGTATAGGTA
Source organism: Gammaproteobacteria bacterium (assembly GCA_050295575.1). Classification (GTDB taxonomy): domain Bacteria; phylum Pseudomonadota; class Gammaproteobacteria; genus JACNJF01. The sequence continues at coordinate 114 of JBNKPX010000228.1, read as the reverse complement.
TGCCACTCTATCAAGAGGGATGCTACATAGATTGTCAACAAAGTCTCATGCTCAACAAAAGCCTAAATACCCAAGTGAGATGAGTGAAACACAATGGCCACAAACACTCCACAT
>JBNKPX010000227.1:0-702 GCA_050295575.1 Gammaproteobacteria bacterium | reverse complement strand
AATTCACATATATAATAATTAGACATGCATGGTGTACCTATCATCATCTTCCCTATCATCTTCCTCTATTTTTTATTATCTATAAATTCTACAAAAAATCTATAAATAATAAATATTTTAAATATTCATAATTCTCTTGACGTGTAGAGTGTACACATCATTATTTACCACATCAACTTACTCTAATTTTTTATTATCTATAAATTCTAAAAAAACGTATAGATAATAATTATTTTTAAATCCCGCACCTACACATGGGGTTACTAACTAGTATACTTATATTTCTATGACCCACTATAAGTCATTAATTTCAATTCTCTCACCATGTAAATATGTCACATCTTATCATGCTATGCCATCTTTCTCCATTGAATTTTTTTTCTGAAAATTCATGGAGCATGCCACATTACATTATGCCACATCATCTTTCTCAATTGAAAAATATTTATGAAAATTCAAGGAGCATGCCACATCATCTTTCTCCATTGAAAAAATAATTCTAAAAATTACTGAAAATCACCTCATGGTACATCACATTTCTCCATTGAAAAATAATTCAAAAAAACTATAGAAAAATATATTACAACTCACTAAGGGTGATTAATGACAAATTCTCTCAACATGCAAGCATGCCACGTCACCTTTCTCCGTTGAAAAATAACTCTGAAAACTTTAGAAAATATATTTTTCCAAATTAGTCCC
>JBNKPX010000226.1:0-703 GCA_050295575.1 Gammaproteobacteria bacterium | reverse complement strand
CTGACTGTACTTGTTAAGTGCTTACTTTGCATAACTGAATCATTTTATTAAAGATATCGGTTTCTGTTTGTTTAGAAACATATGGTAGTTCGGGTCTTTGCTCAAAATATGGTTGTAGTGTTTTAAGCCACTGTATTGCACCCTCTAAACTTAATTCTACTTCTACCCCTGTAGTTCTATTTATTAAAATAGGATCTTCATATTCTGGACTTTCAATGTCTTTTGCAATAGGAAACATTACACAATACTCACATGAATCATTTGATTGAAAAGATACAATAAGAGAGCCTCCATCTCTTAGCTTTTCAAATCTGAAAATATGATTGATTTGCATATTATCGTTGCCACTTAACAGAATGATAAACGAGACCCCGGGTCTCATTATCATGTTTTATGTGCAACTTTATCAAATTGTTATTTTTCCAATAATTCATAATAATCGACTGTAAATGAAAATGGGTCATCTATAAAGTACTCAACCCTATACCTACCAAACTGGATAAACCTCTTGTTTTCTTTGTTTTTATCGAATATTTTGATAAAGTCAAAACCATTAAATATGTCAACAAATGGTTCTAAACTTGATGGCGATGTGAAGATACACCAGATCATTCTATCGCTACTTTGGAGAAGCAACTCAACAATAACGGAATCTGATTCGTGTCGAATATTGAGCTCGATCGGACTTCCTTTCAATGTCTCT
>JBNKPX010000225.1:0-704 GCA_050295575.1 Gammaproteobacteria bacterium | reverse complement strand
GCAGTGGGGAATTAAATTAACTACTGCTTACTCATTATCTCTTGCATCAATTTTCACTAAGAAATAGACTTATGATGAACTGTTCGATCAAGGGGGAGAATGTTGGATTGATCTCACGTTAATCCAGCTGACCTGAAAATAAGAAATACACTTAGTCAATATAAAAATTTGAAGGACCGGAGAAGGTGACCAGAGGGGGTGAATGTGAGCCAATCAAAATTCCTTTACGGAACTTGGTCTATATCCTAAAATCGACCCGACGCCCTTCTCATCTAACTCGGCCAAGACCGCATAGCTATAGAAAAGCTATCGACCCTCGGAACCGGGTTAGGAATCATAGCGGAAACACAAATTGATGCCGTCAAGAACACGTGCGAGACTGACGACAAAAATTGAACCAAAACTCAGTTCATGTACTCACAGGCATTTCACTGAACACCTTGTGGACATGTTCGGAAAATAAACGTTTCAGAGCAATTAGAACTACGACACATCGAGCTTTTCGATCTGATAGCTCAAGATCGATACCAGGATGAGTACCTGCAGAGATCCCGACAAAAATCCACACAAAATTGAACCTTTGAAGAGCCGAAGGAAAACTTTAAACACACCCGGTGCTACTGTTCTTGCTCATTAGGAATGAGTCGACTTGATCAGCAGCCACTGCATGCACGCTACTCAGGACCGAGCAGCAACAAATATCG
>JBNKPX010000224.1:0-705 GCA_050295575.1 Gammaproteobacteria bacterium | reverse complement strand
GGAGTTTTTGCTATGCAAAAGGAAATATTCCAAGAAATAACTGATAGCGTTATAGGCTCGTTGCCAAATGAATGGTTGGAATTCATTGTTAAATATCAGGTCGAGGGAAACCAAAGCCAATTCTTAAATAGCTATCTAGTTTTGGAGAATGAGAAACTAACAGAAAAATCAATCCCATCAATAACCAATTTGGATGTGCTTCTTAGGCGACTTCAAGACGAGGTTGCAATCGGAAATAAAGAAAGGTTTACAGAATGCATCATTCACGTGAAGGCAAGCGGTGAGTTTGATGCAAACTATTCTTACGAACCTATTGATTGGGACAAGCTAGATTTAGGTTGGAATTTTAGAGAAAATGCCTAAAACATGATAATGAGACCCGGAGGTCTCGTTTATCATTCTGTTAGCTTGTAAATAATGAATAGCGTAATCATACATTTCAAAGGCCCAAGCTACGAAGAAATTGAAAGTAGAGCTAAAGATATCAAAATTATCGATGGTTCTTGTTCATCTGAGGAAGGCGAAAATTTTCAATTCTGGCGATATGAAGATTACAAAACAGAATATGCCCCCGAGGAAAAATCAATAGTTGAGAATTCAATCGGTGGTAAACCGACAGCAAGCTTTCAACTGTTGTGTCGAACTTCATGTGGGCGCTTTGCACTAGATAAAATGATAAAACTATTTTCAATCGTAGAAGGTGTT
>JBNKPX010000223.1:0-706 GCA_050295575.1 Gammaproteobacteria bacterium | reverse complement strand
TTATTCCCTAGGTTAAAATGATTGATAGCTTTTTGTTATTTGTGCTTTGAGTGCTCCACCAAACTACTACTCGTGAAATATTAAAGGATATTATTCAGCCGACTTGGAAATAGTGGTATACAGCCAAATCCTACCACATTTTATTTAGGTCAATGATTGAAAATGGCTCTAACCGGAGATTTCGATCTATCTTCCGTAAATGGCGGCTTGAGTGCTGATTGGAGTCGTTAAAAACGCAGTCAGGAACGACAACACCTGGTACCAACTTGCCTTTTTGCACCGCACAACGCGAACGTCGGCTTTATCAACGTTTGAGACATAGAGACAGCCAAATGAAATGAGGATCTCATTTTTGATTTTGGCAACTCAAATCAAAAATGATGTATCCTAGCCCTGATTCAAATTCGCCCTTTCGTTCCCCTACCCTATTTCATAATAATGCCAGAATATAACCCCATCATTGCACCAATACTATTAAAGAATGTAGCTCCCATACGACTAGCGAGACGCTCTAACAACATCTCCCTAACTGTAAAATCCTTAACATCTTCAGCACTAATGACATCACGAGCTACCGAGTCTATTGTGCCAAAACCATCTACCAATCCCAGCTCAAGCGCTCTCTCACCCGACCAGAGCAATCCGCTAAAAAGGTCTGGTGTATCTTTTAACCTATCCCCTCTGCCCTGCTTCACAGATTCGATGA
>JBNKPX010000222.1:0-717 GCA_050295575.1 Gammaproteobacteria bacterium | reverse complement strand
AATTTATAACAGATGTATTAACGAGACTTCATGTCTCGTTATACATTTTAAAAAAGCATTAGTAAAACAGAGTCGACAAGAAAAATATATAATCACTTTAGCGTACGACACTCATAGTCATCTCTACCATATTCCAAAGGAAACCAGAGCTATTTTTTTTTAATATAAAGTAAAAATACGGCAATGTAGTAATGGCCTACAAAAATGGACAATGCATTAAGGATACTTATTGTTGACGATCATAGTCTCGACAGAGTAGGGTCAGGCCTGAATGGTACTTACTTAAGGCTGTTATGCTGTTCATTGCGAGGAGCTTGCGACGTGGCAATCCCTTTGGGCAGATGGTTTCAGCACGGTTTAGAGATTCCATCCTTAGGTCCGTAAACGGCACATCCTTGTGCCACTCCTGCCGCGCGTAGTTTATGCCCTTTGGGTACTCGCGAAGACAGTTTTCTGCTTAAGTAAGTGCTATTCGAACCTGACCCCGATTAATCAATGTCTAAGAGTTTTTCCTGTGCTACGCAAAATCATTCAGAATCGAAAAATTATGGTGCAGCTTAAAGCGCAACTGTTACACTGCTAGCCCGCATATCTAACAGGATAATCTCACTCGGATAGCATTCTCAGAGATATTCGGGTTAAACAAGGTCAAACTGCTAGAGGAGATATTATGGCCAAACTAACCGTGGTTTACTGGCGCGATATACCGGCCCAGAT
>JBNKPX010000221.1:0-719 GCA_050295575.1 Gammaproteobacteria bacterium | reverse complement strand
CCTCAGCTACCTCACGCGCTTCCCCATAAACACGCTGAAGATAGACCGTTCTTTCATTCACAACATCACCACCGACAATTACCATGCCGAACTGGTGAAGGCAATCATCAGTATAGCCCATTGCCTGGATCAGCAAGTGGTAGCGGAAGGAGTCGAGACATTGGAGCAGGCTGTGTTTTTGCAGGCTAGCGGTTGCCAGATGTCGCAAGGCTATTTGTATAGCAAGCCAGTTGTCAAAACCGTATTTGAAAAATTACCACTCTCGTTTACGACCTCTACCTGATGAAACTTCCTTTTTCTGGATGTCCAGAATGATAAAGCACCTTTGCTTGAACATACTAAGGAAGCTCTAAATTAATCAGAGGTTCCCTTATCGCCTTTTATGAGAAACAGTTCGACCAGCCCAATGCTATTGCCTAAGCGATAACGCGATGACACAATGCGCAGCCTGTTTTCAAGTACTGCGGTATAAGCTGATGTCCGAATCAAAAGCTGTTGTTCTGTTAAGTGGTGGGCTGGATTCCAGCACGGTACTGGCGATCGCCCGCGACCAGGGATTTACCCCTTACGCATTATCTTTTCGCTATGGTCAACGTCACAGCGTTGAGCTGGATGCAGCCAAACGGGTGGCGGAACAGCAAGGAGTCGCCGAGCACATCGTGGCTGATATCGACCTGCGCGTGTTCGGCGGATCAGCACTTACCGCAAATATCGACGTA
>JBNKPX010000220.1:0-726 GCA_050295575.1 Gammaproteobacteria bacterium | reverse complement strand
CAATTTTCGTTTTAGCTTGATGCCCTGGAAATAGACAGTCTTGCTCTAGATAATAATGCAAACCTGTAGTCATTATTTCATCCGTAACATAATGCCCTGGCCTATACCCAATACTTGCCGGTGTATGTCGCCCGCCATCTTCAGTACGGAAAAAATATACATCCGCTTCTACATCATATTTGATATTCGAATAACGCTCCCTAAGATCTTCATCTTTTACGTACTTCTTTAGAGCTTCAAATTTCTCGATTTCACTGATCATAAAGAGTTAACAGAATGATAAACGAGACCCCCGGGTCTCATTATCATGTTTTAGGCATTTTGGGTTGCCTGTTGCGCGCTAAGCATGATGATCCTTGCCTGCTCAACACCTTCCTGAATTGATGCCTTTCCTGTAATTATTTTCTCTACCTGAGAAATGAATTTACCTTCCATCAAAGCCCGAACATATTGAATGGAGCCAATTTCTTTCGACATAAAGCTATCGAATTCACTCTCGGATAATACGGAGCGTAATATTTGCTTTAAGCCATCGTCATCTTTCCAATATTTCGGAGAATTTTTCTGGCGCTCCATAAATATAAATACAACCAATCGAAATGAGAATGCTCTGTATACAAAATATAATGACCACAAGTATTCGCCTACAAACGGACGAACTTTTTCTATGTCGCCAGTTAGCGATGCACTCATTTTAGTGATTTTTTCCATTGATAAATCACCAAA
>JBNKPX010000219.1:0-728 GCA_050295575.1 Gammaproteobacteria bacterium | reverse complement strand
ATTTTGTCTGAACACTATGGCCTGAATTAACTCTTTTTGAGTTTTCTATTCAGTGGGTGTCTACGTTTATTGCGTTTATTCCTGTGGGTATCTATGTTTATTTTATTATTTTTCATTGATTTTTTTTATAGATTTGCCATTTCCATAACTTTAATAAATATCACTTTTGAACTCTATATTGCTTATAGCCTTTACTATTGCGCTTTGAAAGATTTCCACACCTTATCCACAGATCATACAGGACTTATCCACATATCCATTCACAACATAATGTAGTTGACCTTAATTCAAAACACATTATATTGTGGCTCGTGCTTGGTAATTTTTTGGCACAAAAAAACCCCATAAGCTGCGCCAACAGCGAATGGGGTGTATGTCGCCGACACTATGGCCTCGGCAAGGCACTTCACTTCGTTTGAGCGTTTTATGCGTTACCGCATACTTCTCTTAGACGAGACAATAGCAAAGCTAAAATTTATTACAACAATAAATTTTTTATGACAATACCGTAATAACGTTTTGTGATTTGTCGTGTCCCTTGAAGGTCTGGTGTTGGCATTTTAAACTCATATTTGGAGCAATAAATGAAACATCAACTCGAATTGGATCTGCTCACCGCAGATTATCACGGATTTCCGGTGCTATTTCAGCCGGATGGTTATATTTCTGCGACTCAAGTAGCTAAGCGTTATGAGAAAGAGCCGTATGATTTTTTACAAACGAAAGGG
>JBNKPX010000218.1:0-732 GCA_050295575.1 Gammaproteobacteria bacterium | reverse complement strand
GCTTGTGTTATTGCATTTATGTTAGGGGGTATAGCAACTCATCACTTAGATAATTTGACGATTAAAAATATTGTGGATGCTAATAATCAGGCTCAAATATCTAATCAAATCGAAAATTTACAAATTCTTCATGGGTTAAAAATAGGGAAGGAAAATTTTGTTGAAAATGTACTGATTTTGAAATTGAGAAAATATTTGGAATCACCATTATTTTCAAATTTAAAATATAGCGATAGGAATAAGATTTTACTTGAACAAGCGAAGAGCTATGAGAAACAGTATTGTTTAAATGAATGTGTATTCGGGAACTCTGGTAAATAACTGATTTGGAATAATCAATAGAATAAAAGGGGATGGAGGGATTAAATTTTAACCACATAATAATTAGCATAATAATTAGGGTCAAATAATTAGGGTCAGATACAAATTAAGTTAGTTATTCTTAGTTTTAACGTGTATCTGACCCCGGTTATTCTGTATCTGACCCAGGTTATTCGAGTTATTAAGTTTTTCTAATTATTTAAAGATACTCTGAGGTCAGGCTTAAAAATTTAAAAGAGACTCTGGGGCGGGTCTTAATATTTACACGAGAGGTTAAATAACTGAAGTCAGGCGCAAATAATTTTTTACTTGTTTTTGACACTGTTATTCCAGTTATTTTACCCCAGTTTTTTACCAATCCGGTTTTTTAAATGTTATTTATAATGGAGAAAAAAATATGAAATTTTATGT
>JBNKPX010000217.1:0-734 GCA_050295575.1 Gammaproteobacteria bacterium | reverse complement strand
GGTAGGGGATGATATGTCTCTGCTGCTGCTTGGTTGGCATAGTCGACGGCAGCCGCAAGATCCTGAGTTGCCCAATCAAGATAGCGCATTTCAAAGCCTTTTAAGGTTGACGGCGCAGACTCGCCGATACCTCGATAATCAACAGTGACAACATGGTATCCGCGCTCAATAGCGGCTTGTGCAAAAGTGGAGTAAAAACGTTGCGCAACACCCGTAGCACCGGCAACCACAATGATCCCTTTAGCCGATGTGTGCATAGAAAAATAGCGATAAGCAATCAGCGGATATTGATCTTGTGTTTGCAACTTAATGCGCAGTTTTTGATGTCCAGACATAGGCTTTGCTCTTATCAGTAGAAATTAAACTAGGGCCTGTTAACACGTGTTAACAGGCCCTAGTATAAAGTATGGAGCATACTCCATAGTCAAGAGAAAATTTCCAGTGCAAGCTCACGAAGAGGCAGAAACGACCGGTAGAGCCAGAGATATTCTGCGTTACTATGAAGAATTGCAGTCCGCCCGTGTTCCCTCAGGGAGAAGGGCAGTGAGTTTGTAGTTTCAGATCCTGCTCAACAATGCGAGCATTGCTCCGATCAGGCGTCGCGTCTTCGATGTATAGGGTGGGAAGAAGAGCTTGACCGTCTGCAACCAACCACCATACAACAACGCCCGCTCATGGGAGAATGCCTTGAAACCATAGTAGCCATGGGCGTTGCCGATGCCCGAATGGCCGAT
>JBNKPX010000216.1:0-735 GCA_050295575.1 Gammaproteobacteria bacterium | reverse complement strand
CCGCAGGGCGGCCCGCTGTCACCGATACTGTCTAACATCGTACTTAACCAACTGGACTGGGAACTCAATACCCGAGGGCACCGGTTCGTTCGCTATGCTGATGACTTTGTCATATTCGTTAAAAGTCAGCAAGCAGGTGAGCGAGTCATGCATAGTCTACAGCGTTATATTGGGAATACACTCCGACTCAAAGTGAACACCCAAAAGAGTGCTGTAGACAGGCCCTGGAACAGAACCTTCCTCGGCTTTACGTTCAGCAGAAAGGGCTCGAAAATCAAAGTGAGTGATAAATCACTGAAGAAACTAAAAGCCACAGTCAGACAGCTGAGCCGTCGAACGAGAGGCCATACCTTATTACAGGTTATCGCAGACTTAAGAAAATCCCTGCTTGGTTGGACAGGTTTATGCTCCTGCAAAACCTGCATTTCCACCATCCATGGCGGTCAAAGCCTACTTCGATATAGCTGAAGTATTGAGTCCACTGCGAGATCTGGATAAATGGATTCGACGACGATTGCGAAGTTACGTGTGGAAACAGTGGGGACGTAAAGGTTATAGGATGCTCAGGCGTCTGGGCGTAAAGCGGCAACTGGCCTGGAATACTGCCAAGTCAGCGCACGGCCCCTGGAGACTCAGCGCCAGTCCAGCACTTTACACTGCACTACCAAACAAGTACTTTAAGAACCTGGGGCTACCAGAGCTGGTAGCAAGATGAACACAAAGAGATTTGAACCG
>JBNKPX010000215.1:0-743 GCA_050295575.1 Gammaproteobacteria bacterium | reverse complement strand
ACGTAATTTCAAACTTTGGCTCTAAGGGCTCTTTCAAAGAAAGAGAAATTATGTAATACACAATCCATATTATAAATATGCCCAACAAACCAATTGCCAAATAATTAAAAGCAGGTCTGTTCTGTAAATTTGCCGCTTTAGTTTGGATCTGCTGACAATATCTACATTTAAGAGCATCCTTTAGTATTTCTTCTTTACATGCCAAGCATTTTTTTGTATCCACTAAACTTTACCTGATTACTGACAGCATGATAAACGAGCCCCCCGGGTCTCATTATCATGTTTTAGAGAATAGTTAATCAGACCAAAACCCATTTTCTTTAGACCAGTCTTTCTCATACCATTCGGTTGCCAGTTTTTTGAATGTTTCTCGATCTATTTCTTCCCATTCATGCCTCCAGCACCATAGCTCAGAATTATTCTCTGGAAACTTTAATAGTAGAGCTTTTCCATATATACCGCCTTCCAATATTTGATGTTTTCTGCAGACGTAATACTTCTGATCAATGATTCCGTAGGATGGCGGGTGTTTCCTAGCTTGCCAAGAATGAAATAAAACAAAAGCAACAAATATTAGAAGCGGGATACCAATTATGGCACTTATTGAGATGATTAATATTTTTGTCATCTCTAACGCTCACCTCACCGGAAAACAAAAGCAGAGCGAAGCGGCGCTTTTGGTTTTCCAGTGAAGGTGCTTGTATGATTGAAATTCCATTATTTTCCTTATTTTAATCCAGAGA
>JBNKPX010000214.1:0-744 GCA_050295575.1 Gammaproteobacteria bacterium | reverse complement strand
TGAGCCAAGGTGAATTCCAAGATAAAGGACTCAGTTTAAATCAAGACCGAGTAGGATAAAGAGCAAGAGTTCAAGTTGGTTTAAATTAAGGAGTCTAAGCCAAGAAAAGTATCAAAGAATTTGGATTAGTTTAAAGACTGAGTTGAGGAAGAAATTGAGCCAAGATAGAGTCCAAGATTGAAGACCAAGTCAAGTTAGAATCCAAGTAGAGATCAAGCTAGAGTTCAAGTAGATAAAGTTAGCAAGACAGAGTCTTTGTAATCAAGAAGTCGAATAGTAGAGATATAGAAGTTAGTTTGAAGAGTTGTAAAGAGACATGAGTCGAGTTGTGTATATAAACTCAAGGTGAATGCACCAAGGGACAGCAAGCAATCAATTAAGCACTTCTCTTTTTTCACATTTACTAGTTTTCTTAGTTTTACTTATTTGTTTCACTCATCTTTGTTGTTTTGAAGAGAAAAGCAATCGGTTTAGCCTTATGGGACAAGGCCTTACTTTGTTCCACGCAAGCCATCAAGTTTCCGTGTGAACATATTTTTGGCGAGTCTGCTAGGGATCGACGTTGACGTGTTGATCATTGCTCCAAGTTTCGCTAAAAAATCAGTGATCTACGCCAATTTATCAAAGCTATGACGAACCCGAAGGAGAGTGGTGCCCGGACCGAGGTCGGGCCTCACAACACGATCGACGTGGCAATGGATGATCTGCCCGAGGTAGAGGGGAGGGTGCTCGAGAAAGAACTTG
>JBNKPX010000213.1:0-744 GCA_050295575.1 Gammaproteobacteria bacterium | reverse complement strand
AGGCATCATCTTGCCACCAACTTTACCAACAAGACCCATGATGTCGTTATCAACACTTGGCCAACCGTTAGTTGAACCAGAAACCAAGCCAGAGAAAAGCTCTTGTTGTGTTGCACGTACGTTTGGTACTTGAGTCGCTTCAGTTGCGCCAAGCTGCATAACAGCATTCGGCTCTTCAGCGCCTGCAGCAACAATACCGCGTGGACGGCTGTATTTAAAACTACGACCGATTACATCAACACCGTTTGCGAGCAAAGCTGACGCTAGTGTATCACCGGCGAAGCCTTCGAACTGCTTACCATTGTAGGTAAAAGTAAGTGGCTTAGAACGGTCAATTCGGCCACCGCTTTGTAGACGATTTTTTTGAGACATGATCCGCTCCCTTACTCCGCAACCACTTTAGGTTGCTCACCCATTTTGTAAACTTCTTTAATTTCATACGTTACAGTATCGCGAGTAACGTTGAAAAACTTACGGCAGCCCGCAGCATGAACCCAGATCTCGTGATGAAGACCACGAGGATTCTTACGGAAGAACATGTAGTTACCCCACTCTTCATCTGTGCAAGAGTCAGGATCTTGTGGACGCTCAATATGAGCTTGGCCGTGGTTGTGGAACTCTTCTTCTTCGCGGTGTTCACCACAGTAAGGGCAATAAATATAAAACATGAACTAAATCTCCCGTTAGTGTGCTACACCGGCTGCGCCGTGCTCGTCGATAAGCGCGCCATTGTGGAATCGGAAC
>JBNKPX010000212.1:0-753 GCA_050295575.1 Gammaproteobacteria bacterium | reverse complement strand
ATCTTAAGAAATCAAAAGCAACGAAACCCATCGTTGCTAGAAAAGCGCTGGCACACAAGTTATGCCGAGCCTGCTACTGGATCCTGAAAAATGGAGAAGCGTACAACGAAGAGAAAATCTTTGGCTAAAGTTTGAAAGGGCTGGTTAACCATGTACCGGGTTGGTTAATAACCATCAGGTCTGATTGGACCAGTCCTTTCAATATAAATCGATTATTTAAGTTTGTGCCCATGTGTAGAGCCACAACAGGTTGGTCGTTACAGGCCACAGATCTGTCATTCATTTGGACTGCACATGGTACCGAGGTTTTTCTGGGGCAATAGCCAGGGCTGTAAAATTACAGCTTGATCCTGATGGGTGACTGGTGCGCATTTACTGCGTCACCATTACTATGAAAAGACGGGTGCGCTGATTTAAATGTATCGATGATTATAACAGCCCGGTATATCGGGAGGATTTTTTTGTGCCTTCGCTTGACAATTTGCCTAATGGGCGACCCGGCAAGAGCTGCCTGACTTTCTTTAATGGGCGCTTTCCCTTATTGGGATAGGGTGTTTTCAGATCATTTCCAGCTTACGCTTCCTGACTTGAACGGTAGTAATCTTTCATTTACTATTCCTTCACTTCGCTAGGTGCTCTATGAATAAAAATAGATTTATGAACATTTTGTCGATGTTTTTTGCGACTCTATTTATCAGTGGTTGCACAATCATGCGCCCTGCCCCATATGACGAGCCATATGTTGCTCATGCA
>JBNKPX010000211.1:0-770 GCA_050295575.1 Gammaproteobacteria bacterium | reverse complement strand
GCACCCGCGAAGGGTGCGACTCTATATGACAATGAGTCGGTAAATACATTTTTAGGTTTCACTCCACGCACCCGCGAAGGGTGCGACGGTACATAATTTGTTATAGGCTGTAAATGTTCCGTTTCAATCCACGCACCCGCGAAGGGTGCGACAGTCCGTGGCTGGTGTTCGCGGTTTTAGCTTTAATGTTTCAATCCACGCACCCGCGAAGGGTGCGACATGATGTTAGATACAAAGCGTCTTGAGAATAAAGCTTGTTTCAATCCACGCACCCGCGAAGGGTGCGACGCTTTTACAGCTGCCGGATAACATGACCATGATTGTTTCAATCCACGCACCCGCGAAGGGTGCGACTTTCTATTATGATACTGATCATATCGGATCAGCAGTTTCAATCCACGCACCCGCGAAGGGTGCGACAACTTATTGAAAGCTGATCAGGCATCCTGCTGTGTTTCAATCCACGCACCCGCGAAGGGTGCGACAAAAAATGGGCAGCACTCGCGCGTCGCATGTCTGGTTTCAATCCACGCACCCGCGAAGGGTGCGACATACTCAGCATCAAAGTATTTCGATCTGATTGAAGTTTCAATCCACGCACCCGCGAAGGGTGCGACGTAGTAATCGATGTTAGTTTGATCGTAACCCCATGTTTCAATCCACGCACCCGCGAAGGGTGCGACGCCGGAACAGCGGGTCGAGGCCTCCGGAGTCCGCGTTTCAATCCACGCACCCGCGAAGGGTGCGACGTGTCCCCGGTGTGCGTCTGC
>JBNKPX010000210.1:0-792 GCA_050295575.1 Gammaproteobacteria bacterium | reverse complement strand
GTTATTAATTCTTTAAAGTTTGCTAAAGGTAAGCAAATTAAGGGTTGCAGGCGTATTTGTATTGTATTGATCATAAATTGACCCAGATCAGGTCAAACTATGTTAGAAGTGATTCAGGACAGTTCACAAAAGTATTGCTTAACCTTTTGTACTCCTTTTACCCTGACACTATTTTTACAAGAATGCCTGTTCATCGCCCTTCTGATCTGGGGCCTGTCCATGGAATAATCTGTCACATTAGCCAGGTTATTACTTTATTTTAATGGGACAACCTTTTTTGATAGTTGAAAAATCGCCTGAAGTTTTAAGATAAACATATTAACCTCTGTGTCCTCGGTAACAGCTCCTGCGTTATTCTTACCCGACAATTGCTCCTGCATTGCTCTACCTTCGACCATCCATAGTCTCGTACTTACGGGTGTCCTCGACTCTAGCTTCCTGCTTCGCCCTACCTCCTCCTTCCCTGGAGTCGAGCCCTAATCTGTGGTGAAATTATTCTAAATATTGAAATGGCTTAAACTTAGGTGTAATCAAGAAAAGGTTTACCTAAAAAACACTCGGATTTTGAATATCAGGCTTGTAAACTGAGCTTTACCTGCCAGATTACAGTCTATACATAACGGTCTTTGCAGGCGACTTCACCTCTTGCTATTCTAGGGCCTGTAAACAGGCCCTGATAAGGCCAACCATGTAGTTTTTTGCAAACGACAACCGATTATCTAAACCTTGTCATCAAGCTCAGGTTTGTGCAAATGGCCGATGATCAATAAACATCCATTTCCTATTCACAAC
>JBNKPX010000209.1:0-797 GCA_050295575.1 Gammaproteobacteria bacterium | reverse complement strand
AGAGCAGCCTTGAAAGAAGCAGAGTGGTCAAAGCAAATTTTGATTGAAGAGGCCAAAGCGAGAGAGCAAGCAGCTCTTATGCAAGCAAAGGCAAAAGTTACTCTAGCTGAAGCAGAAGGAAAAGCAAAAATTGTCCGTGCAAAAGCTGAGGGCGCAGCAGATATTGAAAGAGCCAAAGCAGCCGCAGAAGCAAATAGAATTATCGGAGAGTCACTCAAAAACAATGAAGAGTATCTTCGTTATATCTGGATTAAAGGGCTTCAAGATGGAAAGGGGGAACGCATTTATATTCCAACTGAAGCAGGACTTCCCATTTTAGAGGCAGGTAAGGCAGGCAAGTAATGCATGAAACATGATAATGAGACCCGGGGGTCTCGTTTATCATTCTGTTAAGCGTTCTCAGGAGTCAGAGTTCGGTGGAATATAAAATAGTAGATGAAGAAAAATCCAACGATGTCGCAAAGTTGGCTGTTTGCCTAACCAATGAAATTATAGAAAGAACGGGCATTAAGCACTTTGATGTGGATATTCCTTTAGCAGAAAAACTGTGCAAGAAATTTATGGAGCAGGGTATATACACTGTAGTTGCTGCATTTAATAACGATCGGATCGTGGGATTCGGAGCTTTATGCGAAAGCCATTCGCTTTACGCAGAAGGCACATTTGGAAGTATTCAAGAATTTTATGTATTGCCAGAATTTCGGTCGAAATCAATTGGCAAAGAGTTACTTGAAAGCCTTGTTAGTTACGCGAAATCCAGGCAATGGGTAAGGCTTGAGTTATGTACTCCGCCAATC
>JBNKPX010000208.1:0-801 GCA_050295575.1 Gammaproteobacteria bacterium | reverse complement strand
AAGGAAAATATGAGGAATGGAAATACTTCAATGCTAAGGTTCTAAAACCAGCGATTTTAGATATTAATAAGCATAAAGAGTTAGATATTGAAGTTAGTTACAAAAAAGCCAGAGGCTCATTTGAAATTGAATTTGAGGTCATCCAGCACAATATTCAATCCATAGATAAATTCTCAATTCTTTCTTTAAATGAGTATGTGCTCCCTGATGACAGAAAGTTGAATATGCTACAAAATAAATACATCGATACACTCATTAATAACTGCAACGATGGAACAATATCCAGCCCTGATGAATTAAAAGAATGGATCATTTCTGATTTGATCTCGCAGCAAAAAAAGCAAGGTGATGAGTTCGATTGGAAATATTCATGTAATGCAATTTCTAAACAAATAAGGAGCAAGGTTTACATGAGACCATTTTCACATACACACTTAATGGAAGAGCACGGATAGCTCAGCTACAAAATACTCATTTCGACTGTTCAATAAGGCTGGCAAGATCCAGGTTATAGTATTCTGACAATTGTTCTACAACCCTGTCTATATCGGCTGCCGAATTACCCACCAGGAGAACATTATTTGTTTTATCTACTTTAACACGCCGCGCCTTCCGGATCGCGCAGGTTGAATTTAAAAATCACCAGCACTAGCGATGCAAGCGGGGCCAGATCCGAAAGCCACAGAATAACGGCCAAAAGATCTCATCGAGCTATAAGACCCAAAAGCATGAGAGCGAGACCGCGAACCCCGGACAGAATAGAAACCACAATAGAAAGCGTGCAGGCCATCATAAAAACAA
>JBNKPX010000207.1:0-804 GCA_050295575.1 Gammaproteobacteria bacterium | reverse complement strand
TCCTGGTCTATGCAGAAAGTGTTAAATCTCGAGTAGCGTTCTGCAGTTGCACATGAATTTGTGTGTATCTTTACCCTATGTCCGTTTCTTGCGGTCAATAGAGAAATCTGATTTTGTCTGAACCTGTCCATTCATCGTTTTGCTTAATTCTGACCCGGATCTATGAAATATATAAAATAAATTGAGATTTAGTTCAAAATTGCATGTAGTATTGATATAAATTTATTTTACATTTAAATAAGAGCTCATTAGTAGCTATTTAAGTAAATAAATAATTTATCTATAACATATATAAATCAGATACTTATAAAAATAACAATATTTTAATTAACCAATTAGAGGAATTACGCTATGAAAACTACTGTTTCTATATTAGCAGGTCTAATGTTCACCATTTTTTGTAGCATATCATTTGCGGAAGAAGTGTCATCCATAGCCAGGGGAGGAAGACTTTACGACAAGTGGTTTAAGGTGATCGGTGCACAAAAACCCAAAGATACTCATCCGGCCTGGCCTGCATCCAACACTAAGAAGAAAGGCGACGCCACACATCGTTGTAAAGCGTGCCATGGCTGGGATCTCATGGGTAAAGATGGCGCCTATGCATCGGGATCCTATAAAACTGGAATTAAAGGCTTAACTGATATGAAAGGAGCAGCCAACGACAGGGTCATTGCTGCTATGAAAGATGCGACACATGGATTTGCCGGGAAGATGCAGGCACAGGATTTCACCGATCTGGCTAATTTTGTAACCAAAGGGCAAATCGATATAGATGCGGCTATTGACCGAAAATCGAAAATG
>JBNKPX010000206.1:372-811 GCA_050295575.1 Gammaproteobacteria bacterium | reverse complement strand
AACGTGAGCGGCACGAGCAGTGCCGCGAGTCCGGTTTGATTTACCTTGTTATGCGCTTCAATCTCCACCGCCGCCTCCACTGTCACCACCACCGACATTAGTAAAATCATGACTTGATACATCATGACTCCCAGATTCAGCAGAAGAATTTTGATTTATTACTGCGGCTAAAAAGAGGAAATCAAGAAGAGGTATACCCGGCTTTTTAACCAGAGGCTTGTCCTGATTGAGGACTGAGAGAATGATGGCAGGACCAATCACAGGAATAAACCAAGCTAAAGCAACAATGTATGATTTTTGTTTTTTTTCAAAACAATCTGATCGAATAGTAAGATATGTGACCATTGATGATAAGTAGATCATCAAAATAGCGATAAAAGCCATTAGTGTAATTGCTATTAATTCCATTATTTACGCATACTGTTTACGCATAACGCCC
>JBNKPX010000206.1:0-362 GCA_050295575.1 Gammaproteobacteria bacterium | reverse complement strand
GCGTAACAGAGTGGAGTAGCTTAAATTTTTCCATGTGCATTGACCTTGTTATGTTTTACATTTAATACGGTTCTATATGCTTTTAAAACTAGCATATAACAAAATAAGGTCTGAATAAAAAAACCAATATAAATGGAAATTACTCCCGCTTTTTCTGGGCCACCAAATAAATTTATCGATACAAATATACCCGGCAAAAATATGCTGAACAACGCATCTGCTATACCGGTTTGATTAAAGAGATAAAATATAGTAGAAATTAGTAAAGCCACTATAAGAGCTATTACCGTATGCACTGAGCTATATTTCCGCATTCTTAAGTACTTCAGTTAAATATATCTAAATTACATTTCCAAACATAA
>JBNKPX010000205.1:0-822 GCA_050295575.1 Gammaproteobacteria bacterium | reverse complement strand
ACCTCCTCGGTCTAGAGTTCAAGCAAGGAATCCGCAGTGAGCAGCCACTCCCCCTCCGGATCCCGTAGTCATTAGGAGTCACCTGAGTCTGTAATAATGTGGCATTAGTCATCGCTTGTTTAATTATTGATGTTTGTGTTTTTGAGTGTTAGTGAGAGTCGTGGGTTGCTTTGGCACCTTATCCACGACCTCGTCTATATTAAGGTAAATAAAATGGCAGCATTTTTCCCCATATCCCTTGTGCATATAGTTGGGTTATGTGAAGTCTTATTTTCCCTTTTTACCAAACCATCAGATGGTGAACACAAGAAATAGCCAGTGCAATGGCCAACCCAGCAACAACAACAACAACAACTCCAACAACAATATTAACCTTGAACAACTGATCACCACCCAGAACCAGCTTATGCAAGCAGTGCTGCAGACCCTCAACAATATGCAGTCCAACCAGCAGCAAGCACCTCCACCTCCACCACCACACCAGTCTCGTTTAGCGGAGTTCCTGCGAATTCACCCCACCACCTTCTCACAGGCCAAAGACCCCATGGACGCAGAAGATTGGCTTAAGGGGGTTGAGAAGAAACTCGTGATTGCCCAATGCACTGATCGTGAGAAGGTCCTTTCTGCTGCACACCAACACTATGGGACAGCAGCCAACTGGTGGGAGACGTACTGCAATACCCATGTGAACATCGACACTATCACATGGAATGAGTTCAAGGCTCATTTCCGCACTCACTATGTACCTCATGGAACCATGAAGCTTAAGAAGAAGGAATTCACTGACCTGAAACAGGGCGGCATGACACTGAATGAGTACCT
>JBNKPX010000204.1:0-829 GCA_050295575.1 Gammaproteobacteria bacterium | reverse complement strand
GAATAACCGATCACTGGATATATTTCAGCCAACTTATGAGTCAATGTATATCTTCTGCGCAACATTGTCATCAATACATATTAATCGACTATTAACTCATTAGCAGTACAACAAGAGAGGTGTAGATTTTTGAATTATGGCCACATCAAAATCAAACCTGTAAGCGGGGTCGTAGGTCGGAAAAGCGAAGCGCCTTCCGACGTGACGGGAAGCAAGTAGCCTTCCGATATTACGGAAAGCATATCACCTCCCAGCTGTATGAAAACCCCGACGGCTTGAAACGATTTGGAAGATCTCGCCTTACAACATTAACCGGTCTTTGACTTACGGTTGGTGCTTGCGTTGATAATGTCGGATGGCGCTTCGCTTATCCGACCTACCTTAGAATTTGATTATGAACATTGGTGGATTATATCGATGATCTTTGTGAACGGTGCGTTTTGTGAAAAGTTGGAAACCCGTAAGCGGGATCGTAGGTCGGAAAAGGAGGTACGACGCCTTCCGACGTGACGTTAAAAGCAAACCCCCTCCCTAAAAACGAGCCTTCCCAGCATGGTAAGTAGTTGCACCAAATTCGATAGCAAAGCTTTGCAGACCAATAAATTTTTCAGCCTGGAGTTTACTATACGGAAGTGGAAGCTCGACATCGCCACTACCAGACATGAGCAGATCAGCGAGCAGACGTCCAAACACCGTGCCGGGGCCTATACCACGGCCGTTGTATCCCCATATCGATAACCAGTCAGGATGGGGCTGAGCTAGTCGTGGAATATTGTTATTGGTCAGTCCGATCCTGCCGTACCATTCATGCGTGAATGGCATACCTTTC
>JBNKPX010000203.1:332-836 GCA_050295575.1 Gammaproteobacteria bacterium | reverse complement strand
AAGTTCACCAAAACCGGGGGCATCACCATTCGACTGGGCGTGAAGCAGAAAGAGCGTTACCATATACTGATCGAAGTCGAGGATAGCGGCCCCGGTATGGATCAGGAAGGGCTGCAGCATATCTTCCAGCCCTTCGTGCAGCTGACCCAGAGCGCGGGACAGAAGGGTACCGGCCTGGGCCTGACCATCACCCACCAGTTTGTTGAGTTGATGGGCGGCACTATCGTTGTTGAAAGTGAGCCTGGCAGAGGCTCCGTGTTCCGGGTCGAACTACCTGTCGAACTGGTCGAGAGTGCGGCCATTGCCGAAGTGGAGCAGAGCGACAGGGGAGACATAGTAGGTCTTGCTCCTGGGCAGCCTCACCGCCGCATCCTGATCGCCGAGGATCAGAGTGAAAACCAGCTACTTCTGACCGAACTCATGAGCAGAATTTCCCTCGATGTGAAGGTGGTATCAAATGGGGAGGAATGCGTGGAGCTATTCCAGCAATGGCAGCCGGATTTG
>JBNKPX010000203.1:0-322 GCA_050295575.1 Gammaproteobacteria bacterium | reverse complement strand
CTGGCGTATGCCAGTCATGGACGGCATGGAGGCCACTCGACGCATACGCGCACTTCCCGAAGGTCGTGACGTGAAAATTGTGGCAGTAACAGCTTCGGCGTTCTCTGAGGAAGAGCAGGAAATGCGTAAAGCCGGAATGGACGACTACATCAGCAAACCCTACCGCCTGGATGAGATATACCACTGCCTGGAACAGCAGCTGGGACTGACATGGGCATACGCCAGCGCAGAAAGCGAAGACAAAGCACCTATGGTCACACCGCCCGCTGAACAGCTGCGTGAGCTGTATCAATTAGCCGATACAGGACAGATCTTTGAAATA
>JBNKPX010000202.1:0-848 GCA_050295575.1 Gammaproteobacteria bacterium | reverse complement strand
ATTAGTTCAATCTGGAGCGCAAACACAAGCTGAAAAGCAAGCGTTAGTTTCACAATTAATATCAGTCACGCAACATGCTAGTGCCTTGGAAGCTAAACACAAAAACGTAGAAAGACAGATTAGGGAAATCCAAGATCCATACTTACAGTTTTTACATTATGCAAATGCAGAGGTTTCGCCTGGTAGAAAGCATATCGTTGGAGAAATATGTAGCTATCTTGGAGTGGATTACGTTATTGAAAGTACACCCGAGATTCTAATAAAGAGCTTCGATGCCATATATTCGGATGTGGAGAGAAACGGAATGCAACCAAAAGTTCGCATAAATGGCGGCGCAATGATAGGGCTGAGGAGTGTCGGAATTATTAGTCAAGAAAACCAACTCACACTAGTTGGTGTATCGGTATTCAAAACTATTGCTCGAGAGTT
The DNA here is from genome assembly GCA_050295575.1 of Gammaproteobacteria bacterium. Lineage (GTDB taxonomy): Bacteria > Pseudomonadota > Gammaproteobacteria > JACNJF01. Next base: position 419 of record JBNKPX010000202.1, on the reverse strand, counting down.
AAAATCTAAAACATGATAATGAGACCCGGGGGTCTCGTTTATCATTCTGTTATGTGTATGTGAGCCATTAGATGAACAGGAAGCTGGCATTAAGATATTTGATAAGAATTAGCGATTTGCTAAGTGAATATTCTGGAAAGGCAGATGCTGATTGGAGAAAGGAAAATTTTAATACTGGAGTGTATCTAATAAGGGAAATTATTGGCTACGTTGAGGCTGATAATTATGAAGAAGCAAAACAAAAGTGGGGAGTGTTCGAGCAATATCAGAGCGATTGTCTGCCAATCAGTGAAGAGCTATTGGAAGAGTTTGCGCCCTTGAGGCAGAAGGTGATCAATTTTGGCTTACAGTAAAACACATAATCCAACTGTTATAACCAAAAAGAAAATTGGTCAGGTTGTTTCATTAAAAACAATTAC
>JBNKPX010000201.1:0-867 GCA_050295575.1 Gammaproteobacteria bacterium | reverse complement strand
CTACTCGTGGGTACATGACGCTACCTTTGCAAAGTGTACAACTATCATGATAGCCGAGTTTACGGTTACAAGCAGTCTGGGATCATCTTTTGATTAGTTGGTATGGTTGGGAATGATGTAATCTTTGTGATCCCTTTGTGTCTTTATGATCATACTTTGTGATATACTTTAATACAACTTAATTGGATAGTTTCAGTCTACAACTTTAACATAGTGAATAGATGCTAATAATTGATGAGTCAAGTATAGGTGATTTTCTGTATTTAACCTTATTATAGCTTTACCTTTGATATTATACCCTGCATATCATTATTTCATGTACTTGCTGAGTACCAACCATAAGTGTACTCAACCTTGCTATTTTCCCCTGCTACTCAAACCTGCTGCTCAGAAGGAGAGGATGGACTGGAATTCTTCGGCGAGGAGTTCTAGGCTACGTGTTGCCCCGGTTGTCGTTCCTGTGGAGTTATGGAGTCTTCCGCTGTTCCGTTCCGTTGAGAGTCATCATAGTCTTTAAAAACACTATTTATGTAATAATAATCATACTTTATTTGTGACATTTGGTTATCTGTGAACACTTTTGGCCGTATGTGTGGAACAATTGATCCTGGGTCATGCATACGATGAGTACTTGGTTTTGGCATAAAAACCGGGTATGACAGAAGTGGTACCAGAGCCATGTCAACCGTAGGAACGCTAGCCTAGATAGAAGAGTCCTTTCTTAATTTTATTTTAAGTATTTGCGGAAAATATATATATTTTATTCTGATCTCTCGCCTTTGCTTCTAATTTACAAAATCTAATCTTAATGGTTATTTACTCTCGTCTTCTTCTCTTTCTCAAGATGGCAAGAGTAAAGTTGATAGC
>JBNKPX010000200.1:0-886 GCA_050295575.1 Gammaproteobacteria bacterium | reverse complement strand
GTGGGAAAGCGCCTATGTCAGGACCCGAGGGGCTAGAGCCTGGTGTTCAAGAACCTTCCCTTTTTAGGGTGGTGGCCCCTCCTCTTTATCCAGGAGGGGGGCATATCAGGTAGAAGGTGCATGGTTCCCCAATCGTTTGCTGCTGGAGGGAACCAGTTGTATCTGGATTTTTTTGGCCTTAATCGGTGGCCCGCGGTACTCAGGGTACTAGACCCCAGCAAAGTTGTTGGGAGGTGTGATATCTGAGTTAGTGTTAATCTTGCTAAACCTTGATTTTGAGATTGATCGGAGTTGAATGAAAATAGAAAGGTTCCTCAACAACATACACATTCCTACCAGAGCCAAATATTATCCACATAGCAACTCTTGTTTGTGTTGAGCTTTGTTAAGGGATGTGTCCATTTGAGTTTTAAATTTTTTTTGAAAATGATTTGCTACCAAAAACCGCCAATATATCCACAACTCCCCCATCTCCATAATCATGGTTTAGCCATGTTGACATGCATAACTCCATTCTGGAATATGCGTCCACCGCCATTGTATCCATAGTTATGACCTTGCCAATCCATGTCATGTCATTTGAAAAGAAGTTTTTGAAGAAGTGATTTTCTCCTCAAATATCATCAAAACCCCCAAGTCCTCAAGAGACGGAGCATAAAAAAAAGAAGAGAGAAAAAATTATTGAAAAAAAGAAAGAAAAAAGAGGAAGAAAAAAAAGCTCCAAGAGTCTCTTCAAATAAAGGGGAAGTCAATATTTTGAGAGGAGAAAACACTTCAACTTCAAAAATCCTTTTTGATGTGATTCTATTTTCTCCCCCTCCATCATACCATTTCAAAAACCCTTTCCAAAATCATTTGAGAAAGTTACATGACTCTTTTGAACCAT
>JBNKPX010000199.1:0-900 GCA_050295575.1 Gammaproteobacteria bacterium | reverse complement strand
AAAGATGTAAATGGAATTATCGCCGTTACAATACTCAGCTATAGAAGGCTCTACCCCCACAAATCCGAAGTAATCAGAAGAATTTCCGTCTAAATTGGAAGACAATTGCCAAAGTTCAACTCCCTGAATTTTGGATATAGATGTACCTACACCCATAGCAAGTGAAACTGTGGAATAAAAACTGGTCAGTAATACTATCGCTATTTTTTCTTTCACAGATGAGCCTTTTTGCAAGCTAACGCCGCCAATCACTGGGAAATTTAAGTTGCGTAACGGAGTGGAGCAGCTTAAATTTTTCCATGTGCATGCTCTTGTTAGCTGTTCCCGCACTGTGCATTAAATTCCGAGAGTTTAAGTGTTGCCAGTTTTAAACTTACCATTGAATTCATAAACGCAATACCTATGACGCCAAGAAACCATGGAGTTAAAACAGGTATTGAAGCTGCTTTTAGTATCACTCCCCATGATTCAACTAGTAAAGGTTCTATGCTTGTAAATGTCAATTCGGGAACTTTTCCGTCATCAATTACCATAAATGAAGCATATGCTAGAAAAATGTAAGTGAAAACTAGATTGAAAGTTATTGAAGGAATGCTTGTTAAAGAGAAACCCGGCCATGACCAATTTGATCGTAGCTTATGAAATATCGAATAAATGATCAGAATGAAGGCTAAAAACGCCGCCAAATAAGTTTGATGAAGTGGACTATTTATTGGTCTAAAGCCAAACAAGATCATCATTATAATGTGATAGACAAACATAAGCTTTAAATCGAAGGATATTCTTTTGCAACTAATAACCTTGCTTTGTTGTTCTAGTTTTTTCCAAATTGAATCGAACATTTAAACTCCGATGACAGCTAATCGGGATAGGGGGATGCCTCACGACACCCCTCCTCCC
>JBNKPX010000198.1:0-902 GCA_050295575.1 Gammaproteobacteria bacterium | reverse complement strand
CGCGAAGGGTGCGACTTGAAGCGATGAAGAAGAGGGTATCGGTATGCCAGTTTCAATCCACGCACCCGCGAAGGGTGCGACTAGGCTGGCAGGCCTGAGCAGAGGAACAGTTCTGTTTCAATCCACGCACCCGCGAAGGGTGCGACTCCACATCAGCCGAGTGCTTTTTATTCATAGCAGAGTTTCAATCCACGCACCCGCGAAGGGTGCGACACTACATACATGAGTCGCCTCACCCAGGGTAATAGGTTTCAATCCACGCACCCGCGAAGGGTGCGACGAAAAAAACCAGCTTCCACCGGCCATTGAACCGGTTTCAATCCACGCACCCGCGAAGGGTGCGACCTACCTTGATGCGGCCAGAACCGATGCCAGCTGGGTTTCAATCCACGCACCCGCGAAGGGTGCGACGCCTGAATTTTTCGACGGGTATGAGGCGCCAGAATGTTTCAATCCACGCACCCGCGAAGGGTGCGACGGCTTCAATGCCACGTTATCAATTACAATACTGTGTTTCAATCCACGCACCCGCGAAGGGTGCGACCTGGCAGCTCTTCGTTCTCACCCAAGGTCTTCTGTTTCAATCCACGCACCCGCGAAGGGTGCGACGATAGCAACTGCCCATCCAATGACCCCCTTTGTGTTTCAATCCACGCACCCGCGAAGGGTGCGACTGCGGTAGTGTAACTCTATGAAACATAGATCAAAATCAAATTGTTTCCGCTAACCTTCGGGTTGCGGAAAAGTTTTATTCCATATTGTTAAAGAGCTTTGTTATTTTTCATTTCAGTTCAGTGGTTTACGTTTCCCGCTAAACTGTCTGAATTTTGTTGAGAACTGGGGGTTAGCGATTACAGGATTAATGGGTCTCGCAATGAATCGGCGACAACCTTTGCGCCGAT
>JBNKPX010000197.1:0-922 GCA_050295575.1 Gammaproteobacteria bacterium | reverse complement strand
GCTGAAAACTCAACGGCTGCGAGAAGTCGTATTCAGGATGCTGACTTTGCATCAGAAACTGCTGAACTGACTCGTAATCAGATTCTGCAGCAGGCTGGTATAGCGATGCTGTCACAGGCAAATGCTGCACCTCAAAGCGTATTGGCATTACTTCAGTAAGATTGAAGGATAAGAGGACTGACTCCTACTGAGTCAGTTCTCCATCCCTCTTAAAGGAGAAAGAACATGGCTAACGATATTTCAAGCATGGTGATGGCGCAACTGCCAACAGCCACTGCGCAAAAATCAAGCCAGTTTGTAAAACTAGAAGCTGCCAATGTGCCTGATGCTGATGGTAAAGACTTGCCCCTACAGGGTAAGACGTTGCCAGAACAAGCCCAGAAAAAAGAAACAGCTGCAAGTTCGTCAGAACTTAGGGATGCTGTCAGCCAGATCAATGAATTTGTGCAAACTGTACAACGAGACTTATCCTTCAGTATGGATGAGGCTAGTGGGCACACTATCATCAAGGTTATTGATTCTGAAAGTGGTAAGTTAGTACGGCAGATACCCTCAGAAGAAGTCCTGGCTCTGGCAACATATCTACAGGATATGAATAAGGATAGTTCCAGCATTGGTGCGGTTCCATCGGGAATACTATTTTCGGATAGTACCTGATAAAACTGGTCTGTAAATTGCAGTAGTTATTGCAAGTTAGTAAAAAATAGAAAATGGTTTGGGGGCGTTGGAATTTTCAACTGCCCCCAAATGCCCTGAGGAAAAGATATCCTCTATCAGCAACAGTTAGTGATTTAACTGCTATGCTTTAAATTGATGTCCAGGTTTTTAACCTGTAACAGTGAGAACAAAAGCGATGGCAACTATAAGCTCTTTAGGTATCGGATCCGGTTTAGATCTATCATCGATAGTGACCGGTTTAGTT
>JBNKPX010000196.1:0-926 GCA_050295575.1 Gammaproteobacteria bacterium | reverse complement strand
AATGCCGATTGTCCGAACAGCAGTGGTAACTGTAAGCAGCGCTGGGATCTCTACCTTCTCGACAACAGTGCCTGCGCCCTCGACGGCGATTACGTGTTCAACTTTGATACCACTTGCGATGTCGATGGGAACTGCGATCCGGCAGCAACCTACCAGGTGAAGGCGACGCTGGATTCTGAGAACTACTGCGCGAGCACGGGGTTCGACCCATTTAGAGCGGTAGCGGCAATCACGCAGCAGATCGTTCCTGTCGACGTCAGCAATCCTATCTATGTCGAGCTCGTTACTATTGCCGACGCGCCCTACCGATTGGTGGCGAACAACGTCAAGCTCCCGAGCGGCCTCACCCTCCAGAGTTTCTCTGAGGACACAGCGAACGCAAAATGTCCGAACAGCAGTGGCAACTGTAAGCAGCGCTGGGATCTCTACCTTATTGATAACGGCGCCTGCGCTCTAGACGGTAATTATGTCTACACTTTTGACACCACCTGCGATAATGGTGGGAACTGCGATCCGGCGGTGAGCAGCTACCAGGTGAAATCCACGTTGAACTCTGAGAGGTACTGCCACTGAATGTCGTAGGCCGCAATCACCCCGGTTAGCACGAAATTTTACTTATTCCATTAAGGTGAAATTAAGTTGTCCCTGGTTGACAGTAACCATCTAAGGCCGTTAATTTAACCAGAGCCTGTTAGCACGTGTTAACAGGCTCTGGCCCAGCGCATCTGGCGAGGGTTGAAATTACTACGGAACTTACGGACATCCATGATTACACGAAAATATCGCTACCTGATAGCATTGGCCAGCGAAAAACACTTTGGACGAGCAGCCGCGATCTGCCATGTTTCACCCTCTACCCTGTCTGCAGCAATTCGAGATATCGAAGAGACTCTGGGCGTTACCGTGGTAGAGCGCGGACAGCAGTT
>JBNKPX010000195.1:0-971 GCA_050295575.1 Gammaproteobacteria bacterium | reverse complement strand
GAAGACTAATAGAGGCAATAGAGTGATCGAGTTGCATTAATGACTTCCCATCAATTAAGCGAGCATTATCACCATATTTTGGCCTAACATGAGAAAAGAAGTTTTGCTTAGCTTGATCAGATATCGAACCACCATTTATTACGTAGAACGTATTAATCATAGGTTTCTCACCCGTATGAGGATGAGAGAACGGATTTACAAATGCTTGCTCGCAATCCCTAATAAGATCATGCGAACTACTCAAGCCAATGGATGACTCGTACTTAACTTGAATTCCATAATATCTCACATGAGCAAACCGATCGAATTCACCAACTATTAAATCTTTACCAAATTCCATGGTGCCATGATAATTTAAGACAACTGAAAACCCCAATCTAGTAAGCAAAGGAACTACTAGGCTTTGAGTAAATTCTTCCTCAGACTTGTATTTAAATTCCGCTGGAAAAGTCATAGATATCTATTTCTCTGTAGCCTAACAGAATGATAAACGAGACCCCCGGGTCTCATTATCATGTTTTATGTAATGTTATTAAAATAATAATTCTTACCTAAGCGGAGTTACATGCGAGAAAAATCTATCGCAAGGGCTACTGTTAAACATCTCAGGCCTAAAGCCTAAAGGCCCGAGGCGTTCATGCAATGAAGCTAAATCAATCGGTCCCAAACCTCGCGAGGTGGCAAATACTTCTCTTCCTTCCATATTTTCGGGTGAAAAAAACTGAAGCCGCCTTATATTGTCGGGATGAAAGCCAAAACCTAAAAATATTATTCGCACCGACTCAGATAATAATTTATGAGCTTGTTCGAACTCCAAGCTGCAGAATCCTTCATCTTGATCTTTCACTTCATGGATGATTTTAATTTGTTTTGAAATTTCATAAAGTGTATCTACGGAGCAATTAGATGCATATGAAACCTCAGGAAATGACCCAAGCAAGCCATGCACGTGGATAATAGGAATTTGTAAA
>JBNKPX010000194.1:0-1009 GCA_050295575.1 Gammaproteobacteria bacterium | reverse complement strand
CAGTCTTCCGGCATCGGTTTTGATAATAATGGCCAGACGGTGATTGGCCTGACCTCCTCCCAGATGCATGCATAGTTACTATCACTTGGTCCCTCTTGTTTGTTGTTATTGCTCTGTGGGTTATCTATCTGACTCGGTAAATTACTCTAGCTCCTCGTAGCTCGAGTGCTTTACCAACGTTGGTGTGTTTCCTTTTATTTTATCAGCTGACGAGGAAGCATTTGGCTTTACTCACGGATGTGGTGTCCAGGTTTAAATCCTTCAGTGAAGCTCCATGCCTTACATGAAAGTGTGGTACCCGCATGAGTGACAGTCATGTTAGGGCTTTGTAATCCACCACACCGAGGTCGTGGTGAGCCGGCGAAACCTGGATTGTTGTATCCCCTTGTGTGGATTCCTTGCTGTGATATAGTTAGTTAGATACCAGGGTCGTGAAGCAGAGTAGGAAGCATAGCAGGTGATTTGGAATCCTGGGTAACGTGTTGTCATAGACAGGACTAGAATAGATCCTTAGGAGTTGACCCTCTTCTCGAATCTCTCAACTAGGTGGAACCTTAGCTTACCCGTAGAACCTGGAGTACTAGTGTGTGTGTCCTTTAACCCCAGTTAACGTAACCAATGTGTAGCCTAGTAGTACTCATTGGAGTTACTCCCTGTGTTAGTCTTAGACATGATTGAGATTCTTCCTCCCTTGGGAAAATATAAATACAATACCTAGAGAATACTCCAGGTGAAGTTCTACAATGACAATTCCGTGCGCTTGTGGAGCTGCATAAAAAACGTCAACATATATGTTGGACATATAATATTGTGGCATGACTGAGAATTCCGATAGATGTATCCAATTGTTTCGGATATATCATACATCGACTTTCTCCAATTTTTCAGTATTGATTAATATTTGTATGCCTTCTACATGTTTCCATTACATAATTCTTAAACAATAGCATTGAGTTGTATGATTATAGCTGATCCATGTATCACTATTTATCTTAGTGACAAATTATAA
>JBNKPX010000193.1:0-1021 GCA_050295575.1 Gammaproteobacteria bacterium | reverse complement strand
GAATAGAATGACAAAATTAAGGAAATTCTCTATCTTACTAAAACATGATAATGAGACCCGGGGGTCTCGTTTATCATTCTGTTATACCAAATTAAGGTTCTGAGTAAGTATGGGTGTTGACTACAGGCTTGCATGCAATAGATGTCATGAATTTCTGGAACTCCACAAATGGTTTCCAGATGACGAGCTGTCAATGAGTTACCCTGCTGATTTGAAATACGACAAGTATCGTGGATCAGTCACAAACAAGGATAAATTGGAGAGGGCAATTCTCACATTTGAAGACGAACTCGAAAAGGAGTGCCCTGGCCATTGGATAGAGAATTTGGTTCCTTACGTGAGGTCATTTGTTAAAAAGCATGATGGGCATAGTCTAGTAATCTATAACGATACCGGCGATATGCCTTGGTATCCGTTCGAGCCAGACTGGCACAAATGGAAGGAAATCAAAGGTCCAATGTCATGCTGGGATGAACACTACGGCGATGTGGATCTTCCAAGAAATATTATTGATGATATTGGTATCGACAATTGGGGTGATGCATTAAAACATTATGTGGACAATTGCCCATGTGTTACGTATCCAAGAATGCCAGACGATATGGAAAGTATATTTGAGATGTATTTAAAGAAACGTAGGCCAAAGGTATAAAACATGATAATGAGACCCGGGGGTCTCGTTTATCATTCTGTTAGGCATAAATATGAACACTTTCAACAGATTTAGTGCTGCTTTAATACTCGTTTCATTTTTTATGTTTATAACCACGAATATTTATCACCAGCGTACGGTAGATAATCAGTTAAAATTTTCCAAAATTATAGCCTCAATAACTTCTACATTAACGCCAAACTCGGAAAGAACAGATTCTTCTTTCACATCTAAAGGTTATGTATTGACCGAGGAGCGCGGAATACTGATAACTATGCTGTTTTGTGTTTTTTTACTTTTTGTCGCAGTAGTTCTCAATTATATTGGTCAGAATAAATTTGGTAAAAATAAAGCTCATTTACCATTGTC
>JBNKPX010000192.1:0-1046 GCA_050295575.1 Gammaproteobacteria bacterium | reverse complement strand
CGAGCAAGGCACACTTCTCACAGCATCCCTAATTAGTGGGCAAGCCATTCCATACCGGACACGTGGCAGCACCTGTTGTCTTGGGGTGTCTACTCCTATGACTCAATCCTTAGCATATTCGAGCATGATAAACAACATTACCTGACAGATTCCAACCGTCTCCACCATTCCAAACCTTGCTCAAACCAAAGCGTCGAACCACACCACAACCACTTCACATCACGACGGATGGAATACCAACACTCTCAACACTCAACACAAGCCAAACTCAACATCATATAAGATGGAAAGACTTGTACGACACTCATGACTGCAGGGCTAAGAAAATCTACTAACCATAAACCCAATCCTATAGGTATATAAGGTATAGCTAATCCAATTAATGCATGCAAAGGTGTAACTAGAGGGAGAAAACATATAGGATCAATATGATCAAGGAACACTTGCCTTGATTCCCCTCTAACTGCTGCTCAAAGTCTTCTTCTTGAAGGTCTTGAAGATTTCTGAAGTTTGCAACGTCTAATTAATAATGACCGGAAACAAATAATACAAAGAATAAATAAAACAGTATACCAAACAATACCTAAAAACTAAACAAACAGTACTAAAATATTCTACTCGTCGCTAAGAACGCGTGAGCGCAAGAATCACCTAAATCGGAGCTACGGTTAAGAAGTTATGAGGGTTTGAAGTTAATAGATTAAATAGGTAATTAGTGTTAACAGATTAATTAAGAAAAGGACCTAATTGTAATTATAAAAAGTTAAACAGGATCTAAATGTAAAATTACAAGGACTAAAATATAATTTTGGAAAAGTTTAGGGGTGTTTTTGCAAAATTACAGGGTTCCACGAATTTCTGGAATTAACTGAATTATTTTTCTATAGGAAAAGCGGTGTAGCGGGTGTACGGTTTTATGAACCGAGTCCATGGTCGCGGTGCACTGGGCTCACGGCTTCATTAAACGTGGGTCGTCCAAGACTTGATCAACGCCCGAGATTTAAACGAACGAAGGGGTATGCCCCGATCTAATTTGGGCCCTTGAT
>JBNKPX010000191.1:0-1087 GCA_050295575.1 Gammaproteobacteria bacterium | reverse complement strand
GGTTTGTGGTGAATTCATTGTAACAAAATAGCTGTGTTTTCAGGCCTACTTATTTCTGCTTAACGGGACAGCAGTGAGTGGTCTTATTAATGCATCCCTCGGCGGAAATGTTGCACTGATCGGTAAGCAGGTTTTAAATGAAGGTGTTATTTCTGCGCAACTTGGAAGTATCAGTCTAGCCGCCGGTAAGGGTATTCTGGGTACACATTAGAATTACAGAATGCTCATAGCGTAGGTTCCAATTGAAAATACTAACAATGTGATGATTAGATACTTTTGAGACACAATTGATCCAGTTAAATGATCTGCTTTGTATAAACACCGAGTGTGTTTAAATCCTTGAAACAGATCAAAGCGCTAAAGAGTAGATCGCAAATATTTTAATGTTCATCGATTTTAGCGAATACAGGTGTAAGAAGTTTCTTACAAATTGGATATGGTTGATTATATCTGGTATGACACGACGGGCGAAGTGGCCATGTATGTCAGTATTAAACGTTATGACGGTATGTTTCAGGGATGTTCAAGGTAACCTATTGAATTTTAGTGTTTATTGCTCAAACTGATCAATGAACAAATGCTTTGACAATCATTTAACTAATAAATACAAATGTTAAAAAAGGTGATTTGTGACATAAATTAGCGCCGTTAGTCGGTAATGTTGCTACCCAAGCGCGTTATTTTTAGTATAATCGGCAGCTCGATTTAAACACCTAACTCCAACTCAAGGACGATTTGTATGAAAGTTTCTGTAAACTCTTCAATTAACACTAATAAACTCAACCTCGTTTTAGCTTTATGGCTGGGGCTGATTGCACTAGCTGGCATTTCCGGTTGCCACAATTCTTCGTCTAAAGATCCTGACCCTGTAGTTACCATTCCTGACCTGACAGTTAGCCTGCCAACTGTTGCAGAAGGTGATAGTGTCCCCGTTGAACTTGCATTTACGGTAACTTTGAGTGAAGCCGTCGATCAGACATTGACCGTCGATTACACTACAGTGGATGAAACTGCCACGGTAGCTGACAATGACTACACCGCTGTTAGTGGTACATTAACCATCCCTGCCGGAAGCACCACCGCAAAC
>JBNKPX010000190.1:548-1121 GCA_050295575.1 Gammaproteobacteria bacterium | reverse complement strand
GAATGGTCACTTTAAACTATGGTGTATAGCCCACGGTCAACACATAAATAAGATGTGATATGTTAAAGCATGAACTAATGAAAAAAACGGGATTAACAAGAGATACTATTCGTCATTACGAAAAATTGGGATTATTACAACCCAATAGATTAATCAATGGTTATTTTGATTATCCATTAAGCTCTATCGCAAGAGTTGAGCTTATTAAGCACGCTAAATTACTAGGTATGCCCTTACGAGAAATAGCGAATCTCATTATCCCATGGGAAAATAAAGAGATTAGCAATCAAGATAAAGTTGAAATATTTAAAATACAACTTAATAAAGTAGACAACAAAATAAATGCTCTGCTACAAACGAAGAAACACTTACAAATGAAACTTGAACAAATAGAAGAACTCATTTCCGAGTGAAATATAACATCTAAGCATTTATACAAAGGGCGTATAATAACTAGTAATAACTAGCAAATAACTAGGGTCACAAATAACTAGGGTCAAAATAACTAGAATAACTAGGGTCAAGAATAACTAGAATCAGATACACGTTATATTTTATTTGATCTATATAACT
>JBNKPX010000190.1:0-538 GCA_050295575.1 Gammaproteobacteria bacterium | reverse complement strand
ACAAATAATTTAATTTGTATCTGACCCCAGTTCTTATGCTTTGTGTGAAGCTGCTTTGCCAGACTCATAGCTACTCGGTGTAATCTTCTTATGAAATGCTGTGAAGCCTTGACTAATGGTTCGCGTTGGCACCTATTTCTCCTGTCGCATAACCCATGCCTCTGCGGTTGGTTACAGTTGGCGACTTTTTGGCCCGCGAAGCTGTGCCGGAAAGATGCGAACTGTAACCAATCCGTAGCAGCCACTTGTTATGTGATTTACCTGTAGTTGTGCAGAGTAACATAGCAACCATTTGAGCAATATTCTCCTGGATGTAACCACTCTTCTTTGATTATTACATCCTTATTTTTTAATGTTGACTCTTTAGCAAAAGCAACTATCTCTTCTTTGGAAGTTATACTGCGGACAACTTTTAGAATTTTTCCTCCACACATTGAACAAATACCATCTGGTATAGAGTACTCAACATTGTAATGTTCCAGTATCTGCTTAGCGCCTTCGAATGACGCATGCTTAAGCTTGAGAAAGTATTTCCTAT
>JBNKPX010000189.1:0-1224 GCA_050295575.1 Gammaproteobacteria bacterium | reverse complement strand
GATCGATGAGTGTGTTGAGAAGTTATTGAAAATATTCTGATGAATAATACCCACTGCAGAGAAACGCATTTGAGGAGCCTGGCAAAGGCCCTCTCCTGGCGTGTGACTGCAAGACTCACTACCGCGCTGATTGCATTCTTTATTACCGGAAATTTCATTACAGCACTAACTATTGGTGGTATCGAGTTCGTGCTGAAATTTTTTATCTATTACGGACATGAGAGACTATGGGAAACGCTGTCATTCGGTCGCAAAACGCACTCTCATGTCCTGTCGACTGAGACTGATTAGCGTTTTTGATTAACACGTCTATGTTGGAAGGTGATTTGCTTTTCTTAACGTCGGAAGTAGATTTGCTTTCCGTAACGTCGGAAGGCGCTTTGCTTTTCTTAGAGTCGGAAGGCGTCGTGCCTCCTTTTCCGACCTACGATTGCTGGTTACGACTGCTGGTTACGGGTTCGCCCTGGCCATTATCTGATGAATTCAATTGCTGCGTACCACACCAGGAAATTTCATAACTACCCTGACAGACTGCGCGATGAAAACTTGAAAAAGGCCAATCCTTTACCCTTTCCACCAAATTGTGTTTTAGCGGATTAACATGCACATAGTCGACATGATACCAATAATCTCGCTCATCTTTTATCGTATGCTCCCAAAAGCGCCGTTGCCAAATTCCACGTTCACCCTTTTGTTCTCGTACCGTCGACAAGCGCTCCTGTTTCGGGATAGATTTAGAAAACCGTTTTTTAATCTCACGCCAACGCGATGAATAGTCGGCATCTCCATCGGGAAGTGTCCACACCGCATGTAAATGATCCGGCAACACCACCCAGGCATTGATATAAAACGGTTTACGATTTTTCACATAACGCACCGCCTCACGAAGATCATCAATATAATCCACCAGCAACGATTTATCCCGCTCCAGCAAATTCACCGTAAAAAAATAAGTTCCACCCTCAACATAACACCGTCGATACCGCATAAAAAAACCTCCCTGTTTTCGTCCATAATCAAATTCAGGCGTAGGTCGGAAAAGGAGGCACGACGCCTTCCGACATTATCAACGCAAGCACAAACCGTAAATTCAAAGACCGATCAATTTTGAAAGGCGTAATCATCCAAATCGTTTCGAGCCGTCAGCTTTTGCAAAATTTCGGGAAGTAGTTTGCTTTTCTTAATGTCGGAAGGCGCTTTGCTTTTCCGACTTACGTGTTAAAT
>JBNKPX010000188.1:0-1513 GCA_050295575.1 Gammaproteobacteria bacterium | reverse complement strand
ATAAAGCTCAAAATAAACACTGAAACCAGGATGAATGTAGCGGGCATAAGGATTAGTCTCGATTAAAAAATAACAGGGCTCAAATTGCCGTGCTTTGTGTAAGACGTTTTTCCTGTGTAGAAGTTTTGCCACCCAGCCAGAAAAAGCTACAGCCGCCTATAAGCACAGCCAGAGAAATCCACAACAACTTGGTATATTTATGCGCATCCCCCAGCAACATTGTATGACCGGAAGATTCAAGAAAATATAACAACGCAGCACTCACAGCCAGAATGAAACTGGTTGCATAACTCCACACGGGTATATCATTTCTACCGCCCCATAATGAGAAAAATATAACCGGCGCCAGATACATAGAAGCGGTGCCGCTAACAGCTACCGCACTGAATAAATCCTTGTTACCGACAAACACCAGAAATAAACCCAGCAGCATAAATACAGACATTACAAGTCGTCCATTGATCAGTTTATAACCTAGCAGCTTCATATCAATTACGATTAATTTGGCAGAACTGGAAAGCGTGCTATCTAGCGTAGACATAGCCGATATAACCAGCATAGTACTGAATAATAGCATGGGTATGTTTCCGGTTAAGCGGCTTAAGGCAGAATTCATCGATTCGCCATCCAGAGCATTGGCTCCGGCAAAGATTCCCAGTAAGCCAAAGCCTAAAATACAGCTTATGCTAACCCATGCCGCGTGATAAAAGCTACGTCTAGTGGTTGTACGATCAACCAGCAGCCCTCTATCCATCATCACCGGATCATGCATCGGATAGCTCCACACCTGTAGCAGGGCTACCAGCAATAATACAGGGCCAGGCTCGCTGATATTAAATGCCTTAAAACCCAGAATATCCCAGCTAAAGGTATCGCCACCGATAACAATCACTAACAGCGCCAGCAAAACGATAATAAAAATGATCATTTGCATCACATCGGTACGCAAGGAGGCATGCAGACCTCCACTCATAGAGTAGATCAGGGTGACAACAGCAAATCCAACAATACTCAGCGTGTATAGATCGCTACCAGCCGCGCCGAAAAGAATACCAATCACCAGCAGGTTTGCGAACACCTCACTGACCAGCCTTAACCCAATCACAAAGTTATAACAGCCGGTGCCGATACTGCCGAAACGATCAAACAGAAAGCTCTGGATATTAGTATAGCCATGACGGAATCGCAGGCTGTCAATAATCGAAGCCCCGGTAATAAAGGACAGATAATAAGCCGCATAAGCCAGGGTGCCCCAAATCCCATAATAGAACCCCAGAATCGCAGCATTCATTAATGAACGGGCAAATATCCAGGTGGTTACCTGAGAAAAAATCAGTGTGAGCAGAGCGGGGGAATCACCAGTCGACGTAACCCCATGAAAAAAAGACTTTTCAGATTTAACGCGAGGTGACAGCAGTAATGAGAACAAAGCGATAGCGCCTGTGATAATGACAAGTTCAGTAATCATGTTTTATGTGACTCGATGTAGGATTTAATTATTCTTAATAATATG
>JBNKPX010000187.1:0-1714 GCA_050295575.1 Gammaproteobacteria bacterium | reverse complement strand
ATAACACTGGATCATTTGTGGGTGCGACAGTCGATCACAGCAGTCCTGCGGTACAGAATGCACGCTGTGATTCCTGTCATGACGGCAACACCGTCGGTGCAAAAAGCAAGCAGGATGCAGATCCTCCGCATGTTGGTACGAACCAGGACTGCAGCGTATGCCATAAATCTACAGCAACCTTCAGCGGTGCTAGCTGGGTGCATGATGCCAGCACGGCAGGTAATTGTACTTCCTGTCATGCAGGCGACATGAATAGTGGTCACCTGGGGACTACCGAAGAGTGTGACGTTTGCCATAGCACCAACGCCTGGTCACCGTCTACTTTTGTTCATCCTTTGTCAATCCCAGGGCTAGGCGGTAGTGGCCCATACAATCCGCTCAATCACCGCCGAGCCCTGAGCTGTACGGCCTGTCATGGCAACACCATTACAGCAACCATTCCAGATAGTGAGTGGTCGAATACAAGCTATAAGCCTTACTGCGCAGGCTGTCATGACCGTGACTATGATACCGGTGAGAGAAGGCACAGAGGCATAGCAACTGACAAAGATTGTTATGGTTCGTGCCATGAACACCGTATCAGTAGTAGCGGATTTTAATTTCAGTCGGATATAGAGTGTTTCCAGAGCTACCATGTAGAGTATGGAGAAACATGGAGGTAAAATATCCAGGGTTCGATTTGCATGGATTATTAACCTTCAATCTGGATTCCACAATTGACCTCTAATATCTAATGAAAAGCAATGATATTGTTGAATGAATAACATTGGGTGAAGCCAATAACGCTACCAGCATTTAAGAAAAACCCTGAAACAGATGCCTGCAACCAGAAAGGAATTTCTCAGATGGGTCGTTAGTGCTGATTCAAGTTCAGAATGCTCTAACGACTCTTTCCTGAAAGTGGTTGTTGCAGTTTAATGGCTACCGGTCTTTGCAGTGCCAGGTACGGAAAATATAACACCTACCCCGGTTATTCAAAAAAAACGGAATGCTTCTTTTGCGACAGCAGCGCTACTTTTTCTGACACATTTACCGTTGCGGATAATCAACGATATGAGGTGAGAAGTATTAATATGGCGGATAGTGCTTACGTTACCCATTTCAACACTAAGGTAAGAATTTTCAGGCTGTCACATATCGTAATTTTTCCCTAAGTCCATCTCCTGTCTTTCCTGTTGAGCACGCTTCGCAGGATCAATCAATCCGGGTAATACCCGGCGCAGGCTTTTATACAACTTGTCTGCGGCAATATCGATAATATAGCCAGTGATCCACTTATTGTCTTTTTCCCCCATCTGCTCACTGACATGATCACCTAGTAAACGGATAAATATAAAGCTGGGGCCATCAGTACGATTGAACTGACACTTAGAATATTCACCTATGCGGGTATTGAGTATGGTTAGAAATTGCTTGCGATGATCACCCTCTCCATCGGTTTCCAGGCGGTTGTCCAGCAGGATACCTGCCATATGTAAACCGGCTGAAGAAATCAGTGTGTTGCGCTGTTCAAGTTCAAACTGCTCATACAGCATGCGATCAACAATCTGTAATAGAAAGGCTGCAAATTCTGTGAGTACATCTAGCCGTTGTGACTGGGTATCGGTCTGAAAGCCTTCGTTTTCCAGATCCAGCACGCCCTGCCCGGCTATCTGCCAGATATTAAAGCTTATCGCAGAACCAATCTCTTCTAATGATCGACCACGCTCACGTT
>JBNKPX010000186.1:0-1759 GCA_050295575.1 Gammaproteobacteria bacterium | reverse complement strand
AAATCTTGCAAAGAGGTCCCTGGACTTTTGTGAAATCAACCCGCGGTCCAGATTTTGCCGATTTTGCACTCAGACCCCTCGGGTTTTCCGAAATTAACCCGCGGTCCACGATTTTTGCAGTTAGGTCCGAAATTTAAAAAATATTTACAAAAAGGTCCCTAGCCTCAGAAAAATCCACAAAAATAGCTCCAAAACTTCAAAAATTCATATCTTTTCAACCACAACTCCAAATCCAGTGATTCTTGCGCCAAAATTCTTAGAGTCACTTCCTCTTTCTTTCTATGCATTCATATAACACATGTTTGTTGCATTTTATTGATTGATTTCTTGTGGTTACTTCACGGTAGGTAACGTTGTGCCGGAGCCCTTCGGTTGTTGTGTTCCCTGTTAATGTGAAGAATCGGGATTTGGGGTGACGGGTTTGGAACTGCGTTCGGTGGATTCCGACAGTTCAAGGCTTTGTCTGGTGGACTCCGGAAGCCTTTGGTAGACATCATACCCAAATCTAAGGACCGGTTCATGGAGTGACCACCCATGAAAATAGTACAACCATGAGCCTATGTGGGTACGGCCTGGTGTAGTATGTGGTAGAACCTAGTTTGGCGTATCAATCGGTGGTGTGGATTGAGTGGACTCTCTTGGGATCCGCTTAGTTGGGAATGAGTGGGTAAGGGAGTGGACTCTCCCGAGAACCACATGGCGCAAGAGGGGGCCCTTGGTGATCTGGACTGACACCTCCGGTGAAACCTCAGCGGGTACGCTGCAAATGCTGCAAACTAGGGAAAACCATTGAACAACCTTGTAGTGATGTCCTAGCGCACACCCCGGAAGTGTGTAAGGGTACTCGCCCGTACAACGAGTATTCGGCTATCTGAGGATAATCACGACTCATGGGTAACGTGTACAACCTCTGCAGAGTGTAAAACTGTTATAACAGTCGTGCTCACGGTCATGAGTGGCATGGACCCTCACATGATTAGTTGGAACCTGAGATGGGGTTGGTTTGGTTTGGTTTTGTTTGGTTGGTTTGTCGAAGTGGATTTTATTAGGTTGTGGGTCGGTCACGGTGAGACTCCGTGATGCGATCGAAGTAAGAGTCTGAGGAGTTGTTGTAACCTTAAGCATTAGCATACCTAAGGCATAGTTGTTAACCACAAGCTTCTGCATGATAACCCCAGTGGCTTTCCTTCGGTTAGCCTGCATGTCATATATTTTCCCTTATACTTGCGAGTAGCCACCATAAGTCTACTCAGCCTTGCTTGCATTACTTTAGATGGCATGGGGGAATGGAACCAGCAGGAGGAACGCGAGGAGAGCTAGGAGGACCTCTCCAACAGTCAAGCCTGTGGAGCTGCACTACGCTTAGTTAATTCCGCTGCTTTGATGTAATCTCTTTTTCAGACCCCCGGGTCATTATGTAAGAAATATTACTCGTTTATTTATAACATTGCATCTGTTTATCAATTGTTGCCATGCGTGTGATTTGAACATCCTGGGCACACGTATGGAGGCTTCGTTCCCTCTTTCTCGGAACGGGGTATGACACCTGACAATGGTGCAACAGAGAACAATAGGGTTATGACACCGAAATCTCATTCGCACTCGTGGCTCATCACAAATACCACGCTCTGTCGCCCACTCCGAGGCTGTCCAAAAAGGGACAATTCTGGACCTTCACATCTCACATGCATAACACATGTGAGGCATGTCGGTCCGAAACGGGTGACGCATAGGTTTCGTTACTCTACCTATGCTTTGG
>JBNKPX010000185.1:0-1805 GCA_050295575.1 Gammaproteobacteria bacterium | reverse complement strand
TTCAACAGCAGCCATTGAAGCGCGATAATCGCTGGAGACGAATTGATAGTTCCATCTTCAATCCATTGTTTCGCCTGATCAAGGCTCACCACTTCAACCAGAATGTCTTCAAACTCATGCTCCAGACCATGTATACCACCAACGCCTTGAGTATCTACCCGACCACAGTACAGAACACACTGCTCACTGGTTCCTCCCGGGCTAACATAATATTGGGTGATTTTTTCTAGCTGCAAAATCTCACAACCAGCTTCTTCAAGGGTTTCCCTTTCGGCCACCTGCTGATAGCTTTCACCGTCTTCGATGATTCCAGCAATAATTTCTTTAAGCCAGGGTCTGGGCTGAGTTCCTATCGCACCGACACGAAACTGCTCTATTAATACTACTTCATCACGTATTGGATCATAGGGCAGTACAGCTACCGCTGAGCCCCGCTCAAACAGCTCACGGTGAAAGGTTTCGGTAGAGCCACCCGCATACAACTCATGTTGCAGAGCAAATTTTTCCATGCGGAAATAGCCCTGAAACACGACCTGCTGGTCGATAACCTTCCATTCGTAATTCATGTTGCTAAATCCTTAAGAGTTTCTGTCACCTCTAGCAAATCTTCTCTGGTATCAACGCCAATGCCTGGCGTCAATGCGGCAAGCTCAGTGTGTATGCTATATCCATAATACAGCGCACGTAACTGTTCGAGCTTTTCACTTTGCTCCATCATGCAGGGTAGTAAGGAAGCATAGGTTTTCAAAAAACCAACCCGATAAGCGTACAGGCCTATGTGTCCATAGTATGCGGCAACGGGTTCATCGCGTTGGAAAGGTATGGCCGAACGACTAAAGTAGAGCGCCTTACCGTGCTGATCGTGAACCAGTTTCACCAGATTAGGGTTTTGAGCACTGTGCGCATCGATGGACTTATGCAAGGTAGCCATATCATAGCCAGATTGCTGTAGATTCTGGGCTACCTGCGTCAGATTTTGCGCAGGCATTAAAGGTTCATCACCCTGTAAGTTAACAATGATCGTCTCATCAGACCAGCCTTGTTTCTCACAAACCTCCACAATGCGGTCACTACCGGTTGAATGATCACTGCGAGTCATGCAGCAATCCCCGCCAAAGCTTTCAACGACCTTTAATATCCTTTCATCATCGGTTGCCACTACCACCTGCTGAGCATGACTTTGTCGTGCAGCCTGATAAACCCATTCGATCATGGGCTTGCCATGAATATCGATCAAAGGCTTTCCAGGCAAACGTGTTGAAGCATAGCGTGCTGGAATAACAATTTTAAAATCCTGCTGCATCAGATCCTGCTCATTGAAGGTTTTCAATTTCCTCGGCACTCAGTTCGCGCGCTTCCTCTGGCAACATGACAGGAATGCCATCTCTAATCGGATAGGCTAAACGAGAGCTGCGCGACAACAGTTCCTGATTTTTTTTGTCGTACACCAATGGACCCTTGGTCACTGGATCAACCAGAATATCGAGTAAATGTTTATCCATTAAGCCTGGACTCCACTAAGTTGAGTAATTTTAATTGTAAATCATCGGACAGGGTCAATTCGAGAGGAACAACCCATATATTTTCTCTGGCGAAGCTGCGTAGCTTCACGGCATCTTTATGGGTAACCAGCAGCGGTTTATCGGAAAATCCATCAATATCCTGCTGGGTAAAGCTGTAATGATCATTAAAAGCATTGGCGATGATATCCAGCTTATGCTGCCTTAATTGTTCGAAAAACAGCTCTGGAAAACCGATTGCAGCTAAGGCATATAATGCCTGCCCCTCAAATGATGACAGCTCTG
>JBNKPX010000184.1:0-1903 GCA_050295575.1 Gammaproteobacteria bacterium | reverse complement strand
GGTTCAGTGCATGAGGATTTGAATGACTTCCATTCAGAGCTGACTATCGATGCGCAGTATATCTATCTGTTAGCTAAACACTTTGAGGCTAAGGCGCGTGAGCTGGATGGAGAGCAGATTCTGCGTCTGACTGATCGTATCTTCAAAGGTGAGTACAATACCATTTCATCAGCCTACTCAATCCTTGCTCTTGGGGCCTACAGTAAACTGGTACTTTCAAATGAGTTTAATGAAAAGATCAGTTTCAGCGCTGTTATGTCAGATGAGAAAAAACAGATATTAACAGCTGCACTGGAACCTTTTCTCAAGGCTAGCTATCCGGCAGGGACACATTCGCTACAGATTGATGGCAATGAAGGGCTGTTCTACCTGAATGTTCAAGCTGGTTTTAATCATACATTGCCAACTGCAGCTACTCGTGAAGGTCTGGAGATTATCCGCAGCTTTGAGGATGAAAAAGGCAATGAAGTCACTGAGTTTGAACAGGGTAAAGAGCTGATAGCAAAACTTAAGATTCGGGCTTTGGGTGGTAAATCATTGAGTAATGTTGCTGTGATTGATTTGCTACCGGGTGGCTTTGAAGTGGTGAGAAGTTCGGTGAACAGAACGGCCGCCGGATGGCGTGCTGATTACGTCGATATTCGCGAGGACCGAGTGGTGTATTACGGTGATTTCGGTAGCTCTGTGCGTGAACTGAGCTATAAGGTCAAGCTTACCGCTGCGGGTGAGTTTGTGATACCGCCATCCTATGCTGAGTCTATGTATGACCGCTCTATCCGTGCCATTTCAGCATCTGGTCGTTTCAGGGTTTCTGCGGGGCAATGAGAAGGGCTGTTGCTGCAATAGCTTTCAGCATACTCGCTCTGGTTTTACTTGCCGGTCTGGGATATGGATTTTGTCCCAGGCCGGAGTTGTCTTCGTTTGTTCCTTACTCCAAGGCCTATTTTGATGATCAGGGCGAACTGCTGCGATTAACACTGGCGGAGGATGATCGCTATCGCCTGTACACGCATCTTGAGGATATAGCCCCTGAATTTGTACAAGCAACCCTGTTGTACGAAGATCAGCATTACTACGATCATCCAGGGGTTGATCCTGTGGCGTTGTTACGTGCGTTCTGGATGACCTATGTAACTCGTCAGCGACGTATCGGTGCCTCGACCATTGTGATGCAGCTTGCGCGACTGCGCTGGGGTATTCCCTCCAGCACCCTGTCAGGAAAGATGACTCAAATCCTGCGCGCAATACAGCTAACACGGCATTATTCAAAACGTCAGCTTCTCGAAGCTTATCTCAATCTGGCCCCTTATGGGCGAAACATTGAAGGCATTGCGGCGGCCAGCCTGGTTTATTTTGGCAAGAAGCCTGCTGAGCTTAGTCTGCCGGAAGCGCTGACCCTGGCGGTGATCCCGCAAAACCCTAACCGGCGTAACCCAACCACAGAAGAGGGGTATCAGACGCTACTTACAGCCAGGGATACCCTGTTTGAACGTTGGGTAGAATATCATCCGCAGGATAGTGCCAGGTCAAAGTACATGAGCCTGCCTTTGAATATACGCAGTCCGGAACAACTGCCTTTTCTGGCTCCGCATTTTGTCGATTATCTGCAACAGAAAATCTCACCCTGGGATAATGGCTATATACAAACCACCTTAAATGCCAATACCCAAAAAACCGTTGAAAAGGTGTTGCAGGATTACATTCAGACAAGATCAAAAGACGGACTACATAATGCCTCTGCGCTGCTGGTTAATTACCAAACGCTTTCCATAAAAGCCATGGTGGGCTCGGCCGACTTTTTTAACCCTGACATTTTCGGTCAGGTAAATGGCACCCTGGCAAAGCGTTCCCCCGGCTCGGCGCTCAAACCCTTTGTATATGCACTGGCTATGGATGAAGGTCT
>JBNKPX010000183.1:0-1930 GCA_050295575.1 Gammaproteobacteria bacterium | reverse complement strand
TCTTCCGATCTGCATCCAAGCCCTTCGCCCTTCGGGCCAGCAGAGCTGTTCAAAATTGATCCTTTCAATTTTGTGGTTACTTCTTTTAGCTGTTGAAAAGAAGTTACTCGCACGCCTGTTAGAAAGATACTATGTAGCAAGGAAAGGTAAGGCGTGTGAAACAATATCCAGGCAGGTGCTAACCCGTAACCCAGAATTGTAGGTTAAAAAAGGAGGAGCGACGCCTTCAAACATTGATTTGCCTTTGAGTTTGGTAGGGTGTCTGTGTTGTTCATGTCGGATGGCGCTTTGCTTTTCCGACCTACGACAAAAGTTTTCACATTGATGGGAGGTGTGCGGTATCAGCTGAATTATTTTTAGAGCTCCTAATGTGCATAAAAAGACATACGTAGGATGTCAGGAATGTCTCTTGAGGGTCGACTCCAGCCATTTGCTCTAATGAATAAAATGTCAGCATGTTGACAAACTAAAAAGTTGACCGATTTAATAAAGGTCAATAATTGTCTCTGTCAGATTAAGTTCAGACTAAATATCTTTAAACTAGAATTTATATCTTTTTATCGTTGTTTCATTATGTTTAATTTATGGATGTTCAATTTATCTTGAAGTTTGAGAAACCTCCTTAAATATCAAGATAAACATTTGTGCCTCCGTGCGCCTGTGGTGAAAAGATTCTAATTAATATCTTCAAATCTTATCCTATATTTTTCGAGTAACTGCTTTACTCGATGGGAATCATTATTCGACTTTTTGGTATCACGACTTATATTAAAAAGCTTACGCCCAGCCTCTGCCATAGAGCGGGAGTTCTGGCAGATGTCGATGATACTCGCGAGTTTAACCTGCTCATAATAATCCATCGATTCGCTACTACCCGCACCCAGAACACGATCAATGAGGCTGCTGGGTGCTCCATGAGATTGAGGCGCTGTTCGCCACTTGAGTTTCAGGCGGCTGATTTCATCATCTACCACGGCTGTGGTGATGCGGCCACCATCGGCCAGAGTACCCATGCGGGTGATGCTTGCATTCAGGTCGCGAAAGTTTGCTGACCAGATCGCTTCTGCTGAGGTGCTGAACTTCAGGTATTTTTCTCTTGCAACCTTATTGAAGCTTACCAGATAACCCGACTTTCCTGAGAAGGTATCCAGCTCGTAGTCAATATTAGGTTGCAGATCTTCCAGACGTTCTTTCAAGGAAGGTAGGCGGTAGGTCCATAAATCGATGCGGGCTAACAGGTCTTCTCTAAACAGGCCTTGTTGGGCGAGTTGAGACAGATCTTGATTGGTACCGGCAATGAGCTGGAAGTCGCTGCTGACTTCCTTATCCATGCCGAAGGGCATAAAGCATTTATCCTCAATGGCTTTCAGCATCATGGCCTGTTCATCCAGGCCCAGCTCTCCAATTTCATCCAGAAATAACAGGCCGCCATTGGCTTCCATCAGTAATCCGGCGCGATCACTGGCGGCACCAGTAAAAGCGCCTTTTCTGTGGCCGAATAGTGCAGACATGGCGTTCTCACCTTTCAGGGTTGCGCAGTTTACGGCAACCAGTCGGCCTTTGAGTTTGCCGCGTTGTTTTCTTAATTCGAAAACGCGTTGAGCTAGTTGAGACTTGCCTGCACCGGTTGGACCGGTAATGAGGATTGGTTCATTCGAACGGATAGAAACCTTTTCCAGCTGCTCTATCATGCTATTGAATTGAGTGCTTTTTGTCTCTATGCCTCCTTTTAGATAGGTTGTGCCTTCCTGATGTTCTTTTTTAAATCGAGAAGCTATCTGATCGTATTTAGACAGGTCCAGGTCAATGATTTGGTACTGGCCGGGCAGATTACTGCCGCGAGGAGCAGGTGAGGTTTGTAGTAGCTGCGCAGGAAGATAACCGGCTTCGGTTAGTAGATACAGGCATATCTGTGCTACGTGGGTACCGG
>JBNKPX010000182.1:0-2055 GCA_050295575.1 Gammaproteobacteria bacterium | reverse complement strand
TTACGTGAAGAGATTGATAGCGTGAATGATCGCCTCTACGATGCGTTTAATAATGGTGTTTATCGTGCCGGGTTTGCAACCACTCAAATCGCTTATGCAAAGGCAGTTAAGGATGTATCTGAAAGCCTTGATTACATAGAGCAACGATTGCAGGGACAGGATTATCTGGTGGGTGGGCAATTAACCGAGGCTGATATCCGCGCATTCGTAACTCTAATCCGCTTTGATCTGGCTTATCATGGCCTGTTCAAGGTGAATTTACGTCAGGTACGTGAATACCCGAATATTCGCGCTTATCTACAGAGAATATATAAGCTGGAAGGTATTGAAGAAACAGTTAATGCCAACCATATCAAGCTGGGATACTATTCAATCAAGGCCTTAAACCCATCGGGCATAGTGCCACTGGGTCCTGAAGCCTTGTGGTAGCCCCATTGGTGACAAAAGAGCCTATAAATACAACAGGAGAGCATCATGACATCAGAAGCAATCATTGCACAAAAAGCACCCTATGCTGTAGAAGTTGAATCTGGCAAAACCTACTACTGGTGTAGCTGTGGTCGCAGTCAGAAACAGCCATTCTGTGATGGGGCACATAAAGAAACCAGTATGCAGCCATTAGCATTCACTGCAGAAAAGACCGAAACTGTTTATCTGTGCGGTTGTAAGCAATCTGCCAACACCCCATTCTGTGATGGAAAACATAAAGAGCTGTAATGAACACTGAGCGACTATTTCCAACCCTGTTTGTATCGCATGGCTCACCAAGAGTCTTACAAACTGAAGCTGAAGATACTCAATCCATCAGGAGTCTGACATCTCAGTTTCCTAAACCCAGAGCTATTGTAGTGGTCTCAGCCCACTGGATCGATGATCCGGTGGGTATTAGCAATATGGATCAACTGAGCACGATTCATGATTTTGGTGGGTTTGCGCGTGAGCTTTACCAGCTACAATATCCAGCCAAAGGCGATGCAGCGCTTTCAAAGCGCATAGCTGAGTTATTGCAGCAACAGGGTATACAGTCAAAGCTACACTCAGATCGAGGTCTGGACCATGGGGCATGGGTGCCGTTGATGTTGATGTATCCAGAGGTTGATATTCCAGTCGTGCAGCTGTCGTTAGCAGCTGGTTCGCTGGAGCAACAGGTTAAAATTGGTGAAGCACTCAGACCGTTGCGCGAAGAAAGCGTGTTGATTATTGGCTCTGGTGGCTCGGTTCATAATCTGTCTGAAATGAGAGGTGACGGCATTACCGATCAATGGGCGATCAACTTTGAGGAATGGCTAAGACAGGCCATTGAAGGCAATGATTTCGAGCAACTGATTTCAGTAGATCAATTCCCGCCTGAATTGAGTCGTGCTCATCCCAGTATTGATCACTATGTCCCTATTATTGTTGCCTGGGCGGCAGCTGATCGTAGTAAAGCCGGTAAGCGCATCCATCATAGTTTTTGTTACACTAATCTGGGTATGAGTCATTATCTTTTTGGATGAGCAAGTTCACCCAGAAAGTTCATACCAGTCAGAGTTTTGCATTAGCGTTATAATGTTCATTTTTCTTAAGTGATACCTTGTGATCTCGACTGATGTTGTAATTATTGGCGCCGGTGCAGCTGGTTTGATGTGTGCAATAGAGGCAGGCAAGCGCGGCCGTCAGGTGGTCGTGTTAGAGCATGCACGCAAACCGGGTAACAAAATCCGTATGGCGGGTGGCGGTCGCTGTAACTTTACCAATTACGATGTCACGCCTGAGCATTTTCTATCGCAGAATCCACACTTCGTTAAATCAGCATTATCACGATACACTCAATGGGATTTTCTGGCGCAGGTGCAGAGCTATCAAATACCCTTTCATGAGCGCGATCATGGGCAATTGTTTTGCAACGATAGCTCAAAAGATATCCTCGATATGATGCTTGATGAATGCAACAAGGCTGGCGTTAAGATTTCACTCAAGACAGAGATTAGCAACATACAAAGTGGCACGGATGGTGGTTACATCGTTGTTGGTGAGCATCAAAAATGGAAATGTGATTCGCTGGTGATCGCTACG
>JBNKPX010000181.1:0-2075 GCA_050295575.1 Gammaproteobacteria bacterium | reverse complement strand
CCATCAACCACCTTGGTTTGCATGCCGCCGTAAACCTCTTTAAATGACATCTTCTGTGGTGATGCACCCAACTGCTCAAACTGTGCAACCAGCACGTCTGAAGCCTGCACGCGGAACTTTAGGCCTTTGGCGTCAGAAGGCTTGATCAACGGTTTGTTGGCGGACATTTGCTTCATGCCGTTATGCCAGAAAGCCAGACCTTTCAAACCACGACGTACCATTGAGTTCTTTAGCCTTTCACCATCTTTGGAATTCTGAAAACGGTCTACCGCATTTACGTCTTCAAATACAAAAGGCAGATCGAAGATACGAAATTTCTTGGTGAATTTTTCGAATTTTGATAATGAAGGGGCCGCCATATGCACATCGCCATTCAGCATCGCTTCCAGTACTTTATTATCATCATACAGAGTAGAGTTAGGGAAAACCTCCATACAGGCTTTACCGTTCATTTCTTCATTGACGCGCTTTTCTAACAGCGATGCAGCAATCCCTTTTGGATGCTTGTCGGTATTAGTCACGTGGCTGAATTTAATGACGATTTCACCTGGGTCGCAGTTAGCCAGAGCAGCAGAACTTGAAACAGCGAGTACAGAAGATACAGCCAGACCTATGAGTGCTTTACGCATTTGATAACCTCCGGGGTTTGTTTATAGTTTTGGGGAATACCCCCTGATCGAACAATGTTTATTAGCATAGCCTATGCCAATTTTTAACGCATGCCGAAACAATCCTGCAAGCCACTGAAATCCAAGGTATTTTATCGGCTAGCATAATTATAACCCAAACCATCCATGGGCGGATTCCCACCCATTTGACACAATTCCATGTTTCTCATCTCACCCAGAGCGATACCTTTAGGCAACTAAAGATCAATGATGAGCGTTATCAACCGGAGATATTCAAATAGCATTGGAGAGACGCGTAAAATGGGGTAATCTTGCGCCTGATTTTCAATCTGGACTGATTCATGTCTCGCTTGCTACAGGCCCTTTTTTCTATCTCATTACTGCTCAGCGTCCCTCATACTGCCATTGCGGCACCGCAGGTAGTGGTCACGATAAAGCCCATACACTCTCTGGTAGCCAATGTGATGCAGGGCATCGCTACCCCGCAGCTACTGATAAAAGGAAACCACTCGCCGCATACCTTTACACTGAAGCCCTCGCAGATGCGCCAGCTCGAAACTGCAGACATTATTTTCTGGGTCGGTGAGTTACTGGAAACTTCACTCGAAAAGACACTGCATCATGCAGCTAAAAATAGTCAGGTTGTAGAACTTATAGAAACCCCGGGTCTGCAGCAACTGGCTGCCAGAGCTCTGCACAACGGGACACAGCTGAAACACAAACCTGTCCTATCTGGACACCAGCATGATTCATCCATCGATCCACATATCTGGCTATCGCCTTTTAATGCCAGCAAGATGGTGCAACATATCAGCAATACACTGATCAAGCTTGATCCCGAACATGCACAGCAATATCTGGCGAATACTCAACAGACACTGCAACATATTCAACAGTTAGATCAGCAAATCAGCCAGCAATTAAGCCCATTAGCAGAGCGCCCCTTTGTAGTGTTTCACGATGCTTACCAGCATTTTGAACGGCATTACCAGCTTAAATCTATCGCTGCCGTTGCCCTCAGCCCCGACAGGCTACCGGGTGCCCGACACATCAGCAAAATAAAGAAGCGCATTAAAGCACTTAATGTAGCCTGCATATTTAAAGAAACTCAGTTCAGCTCACAGCTTGTTAACACCATAAGCGAAGGTAGTAAGGTGAAAACTGGCTCGCTCGACCCACTGGGAGCCACCCTGACCGCAGGCCCAGACGCCTGGTTTGAGCTAATGCAAAACCTGAGCAACTCGATATCCGATTGTCTAACAACGAATCATGAATAACCCCTCCTCTCTGCATTATGTTTAAATGCTGCTATTTTATTATCATTAAGCGATCATGATTCCAGCGCTATTTCCAATTAACTATTGCACCCAGGATGACTGCAATGAGCGATAAACCGTGGCTTATCAAGGCCAGCGGGATAGAGGTTAGTTATAACCAACGCAACAT
>JBNKPX010000180.1:0-2225 GCA_050295575.1 Gammaproteobacteria bacterium | reverse complement strand
CAAAAGCAAAATGCTGGTTTCGGTGCAGATATTTGGCCGTTCTACTCCAGTTGAGCTAGATTTCTCACAAGTTGAGAAAGGGTGAGCATTGACCGATGTGACTAAATGTCACATCGCAGCAATGCTCACGCCCAGCAAGGATGCTGGGCCGGATCGTCACTTCAGGGATGAAAGATAGCAATACCTGCAATTTGGTGGGGCTATTACTGAGAATTATCCGGATATCCAGAGTTTTTTAATTGTTGGGGAGGGCGAATTAAGTAGTCCGTTTGCACCCGGGAGAAAGTATTGTGGCAAAGAAAATTGTTAACTATATCAAGTTGCAGGTTCCTGCAGGTGAAGCGAATCCAAGTCCTCCGGTAGGTCCGGCTCTTGGTCAGCATGGCCTGAATATCATGGAGTTCTGTAAGGCATTTAATGCGCAGACCCAGGAAATGGAAAAGGGCATGCCGTTACCGGTTGTAATTACGGTTTATGCGGACAAAAGTTTTACCTTTGAAATCAAGACGCCACCAGCAGCAGTACTGTTGAAAAAGGCGGCAGGTATCACTAAGGGTAGTGGTACACCGAATACCAATAAGGTTGGTACAGTGACTCGCGCGCAGCTTGAAGAGATTGCTGAAACCAAGATGAAAGATTTAAACGCCAATGATATGGAAGCTGCCGTGCAAATTATTGCTGGTAGTGCCCGTAGCATGGGTCTGGTAGTGGAGGGTTAGTAATATGGCTAAGTTATCAAAAAGGATGAAGCTGATTGCTGAGAAGGTTGACTCCACTCGTCAGTATGCAATTGATGAGGCGCTGGGTTTATTAAAAGAGCTTTCTACAGCCAAGTTTGATGAGTCAGTTGATGCGGCTATCAATCTGGGTGTGGATCCTCGTAAATCTGATCAGAATGTACGTGGTTCTAGTGTTTTACCAAACGGCACCGGAAAAACTGTACGTGTCGCTGTGTTCACTCAGGGCGATAATGCTGAAAAAGCCAAAGAAGCTGGTGCAGATATAGTTGGTATGCAGGATCTGGCAGAAGCTATGAAAGGTGGTGATTTAAACTACGATGTCGTTATTGCTAGTCCTGATGCGATGGGTGTAGTAGGTCAGTTAGGTCAGTTGCTAGGCCCTCGTGGCCTGATGCCTAACCCTAAGGTTGGCACGGTATCTCCTGACGTTGCAGGTGCCGTAAAGAATGCTAAAGCTGGTCAGGTTCGTTATCGTACTGACAAGGGCGGCATCATTCATTGTTCTATTGGTAAATCCAGCTTTGATGTAGAAAAGCTGCGTGAAAACCTTGAGTTTTTACTGATAGATCTGAAAAAGGCCAAGCCTTCCACCGCTAAAGGTGTGTATTTAAAGAAAATTTCAGTATCCACTACCATGGGTGCTGGGGTTGCGGTTGATCAATCATCGTTATCGATTGGTTGATTGACTAAAAAAGACTTTGAGAAAGCCGCTTCTTTCTGAGGCGGCTGCTCGTCAAAGACCGCAGGAGTATTTCGAACCTTATTAGAGGGGAGAGTTGCTTAATAGCCTGCGTAGATGATCCTCTGAGACAGGAATGCCTGGTTGAGAAGATCGTTATGGAATCGGACTGGTTTAATAATGAGTCAGTTCGGAAAAGGACAAGGGCTGAACATTTTGTTCAGTATTGGTTTATTAATCAGGAGAACTTGATATGCCTTTAAACCTACAGCAAAAACAGGCAGTTGTAGCTGAAGTCGCCGAAGTTGCGGCCACGGCTCATTCTGTTATTGCTGCTGAGTATCAAGGTTTGTCGGTTGCTGAGATGACTGCGTTACGTGTCGCAGCCCGTGAAGCAAATGTTTATCTGAAAGTCGTCAAAAATACGCTGGCTAAGCGTGCTTTTGAAGGCACAGATTACAGCTGCATGGGTGACTCGTTGACAGGTCAGCTAGTGTTTGCATTTTCTCTCGAAGAGCCAGGTAGCGCAGCTCGCGTTATCAATGATTTTTCGGGCAAGAATGACAAGCTGGTTGTAAGACTGATTGGTTTTGGTGGTGAGTTACTCGATCCATCCGAAATCAAGCGTCTGGCATCTCTGCCAACTTATGAGCAAGCGCTCAGCATGTTGATGGCCGTTATGAAAGCACCTGTCGAAAAACTTACTCGTACTATCAATGAAGTACCGGGTAAATTGGTTCGCACAGTTGCCGCCGTACGTGATTCAAAGCAAGCTTAACTTTTATATATTAATTTCTGTTTCAGGA
>JBNKPX010000179.1:0-2255 GCA_050295575.1 Gammaproteobacteria bacterium | reverse complement strand
GATCGGTCATGTCAAAAGCAACCAGCAACAAACCCGTCTTACCAGACACACAAGCCATTAAAAAAATTCTACTGCAAACGGATAATGAACAAACCTGTATCATTTCTGGCATAAAAGCCATTGGTGATTTACTGGCGTCGATCGATGCAGAGAATCAGGCTATATTAGAGCCTGATACGATTAACAATACAGGTTTTTTACTGATTCACCTCGCGGTTGAATTATCGGATACAACAGACAATCAGGCCTTTGCTTTAGAGCAGTTTGTAGAACGGGCACACTAAATCAATGACACAGAAATCCTACAAATTCAGGCTGTATCCGAATAAGACGCAACAAGGTTTATTGCGCCAGTTTTTCGGTGCCAAACGATTTGTATGGAATGCCTGTCTGTCGTGGCGTACAGGCTGGTATCAGGCTTATGGTGAATCGGTTAATGGGATTGATTACAGTCGGATTGTAACCCGTCTAAAAAAACACACTCATTATGCCTGGCTCAAGGCCGTTCCTGCCACTGTGTTAACTCAAGGTCTACTAGATCAGGACAAAGCCTTTCAACGATTTTTTAAAGAAGGCGCGGGATATCCCAAATTCAAGTCTCGTCATCACCAGCAAAGTATCCGCTTTCAGCTTGACCAGCGAACGATTATGAATAATTACAGAGCAGGTACTTTGTTGAAGCTGACCGGCCTAGGTGCCATTAAAGTGAACTGGTCAAGACTACCTGCAGGTATCCCAAAGATGGCTACCGTCTCTCTGGATGCCGCAGGCCGGTATTTTGTCTCGATGAGTATTGAGGAAGATATTCAGCCCTTGCCATCGGTTGGTAAAACTGTCGGTATTGATCTAGGGACGTTAACGGCCATGACACTCAGTGACGGAGAACAGATAGAAAATCCACGTCACTTATTGAAAAGGAAAAACCAGCTTAAAAAGCTACAGCAGCGATTATCTCGACAGCAAAAAGGCTCAAATCGTCGTGCCAGGACTCAGTTAAGAATAGGTAAGTTACACGCAAAGATAGCAGATTGCAGAAGAGAATACTGTCATCAGGTGACCACTAAAATTATCAACGAAAACCAAGTGATTGTTTTAGAGGATCTGAATGTCAAAGGCATGACTGCCAGTAGTAAAGGCGATAGAGAAAGCCCTGGTAAGAGGGTCAAGCAAAAGTCCGGGTTAAACCGATCACTCCTGGATGTGTCCTTTGGAGAGATCACCAGGCAACTGGAATATAAAGCTGCCTGGTATGGTCGAACCGTTTTGAAAGTAGATCGGTTCTTTCCATCCAGTAAGACGTGTTCTGCTTGTGGCCATAAACTGGATGAACTCAAACTCGATATCAGAGAATGGATCTGTCCAAAATGCCAGACGGTTCATGATCGTGATATAAATGCCGCTATTAATATCGAATCAGAAGGTTTAAAACAATTGGCACCCGTAGGTATGAAGGGGCCACAATTGCGCGACTCTGGCAGTGAAGGGGTTTACTCCATGACTGTGTCACCGCGAAATACAGATCAACCTAGTGCCTGTCAGGAACAGGTATGACGGGGGATTTGGTGATTACCGATGATTAACCTGGCCAGCTGCGTATCCGGGAAAAATGCAATCTACGAAACAAGCACTCCGATGGGCAGGGCGAGGCTCAGGGAAAAATATTGCAACTTCTCTTTCCCCTATTGCCAAGTGCGGGCCAAACCTATCACTATCAAAAACGTAACCAATTGTATTTAAAGGAATATATCAGCGGGAGTTCTTCAGCGTAGGATTTTCTAGTTAAAAATACAGGGAAGTAGGGAAAAGCAAAGTGTAGACAAGTTGCCACTTTATGAATACAATCATGGAGAACAACATGCCAGAGAATTTAAAGTATAATGCCGATCTTCACAGACGAAAATCAAATCCTAATGAATGAAAAGCAATTCGAGCTGGCAACCAAAGGGACACGCATATGCCAGAAAAATATCAATGCAGTAAAGCGAGTTCTCGTTGATCAGTTAACCAGGCAGCAAGTCCAGGAAGAAGAGAAAATCACAAAACAAAAACTGTCACGGCTGATCAGTAGCTTAGAGGCGAACTATAAGAAAAACCTAGCGAAAAATGGGTTACTTCATATGGAAGTTGTTGTGCCGGAAGATAAGAAGCAGGAACTTGAAGAACTGGAAGCCGAAACACTTAAAAAACACTTATAGCAAACTGTATGAAAAAGAAAATAATCGCAATCAGCTGTTTGATAGCAGCAACAGCCACAC
>JBNKPX010000178.1:0-2264 GCA_050295575.1 Gammaproteobacteria bacterium | reverse complement strand
CTGTCCACGCTGTAGACGATCTGAGTCTATCCTGGTGACTAAGTCGGCTTATAACCGCATAGAAGAGGTTGATGCGAATGTTACCGCTTATGGCCATCATGCTGATTTGAAATTGACCGTATCCGGTTTTCCTATACTGGTAAACCTGATGTACAAGGGCAAACAGCCATTGCATATTGAAGAGGCTGCTCTACAGTCCAGTAAGGTGGCAGTGCTAGAACTGGATTGCGATAGCTTTTCATTCACCACATTCAGACGTCATCGCAAACTGCGTTTTTCTGAAGCTATCATCCGTTTTTTTCTGATTGAAGGGCGTAGAGCCTGGCGCTTTCATCCCAGAACGGAAGCATTACTCAAGCAGTCGCAGCAGAAACATCATTGTAAGACTCGACATGCCAGAATTCCTCAAAACTATTTCAGAGATGCTCAACCGAAGTCGGTACTACCTCCAGAAAAACATACCATCAACGTTAAACAAAATATTATTGTCGAAGAATTTGTCCAGCATCAGGAAAAACAGAAAGCTGAAAAGCCTGTGTATAACCCGGAAATCCATGAAGTAGAAAAGCCTGTCCATAATCCGGAAAAAATTGTTATGGAAGACGATGTCATCAAGCGTTTCGAATGTGTTCTGTGCCATCTATCCTGGCAGCATCATGGTCGTGGTCCATGGAAATGCCCAAATTGTGATAGCCATTTATATGCGAGGGAGATTAAAGAGTAATACCTTGTTCATCATTCTGATAAATCTTGATTATGCTGCCTGAAAAAACAGATAATCAAACAATAGAAGCGTATTTTCAATACGCTACAGGGCTTTCCCATATTCAAATTTCAGATTGAATTAAGCTTTCTCATATATACTAGCTTAAAATTAGTGCTTTTTAGTTTAGGAAGCCTCAGGTTATTTCAGAGGTTCCTTAGTTTGTTACGAATCAGAGAATATTTATGAAATCAAAGACCCTTATTATTTCGACTATATCAGGATTTCTCCTGATATCCTTTTCTGGCATTACATTGGCTGATGGATTCTTCGGAGGAA
The DNA here is from genome assembly GCA_050295575.1 of Gammaproteobacteria bacterium. GTDB lineage: Bacteria > Pseudomonadota > Gammaproteobacteria > JACNJF01. The sequence goes on along the minus strand of JBNKPX010000178.1, from coordinate 1,222 downwards.
TGTTTAATGGGAAGAGCGGACGTGGTGTTGCTCCTGTAGAGAACCCAACCTATATTGATGAATGCGGTGGATGTCATTTCCCCTATCAACCAGGGTTACTTCCAGCTCGATCATGGAAGAAATTAATGTCCAGCCTGGATGATCACTTTGGGGAAAATGCAGAACTAGATCCTGAAACATTAAAGGAGCTTACGCAATATGCAATGACTAACGCGGCAGACCATTCCAAATTTAAAAGATCGGTCAAAATCATGCGTTCATTAAGAGACAGTGATACACCGTTACGAGTCACCAAAACACGCTATATCATCAACAAGCACGATGAGTTATCAGCGAGAGACATCACTGGAAACCCGAAGGTAAGATCGTTAAGTAACTGCCAGGCCTGTCATGCCAGACCCGAAACAGGATCGTTTAGTGAAGATGACGTCAGAATTCCTTAGGCCTTGTTAATAAGCACTCAATACTATAAGTGTTGCATCATCATGAGGCTTTAATATTGTGTTGTTTTGATAATTTTTAGCAGTTTATAATGCCGACCCATTATTTATAACGGAGAATCACCTATGAATACATTTTTAAAAATCGGTTTATTTGCCATTGGCCTGTCGTTGAGTCTGCCGGGTCTGGCTGCCAAGGATCCCAAGAAGGGCGCGATCAAAGCTAGACAGGGCGAGATGCAGCTAAGAGCCTATTTTGCAGGCCCACTATTTGCTATGGCGAAAGGGAAGATGGAATATGATGCCGCAAAGGCTAGTATGCTGGCAGATAATCTGGTTAAGTTGCTGGATATTGATATCCGTAGTTCATGGGTTAAGGGAACTGATAATGAAAACTATCCAGATGATACCACTACATTACCAAAACTTTGGACCACCTATCCTGAAATTGGAAAGTACGGTAAAAAGTATGCAACAGCGGTTCGAGAACTGGCTTCTGTAGCTGGGCAGGGTCAAGATCAGCTGAAGAGCAAAATTGGTGCATTGGGTAAATCCTGCAAGGGCTGTCATGACGATTTTCGCGAGAAAAAATAATAGCTAAAGCCGTGACTCAACTTAAGCTACAAAAAATCTGGGATCCAGTGACCCGTCTGTGGCACTGGGTTCTGGCGCTTATTGTTATCATCAATTGGGCCTTTGGGGAGTTTATGTCATTCGATACGATTGAATGGCATTTTTATCTGGGCTATACATTATTAGGCCTGCTTGCATTTCGTATCTTG
>JBNKPX010000177.1:0-2279 GCA_050295575.1 Gammaproteobacteria bacterium | reverse complement strand
TGGCAAGCCATGTCACGCGCAGCACTGCGTGATGATATCTATAGCCAGCACCGTCAACTCACACGCGATGTGCTATTGCATGGCGACAGCCAGGACGATGCTGAACATCTGGTACAGGAATGGATGATTAGCAATGCTGATGCCATAGATCGCTGTCGCCAGATACTGTCTGATTTAAAAACAGCAGGTAAGGCTGACTTCGCCATGCTGCCGGTTGCGATGCGAGAGATAAGAGGATTGAGTCTGATCGGTAATGCGGAATCGGTTACAGAACCCCCACATGCTGAACCGAAAAAGACGACCGCTAAAGCTAAGCCTGGTAAAAAATAGCTATAAGTGAAAAAACCAGCCCGGCCGTCCAAAGCCAGGCTGGCTTTACAGACATTGATATCTATTTAAGTCGACTGAAAAACTCCCCAGGGCCTGTTAGCACGTGTTAACAGGCCCTGACAACATCAATAAGCTACCTGCCATCAGAGCAAATTCAACACCCTTGGTGTAAAGAAGCACCTTTGGCAGAGGATCACCGAATAAAAGACGAAGCTTTTACTTTGTGATCAGGTGGAATATTATATTTTATCTTCATACACTTGAACTTGACTCATTCTAAAATTATAACCGAGGCACAGAATCATGGCAGACATTACCTACACTGAATGGATGAATCTCACCAAAAAGCGGTTTCACAAAAGAAGTTCCGAACTGAAGCGTGTTGATAAGGCTTTTAAAAACTACGAGAATAGGGGAAAACGGGCATCAGACTTACAGGCACTGGCAAAACAATTTCACTTATGGGTTCAGTTAAAATCAGCTGGTTCCAAAGATGCTATGCAATCAATAAGAAATAGAAAGATAAACGATGCCGGGGCCGGCCCGGTTGAGCGACTGCAGAGCCTGATTAGAACAACAAAAATGAGCAATATTGCCATTATTCGTGATCTAAACAAGGATGTGCCAGACAAACTGGTAATGGATACCACATTGTCGAGCAACCTGTTTGACAGAAATAAGGTCAGAGAAACGTATAACAGGTCGAGAAATGCGGTCGAAAAGGCGCATGCTACAGCATTGAAGTCTGCTACCCCCGGCCCAGCTAGAAACCTCTTTGAGAAGTGGTTTGGACCCTATGACGAAACCAGAAAAAAGCAGGTTATAAAGAATCTACACAATTTGAATAACCTGTTTAGGTCAGGTGTTATTATCATAAAGGATGGCAGGGGCATCCAGGGTGTCTGGGGCGACTGTTTTGGTTTCGCCATGCCAGGAAACAAGAAGAACTATGTTGAATTCACTATCGGCAGGGCTTTTTTCCTGAAACAGGGATATCACGTAGTTCCAGGAGCAACTCCGGCGCAACGGAGCGCCGCTGTCAAACTGGCTTTAAATAACGCTTATAACAACACCAGCGACTGGACTGTGGGAACGATGATTCACGAGCTCGGTCATGCCATCAACAACCTTCCCGACGTTAATTTTCAACCCCCTGCCACTTACCAGATCCATCCCGGAATGACGCCTGCCGGCTGGGATCAGGTAAGCACACCCGACCTGGACAACGCCCTGGCAATTGCTGACCCGGGACTTGCCGTGCAGAATACCGATAATTACGGCCAGTTTTGCAGAGAATGCCTGGATGTCTAGCTCATTACTGAAGCAGGAACAAAGTAGTTGAAGCTTAATTTACCCTGCCATCAATGACTCTGACCTGGGGCCTGTTAACTCAGGCTGGCGTCAATTGCTCCCCATCATCTCTGAGCTTATTGACAGCCAGTACTGCCTGATTCTTGCCCTGGGCCTTGGCCTGATAGAGCGCTTCATCAGCCTCCCGCAACAAATCCTCACCTTCGCTGCCATGTAGCGGGTAGATAGCTATACCCACAGAGATGGTAATGCTGCCAACGTTAGCATCCTTTATATCCAGAGTGAGACGGCGCACCCGTTCACACAGCCGCGCCCCCAGTTCCTTCACACTCTTCTCATCCAGATCAGGACAGATCAGGCAGAACTCTTCTCCACCGTAGCGACTAAGAGTATCTTCAATGCGGAGACATAGTTTCATTTCGCTGGCCACCTGTTTTAGCACTGTATCTCCCAGATCATGGCCGTAGGTATCATTAAAGAGCTTAAAATCATCGATATCAATCATAAGAACACAGGCCGTGGACTTGTTACGAGCGGCTCGCCCGATAGTCTGAAACAGGGACTCCATCATATAGCGCCGGTTGAACAATCCGGTAAGGGGATCACGGATCGCCTGTTGTCGTAAATCTACGCGTAAC
>JBNKPX010000176.1:0-2311 GCA_050295575.1 Gammaproteobacteria bacterium | reverse complement strand
TGCAATCAGTCAAAATGCCATACTGGCATTAAATCAGGGTGCTCAACTGGGTGGGTTTTCGCATAATACCGGCGAAGGAGGGATTAGCCCCCATCACCTCAAGCACGGTGGAGATCTGGTGTGGCAAATTGGTACGGGCTATTTTGGTTGTCGTGATAAACAGGGCTTTTTTTCAGCACAGGAATTCAGCCAGAAAGCCAATCTGGATGTGGTGCGAATGATAGAAATCAAGCTATCACAAGGTGCAAAGCCCGGGCATGGTGGCATTCTACCTGCGGATAAAAATACTGCAGAGATTGCTGACATACGTGGTGTAGAGGTCGGAACTCAGGTTAACTCTCCTCATGTACACAGTGCCTTCGATTCCCCTCTTGGTCTGATGAGATTTATCGATCAGTTGCGCACTCTATCTAATGGGAAGCCGGTCGGTTTCAAGCTTTGTATCGGGCGCCAGAGTGAGTTTGTCGCTATCTGTAAAGCCATGCTGAAAACAAATATTTACCCGGACTTTATAACCGTTGATGGTGGTGAAGGTGGTACGGGTGCCGCCCCATTAGAATATACCAACTCTGTCGGTATGCCGTTACGCGAAGCCGTTGCGTTTGTTGATGACTGCCTCAGCGGTTTTGGCATACGTCAGCATATTCGCATTATAGCTTCCGGTAAGATTATATCGGGTTTTCATCTGGTCAAAACACTGGCGCTGGGTGCCGATATCTGTAACAGCGCCAGAGGTATGATGCTGGCTTTGGGATGCGTGCATTCATTAACCTGTAACAGCAATAAATGCCCAACGGGTGTGGCGACACAAAACCCTAAATTATTTCGCGGACTGGTGGTGAGTGATAAAAGTCAACGAGTTGCACAGTTTCATAAAAGGACCGTGCATGCCACTGCGGATATTATTTCTTCGGCTGGCATACGTCACACCAAAGAGCTGAATAGGACTAATATATATCGACGTACCAGCCAGAACTGTATTCAGCGATATGATCAAATCTTTCCATACATACAGTCGGGAAGTTTGCTATCTGATGATATTCCTGAAGCCTTCAAGTTCTATCTGGAAGAGTCCAGTGCTGAAAGTTTCCAGCCAAAAGACAATTTAACTCGTTTCAACAAAGAGAGCAGCAGGATGAAGAGTAATTGATTAGGGAACCTCTGATTAATTCAGAGCTTCCTTAGATCCGCCTTAGCTCAGAGTGAAGGATAAGGGAATCTTAAAGTGCCACTGTTGGCGGTTTATTTTTTCTGGAAAAGGGAGTTTTCCTGACACAGCCTGAATAGCTTTCAGCAACGCTTTATCCAGAATCTTATGTCCGGTGGAATCGATGACGCGAATCTGTTTGACCGTTCCATCACGCAATACGACAAAACTGACGGTTGCCTTACCTTCCATATTTCGCCGTTGTGCGCGGCGAGGGTAGTCCTTGCTGGCATCGATTAACTTGCTCAGGGTTAACCTGTACTCGTCTTCCAGTCTGGCAATGACACCCAGATCATGCATCATTTGTTCGGGTTTAGTTTCGCTTACAGGACTAACCGGTTGGGGTGGCGGTGCCAGTTTAACGACCTCAACAGGTTGTGGCTCTAGCTCGGGTTCGGGTGGTTTAAGCGCTTTCTTTTTAACAGGTTGAACAACCGGTTTTGGTTTAGGCTTTACAACAGGTTTCGGTTTTATTTTAGCTACCGGCTTTGGCTTCGGTTTGGGTTTAATTACAGGTGGAGGAGGGAGCGGTTTTGCAGGCTCGGGTATCACTGTCTGAACGGGTTCAACTGCAGCCTTAAACATGGCCAGCTTGAGTGGCGTAGTCGTCTGCTGGGTGGATGAGGAAGTGAACTTTCCCGACAGGTAGGGGATAGCCACTGCTGCATGCAGCAGTGCAGAAAATAATATAGCAACGATTTCGTAATGATAACGCTTCGTCATAACCTTATTGCTGTCGGGTAATAATCGATAGCTGTTCTAGCTGATTGGTTTTCAGTAAGTCGATCACCTTGATGAAATTTTCAAAGGCTACTTTTTTATCCACGCGTAAAATAATAGACGTGTCATGTGTTAAATCCTGCAGTCTGTCCGCTAATTCCTGCTGAGTGACCAGAGTTTCATCAAAGTAAAACTGATTCAGTTCATCGATTGCAATCTCACGCGCCTCTTCCTGTTGCAAGGGCTCGCTGCTGGCTGCTTCGGGCACATCGATTTCAATCTTGCCCTGAGCAATGAAGGTCGCTGTCATCAATACAATGGCCAGCAACACCAGCATGATGTCGATAAATGGAATTACATTGATCTGGTCAAAGCGTTTCATTG
>JBNKPX010000175.1:0-2584 GCA_050295575.1 Gammaproteobacteria bacterium | reverse complement strand
ACACGGTTGCACCACCTATCAGGGGTATTTATTTAGTAAACCCGTTACCCTGCCTGAGTTTGAAGAGTTGCTAGGGCCCTAGCAGACCCTGGCACACCAGGACTGATGTAATTCTATTCAGGATCAGGCAAGGTGTCTGGACATACTCGATGAGTACTCCGCCCCTTTTACCTCTCAGCCGCAAAAAGCTGACAAGATATGGCAGATATTGAAGTTTTTATTTAGTGACTTATGAGTTATCAGGTATGAATATTATTGATTCGCATAACCATCGCATCCTGGTGATTGATGATGTTCCGGCCAACCTTGCGGTGGTGTCTGAACATCTGGTTCAATCCGGTTTTCGAATCATGGTTGCCGGAAGTGGTGAGGCAGGCCTCAAGATCGCCCAAAGCACTCTTCCTGATCTAATCCTACTGGATGTGATGTTGCCGGGGGTAGACGGCTATGAAGTTTGCCGCCTGTTGAAAGCGGATATAAAGACGCGGGATATTCCGGTGATTTTTATGACCGCGATGACCGAAACGGCCGATAAGGTCAAGGGGTTTAAGGTTGGTGGAGTGGATTACATCACCAAGCCACTACAACAGGAGGAGGTTTTAGTCAGGGTTTCCACTCACCTGTATCTGAGGGAGTTGACGCTAAAACTTGAGGAAGCAAAGCAGGATCTGGAACAACGCGTAGTAGAGCGCACAGCTGAATTGGCAGCAACCAATGAAAGTTTGAAACAGGAAATTATCGAGCGCGAAAATGCTCAGGCAGAACTTGTCAGGAGTGAACTGGAATATCGAAGCCTGGCGGAAAACTTTCCCGATAATATCATCCGCTATGACCAGCAGTGTCGAGCTATCTACTGTAACCCCTCGATGGAACGGACTCTGGAACTGGATGCAGAAAGGATACTTGGCAAGACTCCTGTTGAATTATCCCCAGGTGTGGCTAAGCAGCAATCGCTTATTTTTGAAGATAAAATCCGTCAGGTTCTGCAAACGGGAGAGCCTGCTGAGATGGAACAGGTCATTAAACGCCGAGATGGAACATTGCTCATCCATCTTAAACGCATTGTCGCGGAGCGAGATACTCAGGGGAATATTGTTACAGTACTAGCCATCGGTCGCGATATCACCAGACATAAAATGGATGAAGCCGCATTAAAGCATTTGAATCGTGAATTAAGCGCTATCAGTGATTGTAATCAGGTTCTTGTGCGCGCCGTAGACGAAGTTAATTTACTCGATGATATCTGCCGCATTATTTGCGAAGAGGCTGGCTATCATCTCGCCTGGGTGGGGTTTAAGGTAGACGATGAAAGCAATAATCTTCACCCCGTGGCTTCGGCGGGTATTGGAATCGATCATGGATATTTAGAACTACTTCAAGTGTCCTGGAGTGATCCAGAATACGGTTTCGGTCTCAGTGGGACCACTATTCGCAGTGGAGAGATTACCTGTGTTAACGACTTTTTAAATGACCGTATAGGAAAACCCTGGCGTGATGTTGCTGTAAAGTTCGGTTATGGATCGTCAATCGCCTTACCACTTAAAGATGAAAACCAGCACTGCTTCGGCGTGCTGAATATCTATTCAACTGAAATGAATGCCTTTACACAAGATGAACAGCGTTTACTGTCAGGGCTCGCAGAGGATCTATCCTTTGGTATCGTCACTCTGCGCAGACGTATTGAACATGACAAGGCCGAAGAACAGATGAGAATTGCAGCCACGGCATTCGAAGCCCAGGAAGGTATTATCATTACCGACGCGAAGATGCGCATTCTGCGTGTCAACGCTGCCTTCAGCGAGATTACCGGTTATTCATCGGAGGAGGTGGTGGGTGCCACCCCGAATATGCTTAAATCAGATCGACATGATGACGACTATTTTCAGCATATGTGGGACAGCATCAGTCAAAAAGGAGCCTGGCAGGATGAAATCTGGAATCGACGTAAAAATGGCCAGGTCTATCCGGTGTGGCTTAACATCACTGCAGTGCAGAAAGATTCCGGTGAGGTCACTCATTATGTGGGTACCATGACCGATATTACCGAGCGCAAGGCGGCAGAAGCGGAGATTGAGCATCTCGCCTACCATGACCCCTTAACACTACTGCCCAACCGACGACTGCTTCTGGATCGACTTGAACTGGCTTTATCCGCTGCTGACCGTAGCCACAGCAGCGGAGCGCTACTGTATATCGATCTGGATAACTTTAAGGTGCTTAACGATACCCGCGGACACGATGCAGGGGATCAATTATTGATCGAGGCTGCACAGCGTCTCCTTACCTGTGTGCGCAAGGAAGATACGCTTGCGCGTTTTGGTGGTGATGAATTTATGATCATGTTAACAGACCAGGGTGAAAGTTCTCTGCAAGCCTCTGAAAAGATCGGCAGTGTGGGAGAGAGAGTACTTGAGGTACTCGGTCAGCCGTATACGATTGATGAGCAGATACAGCATATCACCCCGAGCATAGGGGTTACCTTGTTCGAGGGTACACAAAGTAGTGTACAGGAGCTACTGAAACAGGCTGACATAGCCATGTATCAGGCTAAGAATGGGGGGCGCAATACGCTACGTTACTTTGA
>JBNKPX010000174.1:0-2593 GCA_050295575.1 Gammaproteobacteria bacterium | reverse complement strand
GATGGCAGAACGTTCTCTGGGTTGTTCAGGATTTCGATACCCTTCTGCATGCAGGCGTTAGCCGTAGACATGTCGATATCGGCGCGGATCGGCAAAGAGCCCTTCTTCAGGTTGAAAGCAACCTGAACTTCTGGAGAAAAAAATGGTAACTAAACAACGTTGGGTAGAAATTATGCAGGCTTCTGGATTTAGCGAAGCAGACATGTACAGGTGGCATCAGAACTTTGAAAATATGGAGCCAGAAGAGCATCAGAAATTTCTTGAATCTCTGGGTATCAATGAAGATGAAATTCTGAAAATCAGAAGTATCTAATGGTTTAACGACAGCTATACAGGCGGCTTATGCAGCCTGTATAGCATTAATGGGAGGGCAATATTCTATACTTAATGCCCAGGTTTTTGAAAATACATTCATCACCATCACTTAGCTTCTATAGCTAATACCCCATTTGCTCACCTATAAAAAATTGATGAATGAATTTTCGATGCTATTTTAACAGCGGATGGCATTATCGACTGTTTGATTGATCGAAATCAGCCATGGAGTCAACTTTGGCAATATCTTTCCGATGAAATAGCTAGGGCCTCGATCTATCTAGCGGTTACGAGTATTATTAGCAGTGTCGTTTTCATCTTGTTACGGATATCTCATGAGACGCATACTACATTCCATACTATTCCTGCTGACTTTCCTGTTTTTCATTCCCTGCCTGGCACAGACAGATGATGATCTGAAGGGGCCCTATTTTACCCCTGATAACCAGATTATCTGGGGTACTACTGATGGCAGGGGCAATGCCAGGATTGTATTGTATTTCTTCTGGTCCAAAACATGTCCGCATTGCACGCTGGCGCGTCCAGTCATAGAGCAGATCGGGCTAGAGACTCCCTGGCTCAGCTTGCACTCTTTCCCTATTGAAGAAAAAGCCAATAAGGAGCTGTATATTAAAATGGCTGAAATGATGGGGCAGGATGCTAGCAGTGTCCCCGGATTTTTATTTTGCGGTGTAATGAGGGTGGGGTTTGATGAGACGACGACTCCTGCGCAATTACGCCAGATGCTGGATAGCTGTCATCAGTTTTATCAGGGGCTTAGCCCGAATCAAACTGCGCAGGCACCAGTGCTAAAAGAAGACAATCTGGTTAACCTGCCAGGTTTTGGTGTAGTCGATACTCAGGATCTGTCGCTACCCTTGCTAACTTTGGTGCTGGCTGGCCTGGACTCTTTCAACCCTTGTGCTTTCTTTGTATTGTTATTTCTGCTCAGCCTGCTGGTACATGCTCGTAATCGAAGGCGCATGGCTTTGATAGGAGGCTTGTTCATTAGCGTTTCAGGGCTGATATATTTTCTGTTTATGGCCGCCTGGCTGAACCTGTTTATGCTGATAGGTGATGCACGCTGGATCACGCTGACAGCGGGAGTGATTGCCATAGTCATCGCTGCCCTCAATGTTAAAGATTATTTCCACCTTCATCAGGGGGTAACGCTATCGATCCCTGAGTCTGCAAAGCCGGGCCTGTTTCAACGCATGCGTGGATTGCTCAGTGTCGACAGCCTGCCCACTATGATTTCAGGGACCATCGTGCTGGCGGTGGTTGCTAATAGCTATGAACTGCTATGCACTGCCGGGTTCCCCATGGTGTATACGCGAGCGCTTACCCTACATCAATTGTCTGACAGCGAATATTATCTCTACCTGCTGGCATACAATGTCATCTATGTGGTTCCGCTATTGGTGATTACCCTGATATTTATCTTTACCCTTGGCTCACGTAAGTTAAAAGAGCATGAAGGGAGGGCGCTTAAGCTAATGTCCGGCAGCATGATGCTGGGGCTGGGTGTGATTCTGGTGGTAGCTCCTCAGTGGTTAAATAATATATTGGTGGCAGTGGGTTTATTAGCGGCGGCGCTTTTAGTCACTGCGTTTGCGATGCTATCGCGCCGAAAATAACCAGGGAAGCTCTGATTAATTCAGGGCTTCCCAAGTATAAATTTATCTGGTTGTTTCTGATTTTAAGCTGTTAGCAGCTTGTGCTTCAGGCTCTATCTTTTATTTTTATTCTTCATGGTGGTTTTAATTAATTTCCCAAAGTCCTTGTCCTTCCTTCTTTTTTCAGAATAAGACATTTCGTTGAAAGCCGACTCATTCTTCATTTTTATATAATTTCGGTAACGTTTTTCAGAAAGCTCACCTGCATTGATAGCCGCCAGTATGGCGCAGCCTTTTTCGTTGCTATGTGAGCAATTGGTAAACTTACAACTCCGGGTAAGCTCAAGAATATCTGAAAATGTTTCGTCAATACCGCTATCGACAGACAGATTACCAAGCTCTCTCATTCCTGGGGTGTCTATTATCATTGCACCATTATCTAACAGGATTAATTCTCGGCTTGTTGTCGTGTGGCGACCCTTGTTTTCTTTTTTGCTGACTGGTTGCGTTTCGTAGTCTGCATGCCCCAGGATGCTGTTTAATAATGTCGTCTTTCCAACACCCGAAGACCCGAGCAGGCAGTAGGTTTTTGCAAAGGATAGTGAATCCTTAATCGTACCAATATTGTCACCGCTTAAATTACTGAACGCCAATACCGTTGT
>JBNKPX010000173.1:0-2627 GCA_050295575.1 Gammaproteobacteria bacterium | reverse complement strand
TATATCGCTGACAGCACCCAAATAGAAGATTTTGTTATCAACAAAATATCTTGTAATCATTAATATTGATACGTCTTTAATCCATCAATAAGATGTAATTTTTTTAGTTGAAGATAACTTGATCATGCTTGATATGATGAGTTAATTCACGCAATTTTTTTATAACCACCATTTTTTTCGAATTTAATTTTACTGAGGTTAATGCTTGAGGTTAGAAAATTTTCAGTTTTGCATTTCAATCTTAAGTCGATGAATCACATCCTTAAGCTCATTGATATTTACAAACTTAATGTATCTGCTATTCGGTTTGTTGAGCAGGTTTTTTGCAACCTCGATATCTCCGGTATACAGCGACATTTGTGCAAATAAAACGGTTTTTGAAAGGTCTGGCAGCAGAAACTGGGGGCTGATTGATTGACACTGTTTGATGTAATAGATGGCGCGTGCCTGGTTTCTTTCACGCTCCAGTAAAAATATCATTAAACGTCCCAGGCAAAGTAGTGTTCTTGATGCTCCCCATGCCTTAACCCGGTCATACATAAGCTCAACCTGAGCGCTAGTCAGTTGTTCCAGTTCATATGGCTGCAGTAATATTGCCATCGCTGCGCTATCCTGTTTGGCCGTTACCAATTTATAAATCTGGGCCATTAAACGGTCATGATCAACCTGTTGTTTTTTTTCGGCTAATTCAATATCAAGTCTTTTTCTGTTACGTAGCTGCATGCCTTTATGCATGCCATGGCGCTGAACCTGTTTCATCTCTTCGATTTCTTCGTTGAGTTCATCGGCGATTTCCTGTTTTCTTTCTTTCAACCAGAAAAAACCGTATAGATAACCTGCCACTCCTCCAGCGACATGAGCCACCAGGTTGGTTCCCTGAAAGTCATCCAGGGTAAACATCTTCCAGGCGTCTATACCGATAAAAAACAGGGCGACTATCCAGGCGCGTATGTAGAGGGTTTTCCAGAATACGATATACCACCAGAAAACCCGGATTCGGGCATGTGGCATCAGATAGGCTGAAAGACCGATAAATCCCATAACCACACCAGAAAAACCAAGCGTGGGCAAGGGGGTAGTAAGACCCAGTAGAGTCCACAGGGAGTAACAGATACCGACCACAAAAGAGAGAAATAAAATAATGCTGATATATCGAACTGTACTGCCAATAATCGCTTCGAGCGCCGGGGTAAATGCCAGAAAAAATATCATGTTAAAGATTAAGTGTAGCCAGCCACTATGTATGAAAGATGAGGTAATCATGGTGACTGGGTTCCATGATCCCGGGTAGTACAGTAACTGTTCAGTGATAGGGAAGCTAAGCTGTAGAAAAAAAACTATCGTGCAAAGCGCTGCGGTGGCATAGGTTGCTTTGGGTGGATGAGCTAAGGTTAAGGCTGTACTGTAGGGGAGGAGAAACATATGGCTATTTCTTATAATTTTTTATCGGTTGGCTGAGTATTATGAGTGAATCCTTTACAGAGATGGTATGCGTTTTCAGGGTAGTTCACTGACCCATACGCCTACATTGAGTGTAGCGCCTGCAGGTCCGATGAATGATCCCGACACTGGTGGCACTGATTCAGGTAACCTTGCTACAGCAACTGCAATGTGATCGGCGCCGACTATGCTGCCATTCGTGGGGTCGAATCCTTTCCAGCCTACACCCGGTAGATATATTTCTGCCCAGGCATGTGTTGACCCGCTATCGGTAAACGATGGGGGTGTGTGCAGGTAGCCGCTGACAAAGCGTGCGGCGAGGCCGATACTGCGGGCTACCTCCATAAATAAAAAAGCAAAATCTCTACAGGAACCAGTGCCCAGTGACAGCGTTTGTTGTGTGGTTTGCACGCCCGGTTCTTCACGCACCTGATAGCCAAAGTGTGTATTGATATAGCTATTCAGTCTCTGCAGCAGGGTATAGGTCTGTAGCTGTTCACCGCCGCTCCATATTTTTGCCACCAGATCAGTCAGCAATTGGGCATGCTCGGGTTGAGTCAATATCATGTAGGGTAAAAGTACCACCTTGTCCTCCTCCAGATACTCGAAGGGGAAGTTGATGGCATAATCAGCGACCAGAAAATCCAGCGGGGTTTCATTGTACTGCTGGATGATGATCTCGCTTTCAATCAATAACTGGCTGTCTGGGGTGGCAAAACTGGCAATGGCAACTGAGTTATCCTCCATGTCGCGTTGCCAGCGTATGCTGGCATCAGGCGTAATCTTTAGTTTGGAGGATTCAATGCGTAACTGATGTCCTTCCAGTGGACGTAACCGCAGTGTATGTGGGTTAAGCTGCACATTGCCGTTAAAGCTGTAATAGGTGCGATGTAAGATTTTATAGCGTTGCATATAGCTTATTCTACCCGCAATCGTTTGATCTATAACCCCTGCTTTTAGAGTTGAGTCCAGGTTTCAGAAAGTTATACCAAGGTCACAGTATAGCTTTTAGCTTTTCGACCAGCGTATTCACTTCTTTATCCGTACCGACGGTGATGCGCAGGAAGTTGCTGATACCAGGTTTTTTAAAATAACGCACCAGAACCCCGTTTTGCTTGAGCGCCAGATATAGCTCTTCAGCTGGTCGTGTAGCATGTTCGGCAAAGATGAAGTTGGCGGCCGATGGC
>JBNKPX010000172.1:0-2634 GCA_050295575.1 Gammaproteobacteria bacterium | reverse complement strand
TAAGGCTCAACATAAAAACGTCATCGATGCTGCCAAAACAGCAGGCGTGTCGCTGATTGCTTACACCAGTATATTGAATGCAACAACATCCCCCTTACAGCTAGCTGAAGAACATGTGGCCACCGAAGCATTACTAGCTGAATCGGGCATCCCTCATGTGCTGCTGCGCAACAGCTGGTACTCTGAAAACTATACAATGAGTTTACCTGTAGTACTTGAACACGGTGTAGTCTTAGGTTGTGCTGCCGATGGACAACTATCCACTGCCGCTCGTGCAGACTATGCCGGAGCTGCTGCCGTAGTACTCACCTCAGACAACCAGGCGGGTAAAGTCTACGAATTAGCAGGTGACACGGCCTTTACCTTAAGCGAATACGCCGCCGCCATTTCTGAAGCTTCAGGTAAAACTGTTGTTTATCAGGATATGCCTGAGTCGGAATATACCAACGTTTTAATTGGAGCAGGTTTGCCTGAAGGTTTCGCGGCTATTCTGGCCGACTCCGAAGTTGGTGCATCAAAGGGTGGTCTGTACAGCGATAGTAAAGATCTTTCAACTCTGATTGGTCGTCCTACAACGCCTATTTTGGAAAGTATTAAAGCTGCGTTGTAATTGTTTTATTTGAATCATAAAAAGCCTGTTTGCTTACCTGCAAACAGGCTTTTTTAAAATGAGTCATGATAATTCTACTTTTCAAGCAAAATCGCACGCTATCTCCCATGGAATTCGCGACCTACCCGGCTATGTTTTCGATTGAAAGTTTAGATAGACAGCATTGAGCTGACGCATTCCTTTACAAAGATTGGCATCCAGAGTTTCGATCAACAGATGATAATGGTACTCATCAGACAATGAGCATGCCCCCCCCCTTTGTTACAGGTATCGCAGACAGCATTCTGCAGTTTCTGAAACTGTTATCGATCATCATTCTCATAAATATCATCTCTTTGATTTCATCTCGAGGTGATGTGGAAAAGCGCCCCGGCAAATTCCAGTGTTAATGGACGAGCCATGATTTCCCTGAATCTTGCTTGATGGTAGTCAATCATTAACATCAACAAAATAGCCCATTAATCCAGCAAAGCGCCTATTTGTGTACAACAGGCCCTGGACAGATAGCCTATTTTTATAGGGGCAGGTAAGGCAGAATGTCAGGTAATTGAGCTCTAATCGAGTCAACGTCCTGTTCGACGATGTCTTTGTCGATCTCCAATGTAACAACCTTTGAGACGTTTTTTTTCATCTCTGCACGTAAAAGGCCAAGAAACGCTGGCGCTGCAACGACGATAAGCTGACGGAATTTATGCGCATTATATGCCGCTTCAAGGTGCTTGCAGAGTGCTTTGGCAAATACTTTTGCCTCATATTTCTTGGGTTCGGTCTCACTACTAACTGAGTGGTAACTACCCATTGCACCACCAGCCTGTCTCCCTGGTAGATCGGATGTCAGCTTCTGTTCGTGCTGCTGAGACTCAGGATGGATCATGCTCTCAAGTTCACTTAATGCAGATTTTGCTGTATCGGCATTAAAAATTCGTGCATGAGCCCCGTCTGCTACCAAAATCCATGTGTTCATAGTTTAGCTCTCCGGTTGATTACTCTACTAACTACAATACTCTCTCTATTTACTACAATTCTCTCCCTATATAATTGTAGACAATAAAAGAATTTTTCCATCTCACGATTTTTACGTTGCATATTATTCCTGAACCCGTGGTTTCAGGGCAAGCTTATGGCGTAAAAGATTGATTTTATAATGGGTTTGGGAAATTTTAGCTTCATCCATAAGTTGAGTGTTCGTTTTCATGCAATTATCCCAGGGCCTGTTAACACGTGTTAACAGGCCCTGGGCTGAGTAGACAGCATATTTTCAGCATAATAACTCGGGGCTTTCTTAAAAAAATGCTAAAGCTTCTGGGTTTGCCAGAGCTTTGAGGTTGTTTACATCCTCACCATGCACAAAGACGGCGACCTTCCCTCTCCGGAAGAAATTGAGAATGCTCACTGACGGCTCCATCGGCCACTGCTGGCGGGTTGTGGCTCACCACGATTACCAACCCTTTACCAGCAGGCTAATCGCTATTGCATTATCATGATGAAGCAATGGCATGGTATGCAACAGCTTGCCGAGATACACGATCAGCTTGCAGAGATCATTTTAACTTGTGACATAGAGCCTGCCTGTACAGCACTGCGTGATCATATTGAGGTCACTTTATCGCTGTTCTATCCAAAGTCTGATGTAAAGGCTTCGTAAGCCTCAGCTGCCCAGGGCCTCTAAACAAACTGTCCGGCACACCAGCCTGACGACCACGCCCACTGCAGGTTATAACCGCCCAACCAGCCACTCACGTCCAGCACCTCACCGATAAAATACAGCCCTGGCTGTGATTGCGCCTGCATGGTCTTTGATGAAACCGCATTGCAGTCAACGCCACCTCGCGTCACTTCAGCTACACGATAACCTTCGGTTCCCGCTGGTTTGATTTTCCAGCTCTTCAATTGCTGCTGCAGCTCTTTGATCGCTGCGGCATTCAACTGTCTTACAGGTGTTACACCCTGCTTTTCAGTCAGTAACACAGCCACTAAACGCTGGGGTAGCATATGGCCGATATGGGTCTTTAATAATCTGTCTG
>JBNKPX010000171.1:0-2670 GCA_050295575.1 Gammaproteobacteria bacterium | reverse complement strand
CGCAGTTCGAAATTAGTTTTGCGGCAGCGCGGCCGATCCCGCTCGAGGCTCCAGTGACGAGATAGGTGTTGCCTTGCAGATTATCAGATGCGTATATCAAATCTCTACCAACTCCGGCATGATGATTCTATCGCTTTTGTATTGCACTGTTCCCCACGATAGTCCTACCCCGAAGCCGCATAAAATAAGGTTAAGGGGCTTGCTGATCAAGTCCTCTCTGCAGTTTAGTTGTAGGGTGATGGGGATTGAGGCTGAACTAGTATTGCCAAAAGCGCCTAAGGAAGAAGGGGCTTGTGCAGGTGTAAGCTTAAGTCGTTTTCTGATGACTTCATTGATCATCTTGTTGGCTTGATGAAATACGAAATAGTCTATGGATTCCTTTGCTTGCTTCGAGTACGTCAACATATTATCAACGATTTCAGGAGTGATGCGTGTTGAGAAATTGAAAACATCTTCACCCTTTAGCCTGAAATTGCCGCCAATCAGTACGGTGCCGTCATCAAGGATGTCATGGTGAAATATCTCTTTTTCGAGGGGCGGGTTGCCCCATGGTCGGCGAGCCCAAATTGAATTCCATCCTGATCCGTCAGTGCCGAATTGGAAATGCATGGGTGCGGCAATCTCGGACCATTCAAGAACAGTGGCTGATACGGCGTCGCCGAACAAGGGCGGAGTGCTGGTTACCTTTGATGGTAAAGTTACTTTTCCTGCGGTGTCGCCGGCTAATACGATAGCTTTTTTGGGGCCCTGGCTACGCAGCTGACTTCCTGCGATGTGTAGTCCATAAATGTATCCTGCGCATCCCTGATTTACATCGAAGGCTGAACATTGGTGGCTTAATCCAAGGCGATTTTGCAAAACGCAAGCAGTAGCTGGTAAGGATAGATCGGGAGTTTGAGTTACGAAAATAAGAGAATCAATTTCTGAACGATCCCATTCTAAGTCACTCAGTAAGCGTTCAGCTGCGGCATATGCCAAGTCAGATGCAAACTGGTCAGGTAGGCAGATTCGTCTATTTTCGACTCCTGTGGCTGCAATGAACCGCTTTCTCAGGGATTCGTTTTCATACGGACTCTCGAGTATCTTCTGATTGTTCTTGGGGACAGCAACTGCAATTCCAGCAATACGGACATTGTTGATAGTGGTTTGCATCAGGATTTAGCTTGCTTTTCCTCAACTACGTTCATAAGCTCGCGTAGATTGTTGCAACTGAGCATCTCATCTCCAGAGACCTGGACGTTATATTCGGCATAGATCATGGCAATAACGGAAACGGATGTCAGGGAATCCCACTCAGGGAGTTCCTTGATATCGTCGTCCAGGCTTAGGTTTTTGACACGATGATCAAAAGCTTCCAGCATATTATTGATAAAAGATTCGGTGTTCATCTTTGGTTATTCTTAAGGCAGTGAAATTGAGCGAGTTATCAAATTGTGGCAATGATAGTTTCGGGACTCCTTACTGTAGAGTAGTGGGTATGCTCTTGTCATCGCTAATGAACACAATTTTCATTAGCAGTATAATCAAATTCTAATATTAGGGCTACACAAATTGGCACGCAATACCGAAAAAAACAATATAACAATCAATCAGTTGGTGGAAAAAGTGGCTTCCTGGTGTAAAGGGCGGGCTGCTCAAACCAAAGTGATTAATGAAAGCACTCCGTTTAAAGCCTTAAAGCAGGAGTGGAGGAATAGAATTGAACTCTGGGATGAGATCAATCCTTTTGTTCGCCAAACCCTTGGAATAGAGGGTTTGTATCCAGATGAGATAGCCGTCAGTGAGACCGTCGGCGGCCTGTGCGGCAAGCTTATTGAGAAAATGGGCCAGCCTGAACAAGCTGGAAGCGACCAATATCGCCGTAGGAAAGATTTACTGTCCATTCCGCCAGATAAACAAATTGAACATCCCACAGTGTTTGTTCTCAGTAGTCCCCGTTCAGGGAGCACACTATTTAGGATCATGCTCGCAGGGCACTCGGATTTAAATGCTCCTCCTGAACTGCATCTCATTGGACACAATAGTATGCGATCGCGAGAGCGTTTTTTTGCGGAGAGTGGGAATACGTGGAGACTGTATGGGCTTGTGCAGACGCTCGCTAGCCAAATGAGCATGTCTGAAGATCAGGCGTTCGCTATGTTGACGAAGCTGACAGTTAAGGATATCCAAATATATCGAGTATATGAACTGATTCATTCTTCAAGTAATAAGTCGATCCTCGTCGATAAGTCTCCTTCTATAGTAAGACTAAAAGCTCGCATGGACCAGGCGGAACAGATGTTTAAGGAGCCAAAATTTATACACTTGGTTCGTCATCCGGGGGCGGTGATCGAGTCTTTGGATAGGATGCGGAACATCATTAAGACGAGGGTCAGCAGTGGCAAAGAGGATCGTTTGACCAGGCTAAAGTTATTTGAATCCGACTGGCGTGAGCAAAATGGCATTACCCAGGAGTTTTTGTCTGGCATACCTGCTGATAGGAAAATGAGGGTTCAGTACGACGGTCTGGTCCGCGATCCGAAGACGGTAATGCAGAGGGTCACGGATTTTATCGGTGTCGACTATGAAGGGTCTATGATTGACCCGTATTCGGGTGACAGGCTGATGGCTGGTGTAGGAGATCCAAATATTACCAGTCGTAATAAAGTAGATCCGTTATTGGTGGATTCC
>JBNKPX010000170.1:0-2691 GCA_050295575.1 Gammaproteobacteria bacterium | reverse complement strand
CAATTTCTGCGCATGGATGTGGATGAGCGCCATAAAGATTTGGGCCAGTTGCTAATCGCAATGGGCCTTGAGAAATACGATACGGTCATTCCTATGACCAAAGGGCAAGCCTATGGCCCCGAAAACTCGCCTGATTATGTCTATGCCCTGGCCAGTCATACGCTAGGTTAGTCAATACTCAGGCGGTTAAATTAGAAACCAGGTTTTTTTTAAGTCTAAACGAATGAGCGAATTAATATGTCAACAGAACAACAAGCATTAACCGAACGTTATAAGGCCACCACACGAGTGACTGTCGTTGGTGCGGTAGTGAATTTTATCCTGGCTGTTTTTAAAATCATTATCGGTACTACTGGTCATTCTCACGCACTGATTGTGGATGGAATTCATTCATTTTCCGATTTACTCAGTGATGGGCTGGTTGTTTTTGCGGCCAAACACGGCAATCAAACTCCAGATGATGATCATCCTTATGGTCATGCGCGTATTGAAACGGCATTCGCTGCTGTTTTAGGAGGAATATTAATTGCTGTTGGAATAGGTATTGTTATTGATGCGCTGGAACGTCTAACCTCTGGCCAGGTTTTAACTCCAGAGAGTATAACAATCTGGGTCGCCCTGCTTTCAGTTTTGTCCAAAGAGGCTTTATATCGTTATACCATGGTTTATGCCAATCGCTTTAACTCTTCTCTGCTTAAAGCCAATGCCTGGCATCATCGTAGCGATGCGGTTTCGTCCATTGTTGTTCTGGTGGGTATTGCTGGTAGTATAGCGGGATTCCCCTACCTGGATGCGGCGGCTGCAGTTATCGTCTCTATGATGGTTGCAAAAATTGGTTGGGAGATCGCTAAAGAGAGTATTGAGCAACTCGTCGATAAAGGTCTTGATCCCGATAAAGTTGAAAGCATTAGTGCGCACATTGCCGAGATTCCAGGGGTTCAACGCATGCATATGCTGCGTACGAGACAAATGGGCGCAGAGGCACTGTTGGATGTGCATGTTGAGGTGGCACCACAGCTGAGTGTTTCAGAAGGACATAGAATAGGGGACGAAGTGAGTAAAGAGCTTACCAGAGAATTTTCAGATATTAGTCAGGTGCTCATTCATATTGACCCTGAGGATGACGAAGAAAGCCCAAAAAGTTCAGATTTGCCACTTAGGAATGAAATAATGTCTGATTTGAAACAATGCTGGGACAAAGTAGTGGAAACCAGCAAAATCGAAGATGTGGTTTTTCATTACCTTGATGGCAAGGTGCGCATTCAGGTGATTTTATCCTTAAGTATTTTATCTGCGTTTGATGATGCCCTCGCTATTTCGAAAAAACTTTCCGACTCAGTTCGAGGGCTGGCATATATTAAAAATCTGGAAGTGTTTTATCGTTAATAATGATTGTTGCTGCGCTTGCCCTGATGCTATAAAGAGCAAGCGCAGCGATAATATGTAGGAATACTTCGGTTAGTTTTTTGATGCTGGTTTTCAGTCTTGCGACATCCTAAAAATGACTCCTACTTATAGTGCAAAAGTTATTAAAGGGGGCGCAGTTAGAAGCTGAGTAACACGAAATGAATCATGATAGTATTCATAGTTATTCAATCTCCATTTCTTAAATACCATCTCCAGATGACCCGCATATTTGGCGGCTGATCAACTATTTTAACCAGTTGTACAATGCGCTCTTTTACAAACGTAAAGCCTATTTTGGCTGGCACATCCCTGTGCCTCAGGAACCTCTGAATTAATCAAGGATTTCTTAGGTATTGCCGAAATCACAACGAATACTGCCCGGCTGTTCCTCACTCTGATACCATTTATTGGCAG
The DNA here is from genome assembly GCA_050295575.1 of Gammaproteobacteria bacterium. Classification (GTDB taxonomy): domain Bacteria; phylum Pseudomonadota; class Gammaproteobacteria; genus JACNJF01. The sequence goes on along the minus strand of JBNKPX010000170.1, from coordinate 870 downwards.
GTAAAATTGAAATCAGCCATGCAATAAATGCTTTTAGTCTAAACATGCAGAAGCGCCACGATGGTTTTCCTTTTTTATATATTCTGCACCAGCGTTTTTTTAAAAAGTAGTCGCGTTCTTCGATCGCAGCTGAACAAGAATGTGTCTCATTGATACAGTCGCTTTTCCTCAATTACCCCTTACGAAAATAAGTCATTAAATTTGCTTCTGAATTCCAAAGATAAAATTTTATATAGGGGGCCAAACAACAGTTTATTCGTCTGGATGGCTCATATGATGTTACTTCCTGATAACTTCAGCTAACCAGCAAACAACAGTTCCAGCGCAATCCCCTGGAGGTATTGAAACTGGTCTGGTTTTTTAAGGTTTCAGGTTCGGCCGAAGCCCTGGTTTCAGTCGCGAAGATTATAGATATGCGACAAATATCTAAAACAGGAGGGTTTCATTGTTTTACAGCTTAGTCTGAAAAGCGATGCAACTTCTCAAATTATTAGAACTTCCACATAAACACACGAGAGGTATGCGTTTAATGAAAAAATCAGCAATTGCTCTATCAGTCGCGACGATACTTGCGGCACCATTCGCCATGGCCGGCGAAATCACCGGTTCACTACGCTACGGCCTGGTTCATACCACCGAAGGCGACGGTGACACCTCCCTGCAAGACCAGGCTTCCCGCGTTAAAGCCAAAGGCGATATCGACCTGGGTAACGGTTTGACCGGGTTGGCTTCCTATGAACTGCGTTTTTCGGATAGCAGGAACGGAAATATTGTGAATCGTCTTTACTCTGTCGGTTTAAAAGGTGATTTTGGTTCATTTGAAATGGGTGTCCGCGATACTGCTTTCGACCTATCCACTTCTGACGATAC
>JBNKPX010000169.1:0-2778 GCA_050295575.1 Gammaproteobacteria bacterium | reverse complement strand
CCCTCGTGATTAGGATCAGGCTGCGACTGCTACGGTGTCGAGTTCTTTACGCAGATGTTTTATTACCGGTGTTACGATGGCAATAAAATACGACTCACGTAGTTTCCTCTGTGCGGGAGCTTCCTTCAGATACCCCTTTGCACCCGTGTGCATCATAGCTGACTGAGAAGCCCGAATGGCTAGTTCACCGGCAGCCAGACGCAGTTGCAAAATCTCGCGGAAAAACTCATCCGAAGTTTCAAATGGATCCTCAGCCAGTGCCAGAGTAGCCTCAACAGCGTCATCCAGCTCTTCCTGAAGTTCATCAGGTCTATCTTCCAGATAACAATTCACATGACCTAACAAAGGCTCTACTTCACGGCTGATATCAATACAGGATTGAATATTGCCAACACCCATACCAAATTGCAGCAATACCATACCAGCACGAATGCGTTGCAGGAATGCTGCACCATCATGATCGATAATCATTGAATCTGGAATGAAAACATTGTCGAAGATGCAGGCAAAAGTACGAGTACCTTCAAGTGCAGTAAAATGCGCGGAAAGCCTGAGTGTAAAACCCTCCGTTGAACAATCAACCAGTGTCATTACCGAACGACCATTTGCACCTTCCAGTTCGAATAAGGTACCAAAGACGTGATTCTCTCCCAGATTAGATACCCAGGGCAGAGAACCATTGACGATATATCCACCGTCAACTTTCTTACCTTTCAGACGTAGAGGCTCAATACCGGCAAATGCCTTCATAGTATTCGACATACCGGTACCCGCGAGTACCTCACCGCTAGAAACCTTTGGTAACCAGATGTCACGTACCTCTGAATTTTCTGCATTTTGCAGATACCATCCACAGGTATCCTGACACCACATAGTAAACCCGGTCGACAGGCATTCATGCGAGACGGTAGCCATAGCCTGAATAGCTGCACCCATATCATGTGCACCATCTGGGCGTGCAAAAGGCAGGTGCTGTTTAAAGGCACCTATAGGTCCAAGTCGACGTAAGATTTCTTCAGGATAATATCCTTCAATATCAATCTTGTTAGTTAAAGGCTTTAGATTAGTATCAACAATCTGCTGAGTCGCGACTATCAGTTCATCCACCGATAACAGATCATCGGTCATATTCATTGCTGTTTCAGTCATGGCTATGGCTCCTTTAATACCAGCAATTAAGCGGGTGTCACTTCCAGTGCTACATTGTTACGCAGAGTATTTGCAACTGGAGACCATACATTAGAATGTCCGATAATTTCATCGATCTGCTCTTTGCTGGCATCTCCTTCTGCATCAATCTTCACTCGCACTGCTGAAAAGCCCAGCGTCTTGGCTTCATCCAGATCTCCAGTTCCCCATACGGCGGTTACATTGATATCGCCTTCCAGTTCTAATTCCAGTTTACTTAGTTTGATACCACGAGCAGTCGCGTTGGCATGTACACCCACTGCAAGACAGGCACCCAGCGTAGCCAGTACCGCTTCAGATGGATTTGGCGCCTTGTTTTCGCCTAATAAATGAGGAGGCTCATCGATCAGCATAGGCTCAAGATCACGCACATAGGTTTGCATACGAAATTGACCTTCACATACGGTCTTTGCCTTCAGAGTCACTACTGATTCCGGATTTGCCTTACCTTTTTCACCCAGCTCTTTTAAACCATCACTATCCAGTGGACGCAGGCAGCTCATATTTTTTGCGATTGTTTGTTGATTTACACTCATGTTAATTCTCCAAATGGTTATTAGTTAAACATACTGGAGATATTGCAACGGTCGAGCCAGATAACTAATATTCCTTTTAAATCAATCGCTTAGATAAAATACAAGGATCACTCATCAGCCACAACAAAGCTCTTTGTCGACATTGTCCATTGTTTAGGAACACTTTGTCATCAATGTCACTGGACAATGTCAAACATCCAGCTTCAATTTCTTAATCCGATAGCGGAACTGACGCGGCGTCATACCCAGACTCATCGCTGCACGCGTCTTATTACCCTGCTGCTGTGCCAGAGCCTGCAGGATTTGCTCGGACTCATCCTCTCTCACCCTTAAATAGGGCCGCAATCCATCGGTTGCCAAAGAGCTGGGGTTGAAATCTACTACAGGCATTGAGGTCTCTAAATTTATTGCTTGCGGCTGCTCTGTAACACCCTGTATCTCTGGCGAATTTACACCCACCTCATCATCCAGAACCTGTTGTATCAGCTCCTGTGATATCTGACTATCTACACATAACAACACTGCCCGTTTAACCAGATTTTCAAGCTGCCTGATATTGCCCGGCCACGGGTACTGCTCCATAATTCTTAAGGCTCCGGTAGTAAAACTCTGCTGACGACCATATTCTTCATTGGCCAGGTTAAGAAAAAATCGACACAGTATTGGGACGTCTCCTCTGCGCGCGCGCAGTGGCGGCAAACGGATAGGGAAAACATTCAGACGATAGAAAAGGTCGAGCCGAAAGCGGTTTTCATTCACCGCTTCCTGCAGGTTTTTATGTGTGGCGGCCAGTATTCTGACATCAACATTAATATCCTTACTGCCCCCCACCCGTTGTATTACCTTATACTCCAGCACCTTGAGTAACTTGGCCTGTAGATCAAGGTCCATATCACCAATTTCGTCCAGAAATAACGTGCCGCCTGATGCCAGTTCTATCTTGCCCTGCTTGGTACTGACCGCACCTGTAAAGGCGCCTTTTTCATGCCCAAACAACTCTGATTCGATCAATGCTGACGGGATAGCTGCACAATTGATACTGACAAAGGGCCCC
>JBNKPX010000168.1:0-2881 GCA_050295575.1 Gammaproteobacteria bacterium | reverse complement strand
GGCCGGACAAAACCGTCCGGAACGGTTTTGAATCGCGAGCCTGCGAGCAACCCGTAGGGCAGACCCCAGGGATGGGGTCTGTATTCGAACCGGAGCCGGTTCGACTAGCTGAAGTTGGTGCGATCAATAACGCAGCCAATGCATTTCAGTCACTTAATATGGTGCCGATGGCCGGAGTCGAACCGGCACAGCCTTAGGCCACTACCCCCTCAAGATAGCGTGTCTACCAATTCCACCACATCGGCTTGTGCTTTTTACTCTGAAGGAGGTAGATCTGTTTGAGCTGGAGTTGTACCAGCAGCAGGATCTTCAACCGTAGGAGGTAAATCTGTAGTTGCCTCAGTCTGTTCCATCATGGGAGCAGCCTGTTCAACAGCCTGAGTTTCGACGATGGAGTCAACCAGACTAGTCGGACCTTCTCGATGGCTAGACATATAAGCCAGAGCAAGGCAGGTCAGAAAAAATAATGTCGCCAGAATCGCCGTGCTTTTGGTCAGAAAATTTCCCGAACCTTTTGCACCAAAAACAGTAGCTGACGCACCACTACCAAACGCAGCACCGGCATCAGCACCCTTACCATGCTGTAACAGAATTAGGGCAATTAATGAAACAGATAATAATACCTGTGCGATTAGTAATAAAGCATTTAAGTTTTGCATAAAACTCTCAAATTAAATAATCAGGCCGACTTGCCAATAGCAAGAAAATCAGCCGCCTTTAAAGATGCCCCACCGATTAAACCACCATCAATATCGGGCTGAGATAATAATTCTGCCGCATTCGCTGCATTCATACTACCTCCGTATAAAATCTGCACCTTGTCTGCAACTTCTGCACTTAGTGCTGCCAGCTTGCTTCGGATATAAGCATGCACAGCCTGTGCCTGCTCAGGTGAAGCCGTTTTTCCGGTACCAATAGCCCATACAGGCTCGTAAGCAATAACACAGTGAGCTATAGCATCGATACCCTGTGTATCAATAACCGCATCCAACTGGCGTGAAACAACCTGCTCAGTTACACCCGACTCACGCTCTTCCAGCGTTTCACCGATACATAAAATCGGAGTCACGGCTGAAGCCACTGCCATCGCAAAACGTCGAGCCACCAGATCATCACTCTCACCATACAGTGAACGTCGCTCAGAGTGACCAATAATCGCATATTTACAGCCTGCTTCTTTTAACATTGCAGGAGCAAGCTCACCGGTAAAGGCGCCACTTTCCTGATCACAGATATTCTGCGAACCCAGACCGATAGCTGTATCAGCAATATGCGATTTCACTTTCATCAGATAGATTGCTGGTGGACATACCACCATATCTGCATTCGTCACTTCTGCTAAACCTGCCTTAATGCCATCCATTAACTCACCAATACTTTCTAGTGAGCCATTCATTTTCCAGTTCCCAGCTATCAGTGTCCGACGCATGTCCAGTTCCTCTGTTATCTATTATTATGTCTTTAAAAATGGGCGCAAAGGGTACTTGTGTCTGGCCGATAAATCAATGTTTATGTGTTCTCTTTTAAAAAAAATCCTGCCAGCTTTCAGTCGGCTCCGGCAGATTCAACGACTACATCTGCGATTCGATGGGCAAGCGACTCTACCTGAGCTGCATCCTGCCCCTCAACCATAACCCTTATCAGGGGCTCGGTACCGGAAGGTCTTAATAGTACTCGGCCCTTATCAACTAATTCCTGCTCAGCAAGTTCTACCGCTTTTGAAATCAGAGGGAAATCTCCAGGATCTATTTTCGAAGCAACAGGAACATTAACCATACATTGAGGGTATTTGCTCATACCTTGCCGTAATTCGGACAACGTCTGTTTATTGTTCACCATCGATTCGAGAACCTGTAACGCAGCAATTATGCCATCGCCCGTAGTAGTTTGATTGAGAGATATAATATGCCCGGAAGACTCTCCTCCCAGATACCAGCCATTCGCTAAAAGCTTTTCCATCACATAACGATCACCGACATTAGCACGTTGAAATGGGATTTTTAGATCAGCCAGCGCATGCTCCAGGCCTAGATTAGTCATCAGGGTACCGACAACGCCGCCCTCAAGTTGACCACTGAGCTGCTGATTACGTGCGATAACAAACAGTATTTCGTCACCATCCATGACTTCGCCACCAGCATCCATCATCATCACCCGGTCTCCATCACCATCGAAGGCAATACCCAGATCGGCCTGATTTTCAAGCAGCAGTGAACGCATATTCTGCGGATATAGTGCGCCACAATCCTTGTTGATATTCAAACCATCTGGAGATACGCCCATCTCGATAACTTCTGCGCCTAGTTCGCGGAAAATGTGCGGCGCGACATGATAGGTTGCACCATTCGCACAATCTAATACAACCTTCATTCCCTTCAGAGTGGTTCGAAATGGGATCGAGTTTTTGCAAAATTCAATATAGCGACTTCTGGAATCCTCCATCCGATAAACCTTACCCAAGTCCTTGGATTCCACCATCAGCATGGGCTGGTCCATCATATCTTCTATTTCATGCTCTACCGAATCGGGTAACTTATAGCCATCGCCGCTAAAGAATTTAATTCCATCATCGTAGTAAGGGTTATGCGATGCACTAATAACGATACCTGCAGTGGCACGCTGCGCCTGAGTCATATAAGCAACTGCCGGTGTCGGCATAGGGCCCATCAAGGTTACATCCAGTCCAGCTGCAGCCAGACCTGCTTCCAGCGAAGCCTCAAAGATATAGCCTGATATCCGGGTATCCTTGCCGATTACCACATGGCCGTCACCCTGCTTGCCAAGCACCTTACCTGCCGCCCAACCCAGCTTCATAATAAAATCAGCCGTCATAGGTTCCTGACCTACACGACCACGAATTCCATCCGTTCCAAAAAATTTA
>JBNKPX010000167.1:0-2949 GCA_050295575.1 Gammaproteobacteria bacterium | reverse complement strand
GTAGATGCTGCGAGAGCGGTTCTTGCCAGTGCTAAAGATACCCTGAGTTTTACTGACCTGAGGGCTGATGCAGATGGCATTATTACGGCACGTAACGCTGAAGTGGGTCAGGTTCAGCAGGCAGCACAGACTGTATTCACCCTGGCGCATGAGGGCAAGCGTGACGCGGTATTCAATGTGTTTGAATCGCTATTTCTGAATAATCAGTCAGATGGCAGAATTGAAGTTTCCCTGCTGTCAGACCCCTCCATAAGCATCAGCGCGACTGTACGGGAAGTGTCTCCCACCATAGATGCATCAACAGGTACTATTCGGGTCAAGGTCGATCTGGGTGAGCATGGCTCTATCATGCCATGGGGTGCCATTGTCACCGGACGATTTTCTTACCAGTCCAAACAGGTCATGCTGCTCCCATGGAGTGCAATGGCTTCAATTGGTGGTAAACCGGCAGTCTGGATAATCGACCCAGATAGTAGCAAGGTTTCACTGCAAGCGGTTCAGGTCTCAGACTATGAAACAGGCCTGTTTGCTGTAAGCGATGGCTTAAAGGATGGCGATCTGGTCGTCAGCGAAGGCGGAAAATTATTACGCAAAGGTCTGCAGGTATCTATCCTTAACAAGGAGACAATATGAGCTGGCGTAATCTTTTATTTCTGTCACTGATTGTTCCAGCATTTTTGTCGGGATGTGAAGATAAAGAGGCGGAGTCAAAAAACGTTGTGAGGCCTCTACTTTCAGTGCTTGTCATGCCTGAGGCGGAAACCCGGATACAGTTCGCAGGTACCGTTGAGCCACGTATAGAAGCTGAACTGGGTTTCAGGCTGTTAGGTCGAGTGATCAAACGAGAAGCTAATATTGGCGATATTGTAAAAAAAGGCCAGCTGCTAGCAATGATCGACCCTCTGGTTCTGGAGTTGTCTGTTCGTAGCGCAGAGGCAGAACTTTCAAATACCGAAGCAGAGTTAAGAAACGCCAACCTGAGTGAGCGTCGTCAATTCCAGTTGTCGCAGGTGGACTCTGCATCTCAGGCGGAATATGAAAATGCGTTACTGGTCAAGGAAAGCGCCGAAGCATCCGTTGCCAGAGCGAAGGCTAATCTTGCCAAAGCCAGAGAACAGCTTAGCTATGCTCAGCTGCATGCTGAATTTGACGGAGTGATTACGGCTGTATCGGCGGAGGTTGGTCAGGTACTTTCTGCGGGTGAAACTGCGTTTATTGAGGCGCGACCCGATTTACGCGATGTCATTATAGATGTACCTGAAGATGAAATAGCAGCCATTAAACCGGGAGCTATGTTTGAAATATCATTACAGCTAGAGCCTTCAATACAGGCTTCCGGTACGGTTCGTGAAATTGCACCGCAGTCTGATGCGACGACTCGTACTCATAGGGTTAAAATTAGCCTGCTTGATCCGCCGCCATCTTTCCGCCTGGGCACCATCGTGACTGCCTCAGCAACAACCAAAGTAGAGCCACAGATCATACTGCCTCAATCGGCCATATTGCAGGAAGGTGTAACCAGTACTGTCTGGGTAGTCGACCCTGATACAAACACAGTGTTGCGTCGAAAAGTGTCTTTAAAAAACAAAGATAATAGTAATGAAAATGTGATCATACTTTCCGGTCTTCAAACGGGCGAAAGGGTTGCAGTTGCTGGTGTCCATAGTTTGCAGGATGGGCAACAGGTTAGAATCGATGAAGCGGGGGCATTATGAAAAAGTTCAACCTTTCTGACTGGGCATTAGAGCACCGTTCGCTGGTCTGGTATTTTATGATTGTTTTCCTGGTTGCTGGTTTTATGTCCTATCTAAACCTGGGACGTGAGGAAGACCCTAACTTTACCATTAAAACGATGCTGATCCAGGCTCAATGGCCTGGTGCCTCTGCCGAAGAAGTGACCAAACAGGTAACCGACCGCATAGAAAAGAAGCTCGAAGAACTGGACTCGCTGGATTTTACCAAAAGTATTACGACTGCCGGTAAGACTATTGTTTTCGTTAACCTGTTAGCGACTACAAAAGCAAAGGATGTGTCGCCTACCTGGGTCAAGATACGCAATATGATTGCTGACATTAAAGGCAGTTTTCCCAGTGGTGTCATTGGCCCCTTTTATAATGATCGATTTGGAGATGTTTTTGGAAACATCTACGCTTTCACCAGTGATGGTCTAAGTCAACGTCAATTAAGGGACTATGTTGAAGAGGCTCGTGCTCAGGTATTGCATGTGCCGAATGTTGGTAAGGTAGATATTATAGGCGCTCAGGAAGAGGTGATTTACCTCGAATTTTCTACTCGCAAGATTGCAGCTCTGGGTATTGACAAGCTGGCTGTGCTATCCACGTTGAAGGCTCAAAATGCAGTTACAGCATCGGGTTTTTCTCAGAATGGGCCAGAGCGAATTGCACTTCGCGTTAGCGGCCAGTTCACTTCCGAGGACAGCTTACGCAGCATTAATCTGCGTGTTAATGATCGCTTTTTTCCGTTAACGGATGTCGCTACTATCAGGCGTGGCTATGCCGATCCACCGAGCTCTCTGTTTCGATACAATGGTAAGGATGCTATCGCTCTGGCTATAGGTATGAAGACCGGCGCAAACCTGCTGGAATTTGGTGACGCACTGCATAAGCAGATGCAAAATATTATTGCCGAGATGCCGGTTGGTGTCGAAATAGGGCAGGTATCTGATCAACCGGCAGTGGTTGAAGAAGCGGTATCTGGTTTCACTCAGGCTCTGTTTGAAGCGGTGGCCATCGTTCTTGCAATCAGCTTTATCAGTCTTGGCCTGCGAGCCGGTCTGGTGGTGGCCATTTCTATCCCTCTGGTTCTGGCGATAACTTTTCTGGTGATGGAGTATAGCGGCATTTCATTACAGCGAATTTCTCTGGGCGCACTCATTATCGCGCTGGGGCTGCTTGTGGATGATGCCATGATTGCGGTTGAAATGATGGT
>JBNKPX010000166.1:0-3072 GCA_050295575.1 Gammaproteobacteria bacterium | reverse complement strand
CCCAGTGAAGGCAGTAAAGAGAGCGCATCATGAGCACACCACAGGAACCCGCATACAGAAAACGCATAGGTTACCAGGCCATGCTGCTGGGTGGCTTCGCCACCTTTGCATCGGTATTTTTAGTGTCTGGCAATATAGCCACCAGAGATGCTATTGATGAACGCCTTAAAGAAGACCTGCTGCAATCACTCAGTCAGGTAATACCCGATAATTTATATGACAACAACCTGCTGGATAACATACTGCAAGTCTCCGACCAGAAAAATCACACGATCAAGATTTACCGTGGATTCAAGGGTTCACAGGTCAGCGCCCTGGCCTGGCAGATTTCAGAACAGGGTTTTGCTGATGAGATCAAGATGATTATCGGCGTGGATAGCGATGGAAAGATACTTGGCGTTCGCGTCATTGCTCACTCAGAAACCCCCGGCCTGGGTGACAAAATTGAAGAAAAGAAAAGTAACTGGATTTTTGATTTTAACGGTCTGTCTCTGGGTAACCCGCCAAAAGCCGAATGGAAAGTAAAAAAAGACGGTGGACGATTCGATGCATTTTCCGGTGCCACCATCACTCCACGCGCAGTGGTTAAAGGCATTACCGAAGGCCTGGAGTTTTTTAAGGCAAATCGTAGTCGATTAATCTCAATCCCTGATCAATCAGATAACAGTGTAGTCGTGTCATCCCTCGATAGTACGGAGAAAGCAGATGAGTAATCAATACTCAAGCATCGCCAAAGATGGCCTATGGGACAACAATATAATATTCGTGCAGGCATTGGGACTATGTCCCTTGCTAGCAGTTACCGGCACCGCCAGTAATGGCCTGGGCATGGGGCTCGCCACTACCGTGGTACTGGCTGCATCAGGACTTTGCATAGCGGTTCTACGCGGCATCATCACGCCACAGGTTCGTATCCCTGTTTTCGTATTAATCATCGCCGTACTGGTCACTATGGTAGATATGGCAATGAATGCCTGGGTGCATGATCTGCATAAGGTACTCGGTCTGTTTATTCCGCTTATCGTAACTAACTGTGCAATCCTGGGACGAGCCGAATCCTTTGCTTCTCGTAATCAGGTACTCCCGAGCATTATGGATGGGCTAATGATGGGACTGGGTTTTACACTTGCTCTGATGATACTGGGTGCTACACGTGAGATTATTGGCAGTGGCACCTTATTTGCTAATGCATCATTACTGCTAGGATCCTGGGCGCATCATCTGGAGATGGTGCTAATCCCTGACTACAAAGGTTTTCTACTGATCATTCTGCCCCCCGGTGGATTTCTGGTTTTGGGATTTCTACTCGCCGGCAAAAGGATACTGGACAAACGCCTGGCCGAACGTCAACAGCCGGTTCTGGCAACAGCTTAATAGCTAAGGAGTATAGATGTTATGAATGTTGGCGTAGCCTATGCAGACAAATTCAAACAGGTCTGGCTAAAACTGGAAATTCCTGATGGCAGTAGCGTGAGACAGGCTATTGAGCACTCAGGATTACTGGATCAATTTCCCGATATTGATCTGGAAAAACAAAAGGTCGGTATATTTGGCAAGGTAACAAAACTCGATGCACCGGCAGAGGAAGGCTGCAGGATTGAAATCTATCGAGCCATTACTGCTGACCCAGAGCTGGTTGAACGACGGGATATGTAGCCGTAAATAATCAAAAACCTTTCACCATTGATTAGGGCATGGATGCTCGTAAGTAGGGCAACGCAGGACGCTTAAATGGATTTAGGTGTTAGGGCGAAGCAGGGAAGCCAGAGCCGAGCAGTTGCCGAGCACACGGAGTTCACAGAGAAGTAAAGTTAACAGGGTCATTACCTGGTTCATTCCCCTGGTGAACCCAAGATATAGCTAAAATTTAGTACAACCTGGGGGGTTATTTAATTGAGTCGGGTTCTTTTATTGCAGGAATCACTTTGCCATCCATTAGCACAATAAAAAAATGGGGTTCAGAACCTTCTTCCGATATGGTTTTTATCTTAACCAGATAATGCCAGTATGATTTGTGATGGGGAACTGGTTTTAATTCCACGCCGATAACGCTAGCATTATTGAGATTAATCTCAGACTTTTCATCATTCAGTATCGCAGTTAATGCCTGATTGATAGTGAGAGGTGGCGACGATTCGAAAGGTGTCCACTGGCTGGTTTTTTCCAAATCTTCTTTATTGATAAAAGCATCTATTTTTACATCATCGATGTATTCTGATATTTCAATAGGAAATTCGATCGCAAGGACCTGAGTACTAAACAGTAATATCAAGATGGGGAGTAAATTCTTTGTCATAATGGGTATCCAGTAAAATTAATATCAAGTTTAAGGAGCGAGAGCAGGACGCGGTAGCTTTGCCTATAGGGACATAGGTAAAGGGCGAGAGCAGTGATGCGGTAGCTTTGTAACTCCCTGGAATAGCTTCTTGCTATTGCGCGTCGTCGCGCCTTGATTTATACCACCTCAAACGCACCACAACTCGTCCAACTGTGGATTCCAGGATGATATTTCCGGGAAAATGGACGAAGCCTTTTCGGTGTTGAAATTGACTCAAACAGGAACAGGATGAAACGCTGAATAAAGCTGTGAATCAAGGCTCAATGGATCAGGCCGGTATAGAGATGTTTTGAAGGTTGTGAGTTGCTATTTGATTAGCATCATGCGAATGCTAATTCGCGGTGATTTATTGCAGCATAATGCTAACTAAACATAGCCTAATGATTATTGGATATGGCAGAATACTAAAGCAGCTAATTTTCTGTTCAAAAAGTCTAGCTAGCTGCTATGCTAAATAGCATACATATAAACGAAAGGGCGCAAAACCCAGCAAATCTATTCAAAAATAATACAGGATCTTTATTTATGCCAATTAATAGTACGGTTTCTGGTGACGGAAAAATTATTACAATTGCCGTGTCAGGGAAATTTGACTTCCAACTATACGACGAATTTAGAACCTCTTACGTCGACACGCAAGGTACAGGAGTTGATTATATCGTAGACCTTTCAGGGACTGATTATCTTGATAGTTCTGCGCTCGGCATGCTTTTGCTATTACGCGAACATGCAGG
>JBNKPX010000165.1:0-3204 GCA_050295575.1 Gammaproteobacteria bacterium | reverse complement strand
GTCTCAGTCAAACGAAGCACTGTTCCCTTGCTATCGAAACGATTCCCATATCGGCGTTTGATGCGCGATTGATCGTAGTTATTCCTGTCTAAGAATGACTTTACCGCAGCAGTGTCTTCAGCACTGAGCTCTGCATTATCGCCAAAATGGTCAGCCAGGTTATTCATCACAGCATCCCATGAGGCTGTCGGTAAAAATTGCGTTGGGTAAGCCACATGACACTGGCTACATTCATTGTGATATATAACTGCACCCGGATCAGTGGCTGCATTGGCCTGCGCCAGTCCGACCAGTAGACTAATCGTAGTAATTAATTTTAATGCTCGTGAAATCATAACTTTGTTACCTAACTATTGTGTTAAAAACCCCTCTCAGGGCAGATTAAAAATTCCCGTTTTTGTAATCAACCTGTCAAACCGATCACTTTTGGGGCGCATCAGGAATAGTCATTTTCGAATCCTCAAACCAGCCCTGCATGGCATCGCTATGGCAGGCATCACATTGGCCTTTGCCATTCACATTGCTTTGCTGCCAGGTTTCATCAGCAATCTCTTCATGCTTGTCGAGCCAGTAGCGGGTTTCGCTAATTCGTAAAGGCGTCAGCGACGGCTTCATTCTATCCATGATTTTTCGTGCTGCTTCGGTCTCTCCATGCTCAGCCGAATTGGCTATTGCAAAATCGGTCAACTGATTGATTACTTCGCCATCTATCATCAGGTCTTCGCCAAAATGCTCATCCTGTTTTTTCATGAGCGCTACCCAGGAGCTCGCAGGTAACAGGCTTGGATGATAGGGAAGATGACAGCTTCCACATTCTTCTTCCCAGACATCCAGTGTCGCCAGTGGTTGACCGGTAAACTGAGATTCGAACGCCTCCTTACCCGGTATCAGGCCAATCCCTGCAGATAGCAGATATAGCAATAATATCGTCACCATAGCCACAGCCACACCCTTACGCGGAGAAACTTCAGGAATATTTTCTGACACCAGTTTTCGGCCATTGATCATACTCAGTACCAGCTTTTCCTTAAGGTGATAACTTTCGAAAACAACACCAGCCACATGCACAGCTACCAGAGTCATCATCGCAGTTGCCAGACCGTTGTGAATATTCTTTGCTATCCACCCCAATGGATTTGAAACCAGAGAAGCTGCAGGGCCATGCCCTTCTTCACCACCAAATACAAAGAAACCGCTAAAGACGACCAGAAAAATCCCCAGCAATAGCAGATATATCGCCCAGCTACCCGCAGGATTATGCCCAATGTAGCGCGGAGGATGGCCCTTTAACGCTTTAAGGACGTAATCCCATGCTTCGCTGAAGCTATAACTAAACTGTTTAAAGCGGGCGAAATGCGTACCGCTAAACCCCCATGCAAAACGAAATACAATCAAAGCTAAAATCGCATAACCCGCAAAGATATGGATATCCAGCCAGCGATCATCTTCGCCCGTGAACCAGGCTGTGAAAAATAACAATACCAGCGACCAGTGAAAAACCCTGACTGGAAGATCCCATACCATTTTGCTTTGCACTTCCGCCTTAGCGTGATTTTGTTCTGATGTCTGTTTATTCATAACTCTATAACCTGAAATCTGTTTGAAGTTTGTCTATAGCTTAGGCGATATTTTACGGATACTCCGTTAAATTAAACTTAAAGCAATCAGAGAATTATGAACTCTACTCACCTCTTGCCTACCTTTTGATCATTCAATCTCTACAGACACAGCTGCAAACAGCCTGCTAAACATACCGGCTCTAACGTTAAGAAATAATTAAATGAGCCTCTTTGATGCCATTGATGACAGTTAAATTGAGTCTTTTTGAATTTAACACCCAATTTTTAATCTCGCCCAGATGCAACGGTCACTTCACGCAAGACTGCCAGGAGAGCCTTACAAACCGAAGAACCTGACAATAAATACAGCATTACCCGGGACAACCACTGATGCTTTTGATCACCTTATGGTGCATGCCATATCCGGCTTTTCTTGTGTACTTAATAACGGTAGGCTAGCGTCCATAGTTACTTTGGAGACAACCATGTCTGATACCGCAATGGATCTGGAATCCATACGTGAAGAATACATCCACTTTCCGGAGGAGTTTGATTCAGTGATGATGGCCACCATCAGTGCCGACGGCCATCCAGATGCAAGCTACGCTGTGTATGTGTTCCAGGACTCTGCCTACTATGTTTATATCAGTGAACTGGCACGGCATACCGAAAACCTCATGCGCTCTGCAAAGGTCAGCCTGATGTTTATAGAGAATGAGGCGCAGGCACAGAACCTGTTCGCACGCCAGCGTATGACGCTTGAATGCTCTGCAAACGAGATTGAACGAGACAGCGAACACTTTAACCGCATTCTCGATCTATTCGAACAACGCTTCGGTAGCCTGATACAGATGCTTAGATCTTTAACCGATTTTCACCTGTTTCGAATTGAACCGCATTCAGGCAGCTATGTGCGTGGCTTCGCTCAGGCCTACAAACTATACGGCGAGGGGCTGCGTCAAATCCGTCACATCAATGACAAGGGCCATCGTGCAAATAACAGGGAAACACAACGCAAGATAGATGAGCAGGGCACGGGGAAATAAAACGAGCGCTACAGCCAGATATCATAACGAATAGAGCAAACGAGTATATTCCTCGGCTGCATCCGACCATAAGAATCGCTGTTCTGCCGCCCTGCTGGATATTGCTTTCCATTGTTCCGGATCAGTATGAAACATTTCCAGAGCCAGCTTAAATCCCTCGACCATATGATTAGCCTGATCCAGCAGGTTAGCGCCAGTAAAAACAAAACCTGTTTCATTGTGCTTTACTGTGTCACACAAGCCACCGACTGCATGCACCAGGCAGGGCTGGCCTGCTCGCATCGCCAGCATCTGGCTAATACCACAGGGCTCGAATGAGCTGGGCATCAGGAAAAGATCTCCAGAGTTATAGATAGCATCCGATAATGCTTCTGAATAACCCTTGAGATAGATGAAGTTGCTATGCTGGGCGGCTTCCTGTGTGAGGATCTGTTCCAGATGAGCATCGCCACAGCCCAGCATAAGAAATAATCCCTGCCCTCCCAGAGTCTCCAGCATCTCGCCCAGAGCTGTTTTGCCACTCGGCATAATCTGATGTAACAGCAATACCTTTTGCTCGGTTATACGTCCCACCGATGTCACAAGAAACGGTGCTTTCT
>JBNKPX010000164.1:0-3214 GCA_050295575.1 Gammaproteobacteria bacterium | reverse complement strand
TCCGATCTGTCTGGATCTGTCGCCGTGACGATATTGCTCGTCACTGGATTAATCAACACCCATATCAACCAACGGTTTAACTATGCTGACACTCAAAGAATTGAATCAACTGCCAGAAATTGAATTTATCGATAAAATCGGTAGCATTTTTGAACACTCCCCCTGGATAGCCAAACAAACCTATGAGTTTCGACCCTTTGCCTCAGTCGATAGCTTATTGCAGTATATGTTCGATCTGGTAAAACAAAGCCCTCAGGCTGACCGACTTAAATTAATCTGCAACCACCCTCAGCTGGCAGGAAAGGAAGCCGAGCAGGACACACTGACCGACCACTCTAAAAAAGAACAGAACTGTGCCGGTCTAAACCACTGCACAGCCGAAGAACTATCTCAGCTAAAAAGCCTTAACCAGCAGTATCTCGACAAGTTTGGCTTCCCATTTGTGATCGCGGTTAAAGGCCTGACCCGCCACGATATCCTGGCCTCTATGCAGGATAGAGTAAACAATGAGCTGGAACAGGAATTCGATGCCTGTATCGATCAGATTGGCCGTATCGCAGAATTCCGACTGAAAGAATTGATTACAGACTGAAATGTCTGCCATTGAATCCTTACTGGATGCATCCAGCGTGCATGACGAATGGCGCCCGCTATTAAAATCTGCGCTTGGCTGTATGGATCAGCAATACCTGCAGGGGTTACTCGATGACGATGACTGGCTGCCGGGCAAGAACCGCTTGCTGGCAGCCTTTCAACGCAACCTGCATGACTGTGAATACATCCTGTTTGGAGAATCCCCCTACCCTCGTGCTGAATCGGCCAATGGCATAGCCTTTTATGATGCGGCTGTGAATGACATCTGGTCTGAAACAGGCCTGAGCAAGGCTGTTAATCGAGCTACGTCATTACGCAACATCATCAAAACCGCCTTGCTGGCTGAAGGCCTGATCACCCCTTTAGAGGATGGCAGCATCCCCCAGCCATTGATTGCTGCAGTCAATAAACAACCACTCATCAGCACCCTGCCGGAGCTGTTTGAAGTGTTACAGCAACGTGGCTTTTTATTATTCAATGCCACCCCCGTGCTGCATAACTCGCGCGCGGTAAATAAAGAGTCTCGCTACTGGAGTGCTTTTATCGATCAATTATTAAGCGAGATAAAGGCCCGCATGGATAACACGCCAACGCTGCTGTTATGGGGTAAAATCGCCGAAAAAATAATTGCGCTACCAGCCTCAGAGGGTTATCGGATCATACGCAGTGAACACCCCTACAATATCTCATTCATCCACAACCCAGGCATGCAGGCATTTTTTTCTGAGCTGAAGATCCTGCACCAGAATATCCCATAACGCACAGATTTGTAGCCCCCACTCCATCCGCCAGGCTCGATTTCACATTACACGGGGGATAATTTTACAACCCGAACTGAAGTTGATATATCACAAAGCAACTTAACGAGCTTTGCTTTGATCTTTTTTTTCAGTTTATTTAAGCGATACCCAGACTGATAAAAACAGTTCACGCAGGCCACAATCATTTATGGGGTGCACAAATGAATGAACAAAAACCGATGGAATCAGATTTAATTTATCAACTGGATGATCGGCCACCACCGCTAGAATCATTTTTCGCCGCCCTGCAGCACGTACTAGCCAGCCTGGTCGGCATTATGACGCCGCCACTGGTCATCACTGGAGCGCTGGGGCTGGATATCGCAGATTCAGCTTATATCATCAGCATGTCCCTGTTTGTTTCTGGTGTTGCCACCTTTATTCAGGCTAAACGCATGGGACCTGTCGGCTCCGGCCTGCTCAGTGTGCAGGGCACAAGCTTTGCCTTTCTGGGTCCCATTATTGGTGCCGCGATGGCGATTAAAGCTGGCGCTGGCGCAGAGGCCGCACTGGCTACAATCTTTGGAGTCATTATCGCAGGCTCCTTTATCGAGATATTCCTTAGCCGCTTCCTACATCTGGCGAAAAGAATCATTACGCCTGTCGTCACTGGCGTCGTGGTTACACTGATTGGTCTTACTTTGATCAAGGTGGGACTAATCTCCATAGGCGGTGGATTCTATGTAATGACCAAAGTACCAGATGCATTTGCCAGCATGCAAAACCTTGGTCTGGCCGCTTTGGTGCTGATCATTATCCTGTTTCTAAACATGAGCAAAAATCCCTTACTGCGCATGAGCTCAATCGTCATCGGGCTTGCTGTAGGTTATGTAGTCGCGGCTTCCATGGGGATGATTAATTTCTCAAAGCTGGAAGGTTTAAGCCTTTTTAGCGTACCGGTTCCCTTTAAATACGGTCTGGATTTTAGTTTCGCAGCCTTCCTGCCCATAGCCATTATCTACCTGATCACTGCGGTTGAATCGATAGGTGACCTGACCGCAACCTCGATGATTTCGCGTCAGCCGGTGCAGGGTGATATTTATATGCAGAGAATCAAGGGCGGTGTACTTGCCGATGGTATCAACTCTGCACTGGCCGGCATATTCTGTACCTTTCCCAACACCACCTTCAGTCAGAACAATGGCGTTATTCAGCTTACCGGTGTAGCCAGTCGCTATGTCGCCTTCTTCATTGCTGGCATCTTTGTTGTACTTGGGCTGTCACCCATCCTGGCAGGGGTCTTTCGCATCATGCCAGAACCGGTACTAGGTGGCGCAACCATACTCATGTTCGGTACGGTAGCCGTAGCCGGTATTCGCATACTCGCCACTCAACACCTGGGCTCGCGTGAAATCCTCATCGTGGCGGTATCACTGGGTATTGGCCTTGGTGTTACCATGGTGCCAGACATACTGAAAAATGTTGCTCCCCCTGAGATTAAAAACGTATTTTCTTCTGGTATCACGGCAGGTGGTCTGACAGCAATATTACTGAGTATCATCTTGCCTCATAGAAAGTCGACATCAGAAAGCTGACATAATCATTCACTCAAAAAAAAGCCCCGTGACGGGGCTTTTTTTATAATCAATAAAATTGGCTTTCGTTTTAAGAACAACCTACATCATTCTGCCAGCACTCGTACTGATCTTTATTCTGGAGATAGGACAGAGACTTTCGAATTTTCGTAGTCCAGGGTAAATTCCTGAAATTACGCCAGCCATCCTTATCGGGATTAGCATCCTTTGTATGGGCATATACATCAGCAGTATCAGCATTAATAACGCCATCATTATTTAAATCAAGTTTGATGGCAGGATTTG
>JBNKPX010000163.1:0-3317 GCA_050295575.1 Gammaproteobacteria bacterium | reverse complement strand
CATGCAGGGTTCGATGATGCCTATCGTGGTCGCGCATGGAGAAGGCCGGCCTGAGTCGCGGCATGCTAGTGCATTAGAAAATGATCACACTGCTTGCCTGAGATATGTTGATCGTAATGGATTGCCCACAGAGGTTTATCCGATGAACCCTAATGGTTCTCCAGAAGGCTTAACTGGTTTTACCAATCTGGATGGCCGTTTTACCATCATGATGCCGCATCCTGAAAGGATATTCCGTAGTGTTCAGAATTCATGGCAGTCTGGTGATTGGGGTGAGGATAGCCCCTGGATGAGGATTTTCAGGAATGCTCGGGTTTGGGTGGATTGAGGATTTGTATTCCAGGTTGCAGCTTAAATTTGGTTAATCGCATATAAAGTGAGACTTACCACGGAGAACATAGAGGACACAGAGAGGGTGAGATAGGTCGGGGTTTACCGCTTATCTAATTAACTTTGTGACTTGAGAAACTTTATTAAATTTTAAGATAACCGCTTTAACCTCAGTGATCTCTGTGACCTCCGTGGTAAATTTGGTTTTAAATATCTAAAGCTTTAGGGTAAACGGGTTTGATGATGTTGTGCTATCCGCAGGAGTGGCTACTGCGCGTCCTCGGCTCGGGCTTCCTGCTTTACTGAGAAGATTTGCTGAAGTGCTATCCGCGCGAGTCCCTCTCGGGCGTCCTGCCCTTCAGGACATAAGGCCATCCATGGCCAAAAAAAAACGGGCTAAAAATTAGCCCGTAAATAATCACCAAGAGGATAAAACTAAATCAGATCGTTTCAATGTAACAACTACCAAACAATCTGAGTTAGTTTCCTGAGGCGGTGAACCCCAGGAAACCTTGCTGCTTTTTATTGAGCAGCTGGAGCTGCTGGAGCGGGAGCAGGAGCTACAGGTGCATATCCAAAGTATGGATTGCTACCATAGCCGTTGTATCCATTGTAGCCGTTGTAACCATTCTGGTTAGCGTAATAACTGTTTCCATAACCGTTACCATTGCCGTAGTAGTTGCCATTTCCGTAACCGTTACCTGACCAATCCGAGTTTCCATCCATTTCGCTATCCATATCACCGCGTGCACGTCCTTTAAATTTCATGGAAAAATCCATTTCACCGTCACCATTTCCTCGACCTGCGCCACGGCCATTTCCACGACCATAAGCACGGCCATCGTAATAACCGTTGCCTGCACCATTGCCGTAATAGTTACCATATCCATTTCCATAACCATTGTTATTATTGTTATCACCCCAGAAAGCCTGTGCTGATGAAGTAACAAGAAGTATGGCTGCTGCTGTAATTATAGTTTTCATAATAAATTTCTCCTTACAGGGTAGTGGTAGTAAATTATTTTATTTTTTAGCTAAATCTCACGCGAATAACTATATAAGAATAAGCTAATATGGTCAACTGCTAATATAGAAAAATTTACCAATATGTATGAGCCAAAGTGGATAGGAAATATTGAAAATGTAGAACTATTGGTCAGGGGCACAGTCAATGATAGGAACAATTAACCATATTGAGTCGCTCCGATGATAAAAATCAACAAAAATTCCGATTGTTCGGAATCTGAAGTTACCCCTGAACCTCTTTATTTGAAACGTCGTCAATTTATCAAGTCGGCATCCTATCTCAGTATTGCAGGACTCACATTACAGTCTTTACCCTTGTCACTTATGGCAAAGGAGGCCTCTTTATCGAAGTTGAATGAGGATGACGAGATCACCGATTATGAAGATGCCACCAGCTACAATAACTTTTACGAATTTGGTACTGGTAAGAATGAACCCGCTATTAATGCAAAAGGTTTCAATACCGATAACTGGAAGGTTTCAGTTTCTGGAGAATGTGAAAATCCTGGTGAGTTTTCACTGGAAGACTTAATTTCAGGCGTTGGGCTTGAAGAGCGTATCTACAGACTGCGATGCGTTGAAGCCTGGTCTATGGTGATTCCATGGCAGGGTGTTTCGCTGGGAAAAGTTCTACAGAAATACAGGCCAACCTCTAAAGCAAAATATGTTGTGTTTAAGACCTTACACGATTCGAAACGCATGCCAGGCCAAAGACGTGCTGTGCTTGACTGGCCTTATGTTGAGGGCTTAAGGATTGATGAAGCTATGCATCCTTTATCAATCTTATCCACGGGTATGTATGGAAAAACCATGCCTGCTCAAAATGGTGCACCTGTGCGTCTGGTGGTACCCTGGAAGTATGGCTTCAAGAGTATCAAATCGATTGTTAGTATTGAATTTACCGAACAGCAACCGCAGACAACCTGGCATTTACAGGGGCCTCATGAGTATGGTTTTTATGCGAATGTGAACCCTGAGGTGGATCATCCACGCTGGAGCCAGGCTAAAGAAAGGCGTATTGGTGATTTCTTTAAACGCAAAACATTGATGTTCAATGGCTACGCCAATGAAGTGGCGTCTCTATACTCCGGTATGGATCTGAGTAAGTATTTTTAAGTGATCCCAGCATGTTAAAACACAAACTGGCCAAGCCATTATTTTTTCTTTCATGCCTGCTGCCATTTGTCTGGATTATTGTTAATGCCATTATGGGTGATCTGGGTGCGAATCCAGTAGAAACCATTACCCATCAAACGGGGGATTGGGCATTACGCTTATTGATACTCACGCTGGCTCTCACACCATTAAAAAACCTGACCGGGAATAGTCAGTTCATCCGTTTCAGACGCATGGCTGGTTTGTTTGTGTATTTTTATGCTTTTCTTCATTTCTCTATCTGGTTTCTTGCTGACCATAGCCTGGATTTCTTTTCGATGTATGAAGATATATTGAAACGTCCTTATATTACGGTTGGATTTATTGCATTTATGCTGTTAACGCCGTTGGCAATAAGCTCTAATCGCTGGAGCATCGGCAAACTTGGTAAGCGCTGGAAACTGCTACATAAGCTTGTCTATCCGATCCTGTTGCTGGCCGTGGTGCATTATCTGTGGCTGGTTAAGGCGGATTATCTTGAGCCAATAATATATGCGCTTGTCGCTATAGTGGTTCTGGGCTTGAGGTTGAAGCTATTCAAACCTTCTAAGCAAACAAGAGCGACCTTGCATCAATCAAGCGTTTGACCAAACCAGTAAGTGGCGAATTGAGTGGCAATGCGTCCACTACGTGAGCCTCGTTGGGTAGCAAATCGAACGGCGTGGATTGCTATTTCTTCTGTCATCGGGATCTCGTATTGTGATAATGCGAGTTCCACAACATCCAGATACTGTGGTTGAGTAAACGGGTGGAAAGATAGCCATAGGCCGAATCGGTCGGACAGGGATATCTTTTCTTCTATGGCA
>JBNKPX010000162.1:0-3411 GCA_050295575.1 Gammaproteobacteria bacterium | reverse complement strand
TGTAATGAGCAGCCGGAAAGCAGCATAAGCCGTACTATCTGCTCGCGCAGGCTATCTGCTCCCTTGCCTGCTTTTGCCTGATACAGTGCCAGAGGCTGCTTCTTTACTATATCCTCCAGAATTCGCTGCAGCGGTTTAAGGGTGCTGAGCTGTAAATCGGGGGTGCCCCGGCCAAAGGCCATAAAACCATTCCTGTTATCTGTTGAGGTTAACTCCAGCACCTTATCCCAGTTATCAATCTGAACGGGCTTCTGGTCGGGCCGACTGATATCGGGCAGCAGGTTATGCGGTTTTACCAGCTTGACGTAATAACCGGATTTGGGACGAACAACCGCCAGCCCCGCATCCTCCAGTAATCGATAAGCCTCCTGTACGGTTGAGATACTCACATTGTGCTGCTGACTCATATCTCTGATAGAGGGTAGCTTCTGATTGACCTGGAAATACCCACTTTCAATCTGTTCTGAGAGGGTGCTGTAAAGCTGCTCGTATAGTTTCATTACTAATAATACCTAAGGGTTGGTGATAGCTGGCAGGCTTTTGAAAAAATATCTCACCACAGAGGCACAGAGAACACAGATGGGGAGTTAGGTTTATTCAATTAAATAGTGTTTGGAAGCTTTAACAACTGGCCTAAAAAATTAAAATAAACCAAAAATATTAAATCTCCGTGTTCTCTGTGCCCTCTGTGGTGAAAGGTTTCTAAATAAGTAATAGCATAAAACATGACAGATTTTAAAATTTATTAGTACAGCTAGTACAGATTTGCTATGCAAGAGCATGACAGATGCATAAATACAGAATCTGTCATGTTCAAATAGTTTATATGTGAATCTGTAATGATTTAAGACAAACAATTAACTTATCTGTACCCGAAACTACTCAGGAACGGATATGAAATTTATTCAATTCAGTAACTTAAAAAGCCTGTTTTACCGGCTAATACGGCAGCTTGAGCTGTACAGTCAAAGATCAAGAACCAGAAAGCATCTGTTAGAAATGGATGATTATGCATTGAAAGATATTGGACTAAGCCGTCAGCAGGCTTTACAGGAAGCTGAGCGCTATTTCTGGCAGGGAGATGCCCAGCTGTCGGCTGATGTTTGTGCAGGCGAGCAGATTTCCAGCAAGAAAAATTTGATCAAGCTGAGTCAGGGTGTCTAGGACCTGTTAACAAGGCTCTGGGCTTAAAGGTAGAACAAGCCCTAAAAAGAGACGCACCGTTGTCGTGCGCTATAACAAAGATATCTTTCAGGCAAAGCCTATGGCTGGCAAACAAGCTTCTTTATTCGGGATAGGTAACAGCAGCCCTGCGCAAGGGGTGAGGATACGCAGGCACTGATTAAGTGCTGAGGGATAGATTTGCGCACCAGTTTAAAGCGTTTTTCCGGCTATTCTGCTCAGTTATTATAACGATCATTTCCTAATCTGTGTTAACTGGTTGAATTTCATCAATTATTAAACATCTGGCACTAAAGTTGTTATCTGGTTTCTGTCTTTATAATAATTGGAGTACAGTAACGATGACACTCAAATCACTAAAAGCAGCGACTCTGGCGATAGCTTGCTCAGCAATAATGAATACTGCAATCGCAGCCGACACCATTAAGGTCGGTGTGTTGCATTCCCTGTCTGGCACCATGGCGATCAGTGA
Source organism: Gammaproteobacteria bacterium (assembly GCA_050295575.1). Taxonomy (GTDB): domain Bacteria; phylum Pseudomonadota; class Gammaproteobacteria; genus JACNJF01. The sequence goes on along the minus strand of JBNKPX010000162.1, from coordinate 1,757 downwards.
AACCACTCTGAAAGATACCATGCTGATGCTGATCGAAGATCAGAACAAAAAAGGTGGTCTGTTAGGTAAAAAACTGGAAGCCGTAGTTGTTGACCCAGCTTCAAACTGGCCTCTGTTCGCTGAAAAAGCACGTGAGCTGATTTCAAAAGACAAGGTTGATGCTACCTTCGGTTGCTGGACTTCTGTTTCACGAAAATCTGTACTGCCTGTATTCGAAGAACTCAACAGTATCCTGTTCTACCCCGTACAGTACGAAGGTGAAGAATCTTCTAAAAACGTTTTCTATACGGGTGCGGCGCCAAACCAGCAGGCAATTCCTGCGGTTGATTACCTGATGAATGAAATCGGTGTTAAGCGTTGGGTGCTGGCGGGTACCGATTACGTTTATCCTCGTACTACCAACAAGATTCTTGAAGCTTATCTGATGGCTAAAGGTGTGGCTAAGAAAGATATTATGATCAATTACACACCTTTCGGTCACTCTGACTGGCAGAGTATTGTTTCTGACATCAAGAAATTTGGTTCAGCTGGTAAGAAAACTGCGGTTGTTTCTACCATCAACGGTGATGCAAACGTACCTTTCTACAAAGAGCTGGGTAATCAGAGTGTTACTGCGGATGATATCCCTGTGGTTGCTTTCTCGGTAGGTGAAGAAGAATTGTCTGGTATCGACACCAAGCCTCTGGTTGGTCACCTGGCTGCGTGGAACTACTTCATGAGTGTTGATGCACCTGAAAATGATGAATTCATTGAGAAATGGCAGAAATTTATCAAGAGTGAAAAGCGTGTGACCAATGACCCAATGGAAGCACATTACATTGGTTTCAAAATGTGGGTAGAAGCGGTTAAGAAAGCGGGTACTACCGATCCTTCTGCAGTACAGGATGCGCTGATTGGTGTCGCTGTGCCCAATTTGACCGGTGGCATTTCAACCATGATGCCTAACCATCACATCACCAAGCCTGTATTGATCGGTGAAATTCAGGACGATGGCCAGTTTGAAACTGTATGGAAGACTTCAGGTCTGGTTCCTGGTGATGCATGGTCTGACTTCCTGCCAGGTTCAAAAGATTTGATCTCTGACTGGAGAGCGCCTTTAAGCTGCGGTAACTACAATGTAAAAACTGCCAAGTGTTCAGGTCAGAACTTCTAGTTCGAGATTATCTGTAACACTACTCGGGGTCGACTATCGATCCCGAGAATCACCATGGGTGCTAAAGCATCTAAAATCTTCCTCTCTCTGACAGCAGGTTAAGTATGAGAATTATTCTACTGTTGATTTCATTTGCATGTGTATTTAGCTTAAATACTGTGCAGGCTGATGATTCCAGTCTTGACGAAGCGACCTCTCAGCTAACCACCAGTAGCTTTGATAAAAAAGCCAGGGGTATCGAATTACTTGTTGATAGTGGCCATGAAAAAACTGAACTGCTATTGAATGCAATTCTGGCTGGAGACCTGTATTACGTTAAAAAAACCAAACGTCTGGCATTTATCCAGGATGCTGACTCTGGCAAACAGGTAACCGATGCATTAAATGGCGAAGATCTTGGCACTATGTCCAAGCGCAAACTAAAAAAAGTGAGCATCAATAATTCACTCAGACAGCTACTTAAGCTGTCAATTTCTAATATCAAATTAAACCATCCGGATGCAGACGTACGCGTGCAGGCGGTATCTAATTTAATGGGGCAGGCTGATGATGAGATGATCAAGCGGCTGAAAAAAATGTTAGCTAAAGAAGATGATCCGGATGT
>JBNKPX010000161.1:0-3458 GCA_050295575.1 Gammaproteobacteria bacterium | reverse complement strand
CAGCGCAGCCATATTCTCTGGCATAGCATGTTGATAAGCGGCATGCTCAGACAGCAATACCTTGCTAATACCGGGAATGGAAGCCGCAGCTTCGGCAACGGCACTACATTCATGCCCCGCCACCAGGATATGCAAATCATCACCTAACTGGCTGGCGGCTGTTATCGTATTAAAGGTTGCGGATTTAATTTCTGAATTATCGTGCTCAGCTATGATTAATATGCTCATGCGATCACCTTTGCTTCGTTACGTAGTTTTTCGACCAGCTCACTGACTGACCCCACCTTGACACCCGCCTTACGAGTCGCTGGTTCTTCAACCTTCAAGGTTTTTAGATGCGGTGTAATATCAACACCGGTATCTACCACCGGTACTATGTCTAACGGCTTTTTCTTGGCTTTCATGATGTTAGGCAATTTTGCGTAACGTGGCTCGTTGAGCCGTAAATCGGTGGTCACTACTGCCGGTAGATTGAGCGCAACAGTTTCCAGTCCCCCATCAATCTCGCGCGTTACATGGACCTTGCCATCAACGAGGTCAACCTTTGATGCAAAGGTACCCTGAGCAATATCCATCAATGCAGCCAGCATCTGCCCGGTCTGGTTATTGTCATCATCAATAGCCTGTTTACCCAGAATGATTAACCCGGGGTTTTCCTTATCGGCGATATGCTTCAATATATTGGCGACTGCCAGCGGCTGCAGCACTGCATCCTCTTCGGTCTCCACCAGAATGGCACGATCGGCACCTAATGCCAGCGCGCCACGCAGAGTTTCCTGACTGGCTTTTGGGCCGATGGAAACCACCACGACTTCATCCGCATTACCGGCTTCCTTGATACGCACACCTTCCTCTACGGCTATCTCACAGAAGGGGTTGATCGACATTTTGACATTGTTTAGCTCAACGCCGCTATTATCGGAGGCGACACGGATTCGCACGTTGTAATCAACGACTCTTTTGAGCGCGACGAGTATTTTCATTAGTATGGCTCCAGCAATTGGTTATTAAAGTTTGGAATCAACCCTGCTTTAAAATACTGCAGTTACTACTTGTTCCAGATTGGCCATAGAATGTTGTATAAAGAGCATCAGCCCAATGGCAAAAGTCGTCAACATTGATGACAAAAACTTTCCTTTCAACCCATACGTGACGATATTTGTTATCTTTTAGATATACAAAGGTGTTCACATTAATTTTTAACTCACTGTATTTAAAGGATTTATTTAAAAAGGCGAGATTCGACATAAAATATGGAGCAAATTGTCATTGGATCGGCATCGGAAAACCAGCAATCTTCAGGCTAACAAGATAACACCTTCATGTTGTCATTAAATCCACCTGATAAGAGCTTAAACGACATGTCTGAATATAAAGTCCCTCATCGTGATATGAGTTTTGTACTGAATGAAGTACTCGATTTTCCGGCCCATTACAGCCAGCTACCCGATTGTGAGGAAGTTACACCCGATCTGGTTGAAGCCATTCTTGAAGAATGCGGAAAATTTTCCGAACGCGTGCTTTCACCCTTAAACCAGATTGGCGACCAGCAGGGTTGCACATTCAATGATGGTGAAGTTACCACACCTGAAGGCTTTAAAGATGCATACCAGCAATATTGTGCGGCTGGCTGGCCTTCACTCCCTCATAGCCCCGAATGGGGTGGCCAGGGCCTCCCTGAATCACTGGGTATCTTAGTCAGTGAAATGGCGGGGACCGCTAACTGGTCCTGGAGCATGTATACCCATTTAAGTCATGGCGCCATGAACACTCTGGAGCAGCATGGCACGCAGGAGCAGAAGGAAACCTACCTGCCTCCTCTGGTAAGCGGCGAATGGACTGGCACCATGTGCCTGACTGAACCACATTGCGGCACCGATCTGGGTATGTTGCGCACCAGGGCAGAACCTCAGGAAGATGGTAGCTACACCATCAATGGCAGCAAGATCTTTATCTCTGCCGGTCAGCATGACATGTCTTCAAACATCGTACATATCGTACTGGCACGACTACCCGGCGCACCCGAAGGCACCAAAGGTATCTCATTATTTGTTGTGCCCAGACAGTTACCTGATGAACAGGGCAATGCAGGTGCAGCCAATGGCGTTAGCTGTGGCTCTATTGAGCACAAGATGGGTATTCACGGTAATGCTACCTGTACCATTAACTTCGATGACGCAAAGGGCTTTTTAATCGGCCCACCGAATAAAGGCCTCAACTGCATGTTTACCTTTATGAATGGTGCACGTATAGGCACAGCTGTGCAGGGTCTGGGGCATGCTGAAATGAGTTTCCAGAACTCTTTGACCTATGCTCGCGAACGCCTGCAAATGCGCGCACTGACAGGCCCCAAAGCACCCGACAAAGCGGCCGACCCCATCATTGTGCATCCTGAAGTCCGCAAGATGCTGTTGATACAGAAATCAATCGCTGAAGGTGGTAGAGCTATGCTGTACTTCCTTGCCATGCAGGCAGATAAAGCGCTGCGCCCAAAAGATGAAAAGGAGCGTAGCGAAGCGGATACCTTATTATCCTTCATGACCCCGATTGCAAAAGCTTTTCTGACCGAAATGGGCTTTGAGGCTGCCAATCATGGTATGCAGGTTTTTGGTGGTCATGGCTATATCGCTGAACACGGCATGGAACAGAATGTACGCGATTGCCGTATCTCCATGCTGTACGAAGGTACCACTCAGATACAGGCGCTGGATTTACTGGGCCGTAAAGTTCTGATGACCAAGGGCGATTCATTAAAGATGTTCACCAAAATCATCCACCTATTCTGTAAAGAACATGCCAAAGACAAGGCGATGAAAGAATTCATCAAACCGCTGGAAGAGCTGAACAAGGAATGGGGCTCCATCACCATGAAGATTGGGATGAAAGCGATGATGAATAAAGATGAAGTCGGTGCCGCCTCGGTGGATTACCTGATGTACTCCGGCTATGCAGTACTAGCCTATTTCTGGGCAAAAATGGCCAAAACAGCGCAGTTGAAACTTGCCGAAGGTAGTTCTGAAACAGGCTTTTATCAGGCCAAAATTACTACTGCCCGTTTTTATTATCAACGCATGTTGCCTCGCACCCGCAGCCTGGTAGAAACCATGCAGTCAGGCGCGGACAATCTGATGGCGCTGGATGAAGAAAATTTTGCATTTTAAAGCGCAAAAAACACGCCTTTATGAATGACATTAAACCCAACAGGAGAACCCTATGAGCGATGTAACAACGCTATTAGACACTATGCAGAAGCGATTCAACCCAGCCTCAGCAGCTGGAATGGATGCAATTTTTCAATACGATATTACCGATGAAGGCAGCTGGCACATCGCCGTTAAGCAGGAGCAATGCGAGATCACTCCAGCTGATGCCAGTGAAGCTACAGTCACGCTAACCATGAGTAAAGATACCCTGGCAGCGGTTATCAGTGGTGAAACCGATGGCATGCAGGCATTTAT
>JBNKPX010000160.1:0-3459 GCA_050295575.1 Gammaproteobacteria bacterium | reverse complement strand
CCTCGTGGAATCCAGGCCAGAACAAGGCTGTTCTGAAAGTATCGCAAGGGGATAAGAACCTGCTCGCAGCGGTGACAATATTGCGTTATCCAAAGAATCAGAAGCTGCACTATCGTGTGGTTTTCGGCACCTTATTCGATAAGCAGCTACTCGCCCGACTGAGCAGTATGAGCGGACTTAAAACCCGTTTGTTCTATCCACGTAACGGAGATTTCGCGAACGCTTTTTCAGAAGAAACGCGCCCACTCAAGCTACGTCTGCCAGGCCCAGCTTATGAGCAGTTACAGCAACAGCAGGATTATTACAGCACTCAGGCTGAAGATGGTAACTATCGAGGCCTGTACACACCGATCGCTGACTCCAACGGTCATGTTGAAGCAATCCTGTTTAGTGGCCTGGCACATCGCGGCGCAGATGATATTTTAACCGACAAAGCTACTCTCACTCTCGGTGTAACACTACTGGGCAGTTTTCTGGCCGGTATCATCGGGCTGGTGCTATCGCATGTAGTAGCGCGTCCCGTAACCTATCTACGTGAGGCGGTAATGAAAATTGCAGCGCAGGATTTTCGTACCAGCCTGCCAATACACTGGCGTGATGAAATTGGTGATCTGATACAGGCTTTTAACAGCATGGTAGAAAAACTGCGTGAAAGCCGTGATGAGCAAAAACGTGAGTTTCATCGCGATAAAATTGCTTCTCTGGGTGAGCTGTCACTGGCAATGGCTCACGAGTTACGCAATCCAATCGGCGTTATCAATACCGCATCCAAGCTGTTAGAAAAAAATGAATCTCCGGCCAGGCGTCTCGAGTTACAGCGCATGATCCACGAAGAATGTCAGCGTCTTGATCAGTTCTTAAAGGATTTTCAACAACTGTCCCGTCATCGCAAACCACAGTTCAGTTTAATAGACCCCATGATACCGCTGCAAAAAGCATTGCAGGTGATGCTGGCCGGAAACGATGATGTAACGGTAGAGCATCACTGCACGCATGGTCCTGAGTGTATTCGTGCCGATGCGGACTTGCTACAACAGGCCTGGGTCAATCTGGTACGCAATGCGCTTGAAGCGATGGATGGTCGTGGAAAGTTGATTGCTGGCTGCTCGCTGGAAGGCAAAGAGATCGTGGTTTACCTGCAGGATAGCGGCCCCGGTATACCACTAAAACTGATGACCCGCTTATTCGAACCCTTTTATACCACCAAACAGGAAGGCACCGGGCTCGGCCTGACCCTGGCCAACACTCTGGTTATCGCTAGCGGTGCCACACTCGAGCTGGTACCCAATATTAAAAAAGGCGCGCGCTTTGCGATGCGCTTTACACGCATGGAGGAAGATGAATGCAACGAACCGTCCTGATAGTTGATGATGAGCGCAATATGCGCATGGTCATGCAAATGGCTCTGGAAGAGGCGGGATATCAGGTACTAACCTCAGAAAGTGCCGATGCAGCAATGTCGATTCTAAAGGAACCTGATCTGGATGTAGTGCTCTCAGATCTTAAAATGCCTGGCATGTCAGGCAAGGAGTTTATCGCTCGTTGTCAGCAGCTTCGTCCTGATGTGCCGGTAATAATAGTCACCGCTTTTGGCAGCATTCGTTCAGCTATCGAATGTATTCATGCTGGTGCCAGTGACTATGTGACCAAGCCTTTCGAGCCAGAAGAGTTACAGTTTGCCGTGCAAAGCGCTTTACGCCTGCATGATTTAATGCAGCAAAATCGCCAGCTACAGGCTGCGGTCAACGACAGTAGCCCACGACAGAGGCTAGTGGGTAATAGCCAGGTAATGCTGGAACTGCGCGATAAAATTCATCGTGTTGCGCCCTATAAGACCAACGTACTCATCACCGGAGAGAGTGGTACCGGTAAAGAAGCAGTGGCACGTTCGATTCACGAATATGGCCCCCGTGCTGACAAACCCTGGGTTGCCATCAACTGTTCTGCGATCCCACATGAGCTAATGGAAAGTGAATTATTTGGTTATGTGCGTGGAGCTTTTACCGGCGCGGTGCAAAACCGTCTGGGACGTCTGGAACAGGCCAATGGCGGCACTCTTTTTCTGGATGAAGTCGGTGATCTAGACCTTCCCCTGCAGGCCAAGTTATTACGGGTATTACAGGAGCGCGAATTTTCCCCGGTTGGTAGCGATGTATTACGACGGGTTGACTTGCGGGTAATCGCCGCAACCCATAGAGACCTGGATAAAATGGTCAAACAGGGTAGCTTTCGCGAAGATTTACTCTACCGACTTGATGTTTATAAAATATACGTACCACCGTTACGCGAACGCAATGACGACATTGATTTACTTACTCAAAATTTCCTGGAAAACCTGCGCGCCGAAATGGACAAACCAATAGAACGTTTTAGCAATGAAGCCATACATGCGCTATGCAATTACGACTGGCCAGGTAATGTGCGTGAACTAAGAAATGCGGTAGAGCGTTCGTTACTTTCCTGTAATGGAATGGTTATTGAACTCAATGACTTACCAGACAAGGTAAAAAAATCAGAGCCCCCAGATAAACCACAGAATAACGAACTCGATCAGGTCATACAACAGGGCCTCGATAACTGGCTAATGGATAATGAACGTAAAATGATTATTGCTGCGCTTAAGGAAACCGATGGCGTACAGGTGCAGGCAGCAAAACTACTGGGCATTGCACAACGTAGCCTGTGGCATAGAGTTAAAAAGCTTGCTATTCGTGTTGACCGTACCGTGCGTGAATAACTCATGCAATTTACAACCAGCTTTTGTTTTTTCAGTTGATGATTCGCCTGATAAACTCAGTCGATAAGATTTACTATTCAGCTCTGCTTGCGGTATCGAATTTGTAAATTAACAGGCGGATAGCATATGGTATCCGCCCCATCAGCAATTGCTAGAGGCAGGTGTCATCCATCAAATGACAGATGACAGATGATTAATGGCTCTGCCAACAGCTTATTTCATAAAGAGCTGAACAAATACCTTAAATATCTCTGCGTCAAAATTTAGCAGCATTTCATTTTTCATTAAGCGGAGAGCATCAAAAGGACTAATGGCTTTTTTGTAAACACGGTTGGTGGTCAAGGCATCAAATACATCTGCAATAGCACAGATACGAGCATACTCATGGATATCTCGCGCTTTTAATCCATTAGGGTAACCGGTGCCATCGTAATTTTCATGATGCTGTAATACAATGATTTTGGATTCTTCTTTTAAGGCATTCGCTTCCTTGAGTATCTTATACCCCATATAAGGATGGGTTTTTATATGCTGCCATTCGATGTCCTGTAGTTTTTCGGCTTTATAAAGCACCTCAGGCTCAATCGCTGTTTTGCCGATATCATGTAGAAAAAAGCCAGCCGCAAGCTCCTGAAGATTATGCGCATCGGATTTACTGTATAACTTTTTAGCAAGAAGCATGGCATAAAACCCAACATTGACCGAATGCGAATAGGTTTGAT
>JBNKPX010000159.1:0-3602 GCA_050295575.1 Gammaproteobacteria bacterium | reverse complement strand
GACAGGTTTCGCATTCGGTATCATGATGGCGGTCGAAACGGAAGTATTCGTAATGATCGAAGGTTGCTGGTGTCCAGCTATCCTGACTATGACACTGTTTGCAGTTTCCAGTGATCTGTTTATGCAGCCTGTCTTCAGGGTTTTGATGGCAGCCTTCACAATTTTCCTGCAACACAGGATCGAGTAGTTCATGAGAGAACTGGCTGATCGGTCTAAATGCTTTTACGCCTTTATGATCGCTATGGCAGCTGGTACAGTCTTCCTCGATAAGATTCTGATGGAAGGCAACGTTTTTGTTTTCTTTATCTATAGTTAGCCCTTTGGTGGTTTTTAGACCGATTTCTTCAACCTTATGACAGACTATACATTTCTCTGAAGGGCTTCCAATGAAAGCAGTATGACAGGCAAAACAGTCGGATGATATCTTGGCGTGGGCATCAATGGTTTTTCCTGGTGAGATCATCAGTTCCGGAACCCAGAAAGTCAGTACAATCAGTAAGACGAGATTGGCCGCTATGATTAACAGGGGAACGTTCTTTTTCATCGTTATCTCCATTCCCAGAACATCAGGATGCTGATGATGTGAACAAGGGCAAGCACTCCAAACCCCAATGTGATCGGTAGATGGATAACACGCCATTTTTTCATTAGATCAAAGGTGCTCGCGTCCCAGAATAAATTCTTTTCGATTTCTTCTTCAGACAAGCCCTGTTCTGCGTAGTATTGTTTTTTGTCAGCGATATGTCGACGCGATCTATCCAGTAGATATTTTCCGGTGAGCCCACTGATCACGTTGATCAACATTGCGAGAATGGCTAGCCAGGGCAGTATGTCATAAATATGGATACCTGCATGCACCAGAATAAACAGCGAACCTGTCCAGGTGAGTGTTTCATGCAAAAAAAGCAGGGTTTTGGGGTTACCAAAATTGATCATTTTGCGTTTACGCAGGGAGTAAAAGAACGAAAGCAAAATTAATAATGTGCCAGGAATACCCAGCCATCGACCAACCCAGGTCATGTCGAGTAAATGTAATGCCGCATCGGTGATGATGGTGGCCAGTATGAGTGAGCCAAACATCATCAGGAAAGGCATGATTTCTTTACGTACTAGTGATCGTTCCATAGTTCTATTATGCGTCTAATGTCAGGTTGCCTCTGGGTGTGGATATACACATCAGGCAGTGACCCGGAGGAATATCAAAATCAGGATTCTGTATTAAATCCAGGTTACCTGATTGCACTGGGGTCTGGCAGGCTCCGCAGTTGCCGCTGCGACAGCCGGACTCTATTTCAATGTGATGATCTTCGGCAAACTCGAGCAGGGAATTATATGATGAATCCCAGTCCAGGCATTTATCTGATTTGCTGAAGGTAACGCTGCCTGATATTAATTCAGGCGTCTGTATTGGGGCTTTTTTTGGCGGATTGATACTGGATGGTCCGAAAGCCTCGTAGTAGATATCATGATCTGGAATACCCCACCCCTGTAGGCCGGATACCATGCTTTGCATCATGGCGCCTGGCCCACAGATGTAAAATTGATAACGTGTCATGTTGAGCGTGTTTCGTAACAATGCAACATCGACGCGGCCCTGATGTTGGTAATCAACCCCCAGTTGATCATTTTCTCCGGGGTTACTGTAGCAGACATGTAAATGAAAATTTGCATGGCTTTCTGCCAATATGGAGAGGTGTTGCTTCATGACGTGGCTTTGGCTGTTCTGCAAGCCGTAGAAAAGCCAGATCTCTCTTTCACTGCCCTGCTGTAACAGGGTGTTCACAATACTAAGCATAGGTGTGATACCGATACCACCGCCAATCAGTACAACAGGTAGCGCCTGTTCTGACTGTAGATGGAACTGCCCGTAAGGCGGTTTAATCAGTAGCCTGCTACCAGGCTGTATAACATCATGCAAGTAGCTGGATGCCATTCCGTCAGGCAGTTCGGGTTGGTCTGCAGGAGCGCTTACGCGCTTGATTGATACCCGGTAATAGTCAGCTCGAGGTGCGTCGGACAGTGAATAGCAGCGAATGATGGCTTTTTTCTGCTGCGTGAGCGGATCATCAATATTAAGTTTAAAGGTTAGATACTGGCCGGGTAAAAAATCGGGCAGGGGTTTACCATCAACGGCTGCCAGGTAGTAGGAGCAGATGCTGTGATCCTTGTTTTCGTACTCTCGACGTTGAACCTTGCATTCCATCCAGTGATTTGCTAGTGAAGGTTCGCGCGTCTGGTTTTGTGTTGTGATATGAGCCGCTGCCGGTACATTCTCGTTTTGCTTAGCGCCTTGAGATAGATTTCGATTGGCCCGGTATAAATGAAGCAAAATAAAAACGCCTAGCTGGACAACTATTGCTATAAAAATAATGATGGCTAGTGTGGTTGTAGTCATTTTCCCTGATATGGCATTGCAGGTCGGTTAAATAAAAAATTTATGCTTAATCGACATATATTAGAAAATGTTTCTTAAATGAACCTGAAACAGGGCTCCGGTATTTGATTGAAACGTGCTTTTTAATCCACGGCTGGGTTATGCTAACGTTTCTGCCATGCTGTAACAGCGACAGGCATAAGGACTCAAGCGAGATATATAACTACGAATATGACAGGTTACGAACTGAGCTCTTCAGACTGGCTTGCGCTGATAAAACATGTCAAGCAATGGCTTGGCAATCTTGGCCGAGCCCGACAGGAGAGAAAACAGCAGTCGATAAAGGCATTGCGTACGGTAGTACTGGCCGCCAGAACAACCGAGCGCTATGTGACGGACTGAGGTGATGGCAAATCGCAGTCCAGGTCCAAGGAGGAAGAGATTGCGAAGCTCTGGACAGCTCTCGGATTTGAACTTGAAGACCTGGGCTTAGGTAAGCTGGCAAAGGTATGTCGCATCAAGGATAAATACTGGGCAAGCCGAAAAAGTAATGGTGAGTCGGCCTTCAGCGAGGATTTTTTGAAGCGCGCCGGTACCCGGTTGGTCGATGTTGAACGTCTGGCTAATCTGTCGCTACAGCAATTAAAAAAATAAGCTGATTTTTTGTGACATACAGACACCCAATCAGGTCCTGTAAACACCATTTATGGCTTTACAGGACCTGGTTAGTCAGATACTAACTCAGTTTATTCACGGTAATGGTCAACACGCCATGGTCTACCTGAGTTGTCAGGCTGCTTTGCTTCACTGGTTGAGGTAGTGTGATACTACGTTGAAACTTTCCTGAACGGTGCTGCTGTAGGATCACATTGCCCTGATCATCCTGTTTTTGCTGATTGAAATCCTGTTCTCCGCTGACGGTCAGCTGCTGACCATCCAGGTTGACTGAGATGTTGCTGTCATTAGTCCCCGGGATATCCATGGTGACAATATATCTGGATTGATCTTCTTTTAAATCCATTGCTGCGATTGCTGTTTTGTCAGCAAATGGGTTCTGCAGGGAGGGAACGGTGCCAAAGCCATTAAAGGCGCTATTAAAAACCCTGTCCATTTCCTGCTGCATACGCTGAATTTCCTGATAAGGATCCCAGTTGCTACTGCCAAACGGTTGATTAAAAAAGTCGTCGTTCAGGGTTAGTGCCGGGTGATCGGGTTGTGCCGGATTCTT
>JBNKPX010000158.1:0-3628 GCA_050295575.1 Gammaproteobacteria bacterium | reverse complement strand
TGCAGCAGGTTACGCACGGTTTCAAAATATGCTTAAGCCGGTATTTGCTGCCATCCATGTGGCTGCAAGGTCCAGTCAGGATAGCCAGTATTTTCAGCAACTGGGGGTAAAGCGTTTAGATGTTATGGGTAACATCAAGCTGGATGTGCATCCCGATCCTGTAACCATTCAGGCTGCTGAAACATTAAAGCAAAGGTTTAACCGTCCATTGTGGGTAGCGGCGAGTACCCACCGCGGCGAGGATGAACTGGTGCTGGCCGCGCAACGCGAATTGCTGGAGGCAGGGGATGAATGCACCCTGATCCTGGTGCCAAGGCATCCTGAACGGTTTGAAGAAGTAGCCAGATTAATAGAAAAACAGGGCTTTAGTTATCAGCGTTTCAGTGATTCTGAAACCTGTCATGATAGCGATGTACTGCTAGGCGACACCATGGGTGATCTGCTGAAGTTCTACCAATTGGCAGATCTAGCGTTTATCGGTGGCAGCCTGGTTCAAACCGGCGGACACAATCCCTATGAAGCCTTACTGTATGATGCCGTAGTGCTAACTGGCCCGCATGTATATAATTTTTCCGAAGCCTATGCCGAGCTTGAGCAACTGCAGGCTGTTGTTCTGGTAACAGCCGAAAACCTGGCTGCAGAATTGAAAAACCTGATGCAAAACCCGCAACAGATCCAGACCCTGATAGAACGGGGGCAGAGTGTGTTGCGCAAAGGTCAGGGGGCAACCTCAAAGCTGATGCAGATTATACAAAACGAGATCGATGAAAAGCCGCGCACCTGAAAAACTCGAGCTGCACCATTACCTCGCGCCAAAGTTCTGGCCTATGTGGGTATTTATTGGCCTGTCCCATCTGGTAGCCTATCTGCCGCTGCAGCTTAGTCACGTATTGGGCAGGGGACTTGGACGGCTGTTTTATTACCTGTTACCCCAGCGCAAAAAAATAACACTTACCAATATCAAGCTGGCATTTCCACAACTGGACCCGATGCAACAGACTCAACTGGTAAAGCGGGTTTTTTCGAGTATGGGCATGATGCTGATGGAGATGCCATTGGTATGGTGGGGATCAGAAAAACGCCTGCAAAAAATACCGGTCGATTTTGAGGGACTGGAATATTTCGAGCAAGCCCTGGCCAGCGGTCGAGGTGTGATCATGATGGGCGGGCACACCTTTGCGATGGAGCTGGGGGGGCGCCTGCTATCCAGTAAATATCGCTTTAATATTACCTACCAGAAAATGAATAATGCGCTGATGGATGTCATGGTGTATCGCTCGCGTACACAGGCCTATCAACGTGTGCTGGAACGCATGGATATGCGCACCATGATTCGTTCCCTGAAACAGGGCGAGGGCCTGTGGTATGCACCCGATCAGGATTTCGGTCGCCGCCGCAGCGTATTCGCCCCTTTTTTCGGGGTACAGACAGCAACCCTGACCTCTACCTCGCGCCTGGCGAAATCTACCGGAGCGATGGTCATACCCTTATTCTTTTTTTATCAAACTAACGGTCGTTATCTGGTGAGATTTCTGCCGCCGTTGCAAGGTTTCCCCTCTGGTGATGATAGCCAGGATGCCTTACAGATAAATCAGACGATTGAAACCCAGGTTGCACATTATCCTGAGCAGTATGTATGGGTACACCGGCGCTATAAAACCCGACCTCCGGGTGAAGCAGCGGTTTATTAAATCTTATGTCTTGAGCTCTGTATCTATATTACAATCCCCCGATGTCTACTAAATTCAAGATAGCACTACTGGTTAATATATTGTCATCTATCCTGCTGATTCTTTATCCGCAGGTTGATATACAGATAACCTCTTTGTTTTACACACCCGAACAGGGTTTTTATCTTAAGGATTCGTGGTGGGTGAAACTACTCTATAACTCGGTGCCTATATTACTCAAAGTGGTAGTGTTCGGTGTGCTGGGTCTGTATCTTTTTAATAAAATTTTTCGACGCAAGCTGTTTAAGGTCAATGGCAGGATAACCCTGTATTTATTGATCGCATTGATTGTCGGTCCAGGCCTCATAGTAAATAGCTTATTCAAAGATCACTTTGGTCGAGCTCGTCCACACAGCGTCATGGAGTTTGGAGGGGATAAAATATTTACTCCCGCCTTTGTAATTACCGATCAGTGTGACAAAAACTGTTCATTCTCTTCGGGGCATGCGGCAGGCGCATTTTTAGTTTTGGCACTGGCTTTTCTAACGACCAGAAAACGTGGGTGGTGGGTCGCTTTAGCAACACTCTATGGCTTTAGTGTAGGGCTTGCCAGAATTGCTGCAGGTGGGCATTTCTTCAGCGATGTTTTTATCTCCTATTTTGTTGTTCTATCTATTTGTCAACTGTGTTACGAGCTTATAATCAGACAAAACAGTTTCATGTTTGAATACCTTAAGCAGAAGCTTAGATCTCATTCGATAAAATCGGAAATATAAAATCTTTTTTCTTAAAGTGCTAACAGTCCCTGGCACTCAATTCATTGAGTAGGTAAATATTATGAATCACCCCTCGACAGAGAGCATGCTTACCGATGCTGATTTAGACTGGCTTGAAGAAATATTAGCCAATCGAATTATCGAAGATGAAACTACAGACGACAAGGATGAAGGGATACTATGTATCTCCGAGCTGGATGGTTTTTTCACCGCGATAGTCAGTGGTCCGCAAATGATCTCACCTATGCAATGGCTGCCATTAGTATGGGGAGATTTTGAACCCGAGTGGGAAGACGAAGAACAATTCGAAAGAATATTCAGCATCATGATCGACATCATGAATAGTATTGTCTTTACATTGATGGAAGAGCCGGAAGAATACCAGCCCGTATTTGAAAAAAATATCGTAAATGATGAAGAATATCTTGTCGTCGATGAATGGTGCTTTGGCTATATGCGAGGCATGTCCTTATGTCTGGAAGACTGGAATATCGAAAGCGAACCCATGAGCCAGCTGCTTATGCCAATAGCGATTTTTGGTAGCGAAGAAATGTTTGACCTGCTCGACAGCCTCGATATGGATGAGATTCATGCACTGAAACAACAGATCACACCCAGCGCAAAAGAGATTCATGCCTACTGGCTTTCGCAACGTGAAAACGAGACCCCAACATCAGGCCAGGTATTCGATCCAGAATTCGATGAACTACCTGAATATGACAATGGCTATTTAAAAACTCTAAGCGAAGCCGAACTGATTGAACTCATGATAGACGACGAAGACCGCGTACCACGTAACGTCATCGACGAATGCGCCAGTCGTGGAGAAAAAATGGTAGAGGCGCTGGCACCTATGGCAGACCCAAATGAAGGAGAACCATTTGAAACTATAGGCCGCTGGTGGATGCGCTTACACGCCATTATGATTCTGGGGCTAATCCCGGGTGAAAAGGCAGGTATGATGTTACTGCCATTTATCGACTATTTGAGACTCAGTGAAGATGGCGAAATCCAGGACTGGTTTGCCGGCTACTGGCCTGCGCTGACCCGCAACAAACCCGCAACGGTGATCCACAAGCTGCGCGAACTATGTGAAGATACACAAATTGACTGGTACACCCGTATAAACCTGGTTGAAGCCGTGATTGCTGATGCGAAACAACAGGGCGGGCAGGCCCTTGA
>JBNKPX010000157.1:0-3778 GCA_050295575.1 Gammaproteobacteria bacterium | reverse complement strand
GTAAGGCTGACGTGATTTATATTCCTACTGATAATACCGTGGTATCTGCATTCTCAGCCGTAGTTAAAGTCGGTCGCGCAGCCAAAATACCCGTGGTAGCCGGTGATACCGATTCGGTAAAACAGGGCGCTATTGCGGCACTGGGTTTCAACTACTACGACGTAGGCCGTCAGACTGGAAAAATCGTGCTGCAAATCTTGAATGGCACAAAGCCTGGTTCAATTGCGGTACAGGGTGTTGAGAAAATGGAGTTATTCGTGAATCCGGAATCAGCGAAACAAATGGGCATTACACTGGGCAAGGATCTGATCGCAGAGGCCAAAGAAGTTATCAAATAATATGAGCCTGATTGCATTTCTAGGCGCCATCGAGAGTGGCTTAATCTACGCTCTGGTGGCGTTGGGTATCTATCTTTCTTTCAGGGTGCTTGAATTTCCTGATCTAACCGTTGATGGCAGCTTCCCGCTGGGCGCTGCCGTCAGTGCAACCCTGATTGTCAGTGGCTGGGATCCCTGGCTGGCTACCGGACTCGCGATGGTGGCGGGGGCAATGGCGGGTATGGTCACGGCCTGGTTAAACGTAAAGCTTAAGATCCTGCACCTGCTGGCTTCTATACTGACTATGATTGCACTGTATTCAATTAATCTGCGCATCATGGGCCGGCCCAATATTGCCCTGCTGGGTGAGAATACTATTCTATCCCCTATCGAAAACTGGGAGACCCCTTTCTATGTTTCTACGCCGATTATCTTTTTTTTCGTAGTGGTTGTTTGCGCATTGATACTGATTAAGTTTTTGAATTCAGAAACTGGTCTAGCCATGCGCGCGACCGGTGCCAATCCGCGTATGGCGAGGGCACAGGGAGTAAAAACAGCATGGATGATTCTATCTGGCATGGCGGTTTCTAATGCACTGGTTGCGCTCGCTGGCAGCCTGTTTGCGCAAAGTCAGGGCAGTGCCGATGTCACCATGGGTGTTGGCGTGATCGTGGTGGGCCTGGCCTCGGTGATTGGTGGTGAAGCGATCATTACGCCCAGTACAGTGATTAAAGCGGTTGTCGCCTGTATTGTGGGTGCGATACTTTATCGACTGGCGATCGCATTTGCACTCAACCTGGATATGCTGGGGTTAAAGGCACAGGATCTTAATCTGGTGACATCTGTTTTGGTCATGATAGCCATTGTATTGCCGCGCTACCGGCTGAGGAAACCAGCATCATGATCAGTTTACAGGATATACACGTCACCTTTGGTGCTAATACTCCGTTGGAAACCCATGCACTGAAAGGTCTTAATCTAGAAATCAATGAAGGTGAATTTGTCACTGTTATTGGCAGTAATGGCGCAGGTAAGTCTTCCCTGTTAAATGCTATCAGTGGTGAAATTCGTATCACCAAAGGGCGCATCGAAATCGACCACAAAGATGTAACCCGACTGGATACCTCACGCCGCGCGGGCATGGTGGCACGAGTGTTTCAGGATCCTCTGGGTGGTAGCTGTGAATTTTTATCTATCGAAGAAAATCTCGCCCTGGCCGATGCACGAGGTCGCAAGCGTGGTTTTAAAAGCGCACTGAATGATGATCGCAAACAGCCTTACCGTGAATATCTAAGCCGTCTCAATCTGGGCCTGGAGAACAGGCTGCAAGATAAGATGGGGCTGCTTTCAGGTGGTCAACGTCAGGCGGTGAGTCTGTTGATGGCAACCTTACAGCCATCAAAAATATTGCTGCTTGATGAACATACTGCTGCGCTGGATCCTAAAACCAGTCAGTTCGTACTCGAGCTGACCAATCAAATTATTCAGGAAAAACAATGCACGGCATTGATGGTCACGCACAGCATGAAGCAGGCGCTGGAGGTAGGTAGTAGAACCATCATGTTGCATCAGGGCAATATTATCTTTGATATCCAGGGCGATGATAGAAAAGGACTGACGGTAAAAGACCTGCTCGATTTATTCAGCAAGGCCCAGGGTGGAGAGCAACTGGATGATGATGCTTTGTTGCTTGGTTGAAAATTTAAAAACCCCTTTTTAACCACAGAGGACACTGAGAACACGGAGGTTGGTTTTTTTGAATTTAGAAAGTTTCTAGTGTTTTAAAAGTATATTGATCTATAGGGTGGCTACTACAAGCCATCCTGTTTCTCTCTGTGTCCTCGGCAACTGCTCCTGCGTTGCTCTACTTACGGGCATCCTGCCCTAATCTGTGGTTCATTGTTTTTTTAACCAGATTACCTAGTGTAGCTTGATCGAAGGATCTACGGTTCTTCTCAACCATTGTGCCAGGGTCATCAGGATCGTGCGGAAATAACCGTGCAGGGCGATTTGGTGCATTTTATATAATGAAAGATAAACCGTTTTTGCGATCCAGCCGGATACTCGAACACTACCGGTGATGCTGCCCATTAGGCTGCCTACTGTGCTGTACTTACCTAGCGTTACCAGAGCACCGTAATCCCGATAGACGTATTTGTCGCCTTCGGTAGATTTTCCTTTTAGCCGTTTTCTGATCTGTTTAGAAACAAATGAAGCCTGTTGATGAGCAGCTTGCGCTCTGGGTGGCACTGAGCTATCACCCATTGGACAGTCTGCACAATCACCGATTACAAAGATTCTGTCATCCATGGTAGAAAGCAGATTCGGCTTAACTCTAATTTGATTGATGCGATTAGTTTCCAGACCAATCTCGGATAAAAATGCCGGTGCCTTTATGCCTGCCGCCCATACTTTTATGGAGGCGGGTATGAATTTATCATCGCCGGTATAAATACCATCCCGGGTTACCTTGTTTACCTGTGCTGACGTCATCACGGTGACGCCAAGGCTTTCAAGTTCAGCTGTAACCGCCAGAGATAGTTTCTCTGGCAATGCGGGCAAGATACGAGGCGATGCGTCAATTACATGTATACGCATATGCTTGTCCGGTTTGATTTCATCCAGACCATATTGCGCAAGCTGACGACTTGCCTGATGTAATTGCGCTGCCAGTTCAACTCCGGTGGCACCTGCACCGACTATGGCTACATCAAGTTCACCTTCTTCGATAGGCCCATGTTGTGAATGAGCACGAATCAACTTGTTCAGTAATATGCGTTGAAATTTAACCGCCTGATCCTTATTATCCAGCATCAGGCAATGTTGCATAACGCCTTCAATGCCAAAATCATTTCCCAGACTGCCCACTGCTATCACCAGTGTGTCATAGCTGAAACTGCGCTCGGCAATTACTTCTTCGCCTTCTTCATCAACCTCGGCCCCGAGTAAAATCTTACGTTCCACGCGATCTATTGCGCTTACGCTACCCAGACGAAATCTAAATCCATGCCAACGCGCCTGAGCCATATATTCGAGAGCCACCTCACCTGGATCGGTGCTGCCAGATGCTACCTGATGCAAAAGAGGTTTCCAGATATGAGTTCGGTTAGCATCGATGAGTGTCACTTCAGCGTGACCCCGTTTACCAAGTTTGTTACCCAGGCTGGTTGCCAGTTCAAGACCGGCAGCTCCGCCACCGACAACAACGATTTTATGCAGTGATGTAGTCATTTTGAGTTAGTGTCCGATAAGGCGTATGTAAACAATTATTCCTGAAAGTGATGTAATAGCGACACTCAAATAGAACCCTGCCTACTAGATGTCATTATTATAGTCTACAGGTGAAGCTGAGTCAGGCTGTGGAGTGGGGTTAAGCGGCGTTGAGCAGGAGCGGTAGCTTTGCCTACATGGATGTAGGTAAGGGGCGAGAGCAGGAGCGGAAGCTTTGCCTACATGGATGT
>JBNKPX010000156.1:0-3794 GCA_050295575.1 Gammaproteobacteria bacterium | reverse complement strand
GGGAGCGGTTCATGCCGCCTGCCATGTGGCAGTAGATGGAGAACTGAGTCATATACGGGAAGATGTTGGGCGCCATAATGCGCTGGACAAAACCCTGGGCAGCCTAGCACGTACGAGGCACCCGGTAGAGGGCGGCCTGCTCGTCACCAGTCGCGCAAGTTTTGAGATGGTACAAAAAACCGCTGCGCTTGGTTATGGGCTACTGGCCGCCGTCTCAGCGCCCACCGCTGCCGCAATCAGGCTGGCACAAAGCCTTGACCTGACTCTAGTCGGTTTTTTACGGGGTGATAAATGCGTGATCTACACCCACGAACACCGCCTGCTCAACGAGCCTGTCTGCAGTGAAGATTACCCGTTTTACTTTTCGATGGAAAACCGTGCATGAACCCAAACAACCTGATCAAAATGGCCAACCAGATTGGTGACTTCTTTTCTGCTATGCCCGATGCTGAGCAGGCCAAACAGGATATTGCTGACCACATGCAACGCTTCTGGGAACCACGCATGCGGCAAAACCTGATGAGTTATCTTGACCAGCACGGCGATGCACAATTGAAACCCATGGTGCGTGCTGCGCTTTTGTTGATGAAGGAAAGTTAAGTAAGCGTCTGCCCAACAAATTGGAGCATTGGCATGACAGGTATAGGAGCTACAACTGCAGCTGTTTGCTGGATGGTGTGACCACTGGTGTTTCGCTCACGTTTTCTGCATCAGTATATTCCCATGTTAATCCCAGCTGCTTTTCCAGGATGTGGTATCTCCTGTCTAAGCGGTAGGGTTTGCTGACATAGTCGTCTATACCTGATGCGCGTAACAATGCCTCCTGTTCTTTTAACGCGGAGGCTGTGATGATGACGACCTTTACCTGGTCCCCGCCCGGCAAATGCCGGATTTGCCGAGTGGCCTCTTAACCGTCTATTACCGGAATGCGCCAGTCGATCCAGATCCGGTCAGAAAATCATCAATAACGCAGTTTTTAAATAGTGCTCCATTTTCTTCTGCATGGTGGTATATAACAACTTTAGTCCTTCATTCTCCCTTCATCTATATCGGTGAGGCATAATCTGTAAAAAACCGAGCTGAGAGCAATTGTTTTAAATATTCGAAGCTGAGATTTAAAATGTTTATTGCTTATTTGAAGCAACGATTTTCACCTTAAAAGGCCAATTTAACAGGGGGAGTACAAACTTTAAGGAAGAAGACTAAACTTCGAGAAATACCAGAGCATTTCAGGGGGAGACTTTGATAGTAAATGGACGGTTTAGGCCAGAATAAACTACAGTTTTGGTTAAAATATTCGGGTAAACAATAGCTTGCTTTGCTCCGACCGGTAATCGTTTATTTTAGGGAAACTCTGAAATAATCAGAGGTTCCTCAGATCGCTTACAGCATCGTGTAAAGATCGCAGTTAAAGTGATACGGGTTATCTGCTATGGTTTCCTTGTTAGAGAATTAATATCCCAAAGTGTTAAGAGAATAATATGAAAACAAGAATATTAGGTAAGTCTGGTTATGTGGTATCTGAAATGGGTCTGGGTTGCTGGCAGCTCGGTAATGACTTTGGCCCAGTGGAAGAGCAACAGGTAGCCGCAATACTGGACACGGCTGAGGCCCAGCAGATTAGCTTCTGGGATACCGCCGATGTTTATGGTGCAGGTCTGAGTGAGCGCCGTATTGGTCAATGGCTGGCCAGGTTAGGATCGAATGATAAGCGTCCACTGGTAGCTACCAAAGTTGGGCGAGATGCCGTTCTTTATCCTGATGGATATACTAAAGACAAGGTGCGAACTAATTTGCTTGGCTCGATTGATCGTTTGGGTGTGGAAGCGTTAGATCTGGTACAGCTACATTGTGTACCGACCGAGATATTGATGGCAGGTGATATGCTGGCCTGGATGGAAGACTTTCAACAGGAAGGGTTAATCAAGGCTTTTGGAGCCAGTGTAGAGAAGATAGATGAGGCTTTGTTCTGTATTGAGCACCCTAAGCTGACCAGTTTGCAGATTCTATTTAATCTCTTCAGACAGGATGCTACCGAAGTCCTGCTGCCCAAAGCAGCAGAAAAAGAGGTTGGTATTATTGTGCGCTTGCCATTAGCCAGTGGCTTACTCAGTGGCCAGATGACCAAGGATCAGCAATTTGCGGAAGGAGATCATCGCAACTATAACCGTGATGGTGCCGCTTTCCATGTGGGTGAGACCTTCAATGGTATTCCCTTTGAAAAGGGAGTGGAGTTGGTGCAGGAACTGAATAGCTTTGTTCCTCAGGGGATGACGTTACTGCAAATGGCCTTGCGCTGGATATTGGATCAACCACAGGTAAGCACGGTTATTGCCGGTGCTAGTAAAGCCCATCAGGTGGAAAGCAACGCCGCTGCTTCAGCGCTACCGCCCTTATCTGACGCTTTGCATCAACAATTACGGACGTTCTATTACGACAAAGTAAGAGACCAGATTCGAGGAGGGCTCTAAGTGTTTAATAGTTGGGTCTCCATTTTTAGTCTTGAATAGAGGTTTCCTGTTAACGCGGCATAGTTTTGATGTGCGTGGTAAAGCGGCCATCGTTCTATGGTTTGCTACAGCAAAAGGCCCTGTAAAGCTTTGTCTATATGACCAGCAACCTGTATTTTTTATTGAGCAGATAAATATACCCAGTGCTGAGAAGTTGCTGAAATCCAGCAATCTATATTTTTCATATAAAGCGTTGCATCTTCAGACATTTTCTCAACATGATGTCGCAGGCATTTATTTTAATAACGTTCGAGATTTTTATGATTCCAGAGAAATACTCATGCAAGCGGGCATTGAGGTTTATGAAGGCAATATAAGACTTGAAGAGCGTTACCTGATGGAGCGTTTTATATATGGAAGTGTTGAGTTTGTCGGGCCTGAAACAGCTGTAACTGTGCAGGCAAAAAATAATTATTTCGAATACCAGCATATAAAAATAAAACCGGGTAATTATATTCCCACCTTCAAAACGGTTTCATTAGATATCGAATGTTCAGAACAAGGCGAGTTATACAGTATTGGGTTTTATTCAGGGGATAGTAAGCAGGATAATTCATTAAGCTACAAAAAAGTTATCATGATTCAACCTGATAAATTGAGCGACAGGGAAGCGGCGGCAGATTATATTGAATGGGTTAAGGATGAACAGGCTTTATTACAGTCTTTAGAGCAAACCATACAGCTTCTTGATCCTGACATCATCATTGGCTGGAATGTCATCAATTTCGATTTCAGGTTATTGGCTAAGCGGGCAGCTTTGCATAACTTAACGTTAAAATTAGGGCGAGATCAATCTCCTATGCTCTGGCGCGATAGCCGTAATGAAACCAATCAGGGATTTATTACCATTGATGGGCGCGTGGTTATTGATGGCATTGCAGCACTTAAGGCGGAATCATACAGCTTTCCCAGTTTCAGTTTAGAAGCCATAGGGCAGCATTTTCTAGGGCGAGGAAAGTTAACGGATGACGTCGATAATCGACTGCAAGCGATTACTGAGGATTTTAAAAGTAACAAAGTAAAACTGGCTGAATATAATCTGCAGGATTGTGTCCTGGTATGGGATATTTTCGAAAAAATTAAACTACTGGATTATCTCGTTTTTCGCAGTCAATTGACAGGTCTTGAACTGGATCGAGCAGGAGGTTCGGTCGCGGCATTTATTAATCTATATTTGCCGAAATTGCATCGACAGGGTTATGTTTCTCCAAACTTGCCAGAAGGTGGTGGATTGGCAAGCCCCGGTGGATATGTAATGAATTCAAAGCCGGGTTTATATAAACA
>JBNKPX010000155.1:0-3804 GCA_050295575.1 Gammaproteobacteria bacterium | reverse complement strand
TGACCTGTTGACTGAGTACAATCTGTACGAAGCAGGGCTTGCACGCCCCAAGGTTAAGGCTGCAGATTTTTATGGCAAAGAGGCCTACGTTGCACAGCGTGAGCTGGAACATCAGGAGGCCTACCTGTGCACCTTCTCGATGATAGACAACACCGATTCGACCGGAATGGCCCGTTTTCCTGTTGGCAACTGCCCACTCATCGATCCCGAAACCGGCGAGGTACCTGTTGACTCAAAAGGCCGCCGCTCGTTCCTTACCAGCATCGCCTTCGGCCCCAGTATCGGCAAGAATATCGGACTAGGTTACATGCCCTACGAATACTGCCAGGAAGGTCGTGAGATGCTGATCGAATACCTCGGTGAACAGTTCCCAATGAAACTGGAAGCGGTGGGCTACAAAGCACTATACGATCCTGACAATGAGTTGCCACGCTCCTGATTTTGAACGGCAGCGTGACACAGAAAGTAGAATCAAGGTCAGATAGATAAGCTTAAAACCGCAGAGCAACGGGGCTACAGGGATACGCCCCGTTAAGTCAAACTACTGGCATCTTCAGTGAGACAGTGTCGCGTTCATGAGAACGCGATGACTACGAGGTTCGCTGGGTGATCCATCTCAGTGAAACAACCATCGAAAAATACGGGCAGGCATTAGTCATCCTGGATTTTTTTTTGAATTTTTTGGGACACTTTTTTAAAGCTCTCTATTCGATTTATTGTCCATAACACTAGACAAAATCACGGAGCGATTTGTAGCGCTGATTAGACCGCTACCCCAACCTTATGTGGCCAACATGTGCTACAAAAATATCAGAATCATCAAAATATCGTTTTACCATTGCCTTGTCTGGATCAGCCCACAGCTGTGGATTCAGTAGTTCATTATTCAGGTATGACTCAATTTCATTTGTAAAAGTTGAACACAAGGAAGGAGTTGATTATTGCTGCAAGAAACATCTGCGCCGCGGAATTTTCAATCATAAGCGCTATTATATAAGAACGATAAGAAAGCCATCCCAACAAACCCGAGGTTGCTTAGGATGGCAATCCTGACCGAAAAATACCGCAGGACAAGGGGATTAGTTATTTTTATCCGTAGACTCCTCAATACATTTCAGGATAAAGTCTTCAAACGCTTCATCTGACAGCTGCATTTCTTCCGCCTTATTGATACAGGCTTCTTCAGCTTCCTGTTGTGCGACAGCACTACTCACTGGCAAAACCATGGTTAAAAAGAAAATGACCGAGGCCATCGCAGTATATAATTTCATTTAATATCTCCACATAAATTTATCTGCTAACAAAATATTTGTCGCAGACGTATTTAAGAGTTTCGACTACTAAATATCCAACAAAATGTCATAATCGTTTTGATTATAGATTTTAATTAAACCTTAAAATGAATATTGACCTGCTTAAGACATTCCTGACAGTTGCCAGGCTAAAACATTTTGGCAAAGCTGCTGACCGAGTATGTCTGACCCAGTCAGCAGTTAGTGCCCGAATAAAGCTGCTGGAAGAAACACTAGGTAGCGTATTGTTTGAACGTAAACGTAATCACATTGAATTAACCGCCGCCGGCAGACGTCTGGCACTGAGTGCAGAGCAGATTATCAAACAGTGGGAACAAACCAAAAACGAAATTAATCTGGTCAGTGAAGACAACCAACAACTTATAAGGGTAGGAACGGTTTTTGACTTATGGACTGTACTTGTTCACCCCTGGATAATTCAATGTCGTGAACAACACCCTGACCTGTTATTACAGATTCAGGCTGCAACAGGACCACTATTGAGCGAAGCTCTGATTTCAGAAAGTCTCGATGCTGCATTCGTATTTGACCCTCCGTATCATAATGCAATATTGGCAGAGGAAGTGGACACCCTGGAGTTGGTACTTGTGAGCAGTCAGCCTGTTGATCTGAAACACGCCCCATCCATACCCTATTGTTACGTGGACTGGGGTATCAGTTTTTCAGATCTTCACCAGCAACATCTCGGAGAGATTCTAACACCTACCTTAAGTTTTAATTTTTCTGCCATGGCAATCGACCATTTGCTACTAACCGGAGGCATGTGCTACCTCGCTCGACCTCAGATTTCTGGCTTACTTGAACAGGGGAAAATACATATTGTAGATTCTGCTCCAGTTTTTCAACGTCAGATATATTTCATTTATCGCAAAGCCCATCAACTCGAACAATTACTCAGGGCCATAACCCCAAAAGTAAAAGAGAAAACGATAACAGATATCGATCAATATTTTTGATCGACACGATCATTATTATTTTCTTTACAGGGTGGATTGGTTGGTAAATATTACTCGATATGAGCAACATCAATTTATATTCACCCGTTAAATACGAGATCGGCAATGCCTAGAATTAATAATCGAATCGATAGCTTTGATCCAGAAGAAATTGTTGAAATGTTTGATTATTCTGAAAAAACTCATCATAGACGACATTCTTTAAAAGAACGTGATGATACGCGTCGAAAACTTGACCAACTCAGGGAGAAAAAAGAACTGGAACGCCGTATTCGAGATGATCTTTATGACTGGGATTAAATTAGCACAATATCTGTCAGCATTGCTGTTAAGCGCAATACTCTCTTCTTCTTATGCGGTTGACATCTCTAACCCTGAGTCTGACTTACAGGGGTACTGTAGCGAATCAGCCAGTTTATCAGGCATCGAAGATAGCGCAGAAAGGAGTCAATTCATCAGTATCTGTATGGAAAACCTCGGAGGCACTACAGAGCCAGAAAAACAGGACGAATAGTTCACCTTATAGATTACCAATATACCTGAAGCTTGCATAAAACAACCTTTGAAAAGCCCCCCCCCCTGTGATGACCGCCTTAGCTTCAGTTGAAAGCAATTTATATCCACAGGCCCCAGCTAATTTAAGCGACATAAAAAACCCACCACGTAGAGCGCAGAGAGGATAATTTAGCCCGGTTTTAATGGAAGAGTCTGTCTTGATACTTGAGAAATCTTCTTCAATCTAGCGAAATAACATTTTTCGTTTTTCTCCCTCAGAGAATTCATGGACGAATTATTCAGAGCCTCCCTAAAGACAAACATCTTAGGCTCAGTGCTCTCTGCGGTAAGAAGGTTTTCAGTATTTAAATAGCTGAGACTTTGGGGTAATCAAGTAGATTATAATTATCTAGAAGTACTACGCCGACGACGCTTACGCCTGGTAGTGTCTTCATCTGATGTATTGACTTCGAACTTTGGCAAAGCAACCCTCTTAGACAATTCTTCAAATATCTCTGTCTTATGCGGTATCGCCATCGCTTCGATAAAATACTCCTGAAACTTTTCTTCTATCGCCGTTTCAACCTTCTCCACTCTGGGCAAGATTTCACTTATTTCAAGACGTGATGGAAAATTAAGTAATGCAATGCGTGCACCTGTTCCTGCTGCATTACCTACTGAGCCCACCTTATCCAGGTCACAATCGGGAATCAGGCCCAGTATCATGGCGTATTTCACATCTATATGACTGCCAAAGGCTCCGGCCAGGCCAATGCGATCGACTTTTGCTATGCCAAGGCGATTGATTAGTAGACGTATACCTGCATGCAGGGCTGCCTTGGCTAATTGAATAGCGCGCACATCATTCTGCGTGATTAGAATTGACTTTTCAGCTGAGTAAAGCCGGTAAGAGTAGGTACGACCATCCTGTATAATTCTATCACTCTGCCTGCCTGCAACGGGGCCAATCACTCCATCCTGATTAATGATACCCGCCAGGAACATTTCAGCGACCACTTCAATAATACCTGACCCACAGA
>JBNKPX010000154.1:0-3830 GCA_050295575.1 Gammaproteobacteria bacterium | reverse complement strand
TTATTAATATGGTTTAGATAATTCAGCCAAAGCAATATTACTTAACGTTAGCTGTGATCGAATCCGATCCACCCTTATTATCAACCCAGGACAGGGTCAGGGAATCACCTTTGCTGCCTTTATACTTGAAAGACAGGTAAGGATTTTTGGAAATCGCTCCACCCCATACCGCACTCATTACCGTAGTATCACCAGCTTTTGCCATCACTTCCTGAATATGATGAGCAGGAATTAATTTACCCGTTTTTTTGTTTTTACGCAGGCCAGTTTCCATTGGATGACTCATCAGTGCCTTGACAGTGACGATGCCTTTTTTCGCTTTTGCTCTTAATTTGATTGATTTTGCCATTGTGATATCTCCTCGTTAACCGCCGCAACCGCCGATGGTTACCTTAACTTCTTTTTTACTCGAATACAGTTTGCCGCCAGCTTTAACAACAGCAACTACGTTACCGGTTTTACCCATTTTGATACGGGTTGAAATATAAGGCTCAGCATTACTAAGATCAAAAGAACCCAGTAGTGGATTGGCGTTGGCCTCAGCCAGTAATGTAATAGATTCTACGCCAGATATTCCGCTAGATACGGTGACAGGTACAACCGAACCATTTTCTGCAATATCAGGGGCCTTAATTTTAATATCACCCGATTCGCTAGAGTTGCTGGAACCCAGCATGTCGTTTAATGCTGAGGAGCTGTCTTTGGCCTGGAAAGCAGCTTTTGGGTAGGCTGCGAGTACCTGACCGGGAGCTAACAGTCCTGCTGATGCAGCTACACCAATTGCACTCACCGCCAGAGATCTTTTTAATAATGTTCTACGATTCATATAAATTTGCTCCTTATAACGAATATACAAATTCAACAACTGCGTCGATCTGCTCTTCAGTTAAGATATTGTGTCTGCCGAACGGGGGCATCATGGTCTGAGGGTTTTTAACAGTGGAATCCCAAATCTGTGCTCTTAAAGCTTGTTTATCAGGAAATCTTGCTTTCATTTGCACAAGTGCTGGCCCAATGTTACCTGCTGCCTCACCATCTGCCATCACATGACAGGTCAGGCAGTTGCCTAACTGGCGGTGAAAAGCAATCTGCTTTCCTTTAGCAATCATTTCTGCCTGGGATGCTGCTTGTACAGCTGGAGCTGCAAAGGCCCCAAGAAGCGCTGCAACACATGCTGCAGTCGATATCAGGCGAATTTTCATCCGCAATTACCTCCTCAAGAGAATAACCAGAATAGGTTATTGGTTAACAAAATATAATTATATTGGCCAGTTTGGCCAATTCAAAATAAGAATACCGATAAAAAGCATAATATCAACCCTTTAAAAATTACAGGTCTATTCTTATATTGATTGCTGACGATGAAAGCTATTTAGTTATTCCGTCTTTTTATTGAAATATTTTCCGCAAGCTTATCATTTACTTTCTGTTCATTGATTACATCTAGCAAACCCTTATTTATCAATTCCTTATAAAGTCTTGTCGCCTGTTTATGGTTTCCACTATACCAATGGTAGTCAGCTTCAGCCAGTTGCTGCAAGCTAGGCTGATCTAGAAGCTTGTACAGCTGCGCCAGCATTTGATAGCTTTCCGGCTTTTGCTCATTTTGTATTAAAACACGTTGTGCATAATCAAGAGCCTCATTATATTGCTGCAACTGAATCAGGGTATTTACCAGCTTAATAGTAATGGCCAAATCATCGGGATATAGCAGCATTAATGACTGATATATTTTCAAAGCCTGTTCGTATTTAGCCTGAAAAACCAGGCTTTCAGCCTGTGCATAGCTCACCCAGATACTATCTGGATCTTTAGCTCTCAACTGACTCAGGCGCTGACTAGCCTCCTGAATGAGCCCTTTTTTCATTAAGGATAAGGCTTGATAAAAATCTGATTGCTGCTGTGCATTTCTGGGGCCTGGATGCACATATGATAAATAATCTTTAAATTCGGAATAACGTGAAAAATACTTTGTTTTTTTGACATTATCTGTTTCAGAGCTGTTAATTCTTGCTCGGATTTCCGCTACCCGATTACTGCTGATCGGATGAGTCCTGATGTATTCAATATTTGCCACTGCACCTGACTGCTCCTGTTGCTGTAACAACTGCATAAAATCCGCCATGGCTTCGGGATTATATTGTGATTTATTGATTAACTCGATGCCAACCCTGTCCGCTTCATATTCATTACCACGGGTGAAGTTGACTACCGCCTGACCACTGCCTGCGACTCCACCATAGACCATGGCTGAAGCTGCTTCAGGATCCTGACTACTGAGTAAGATTGCAGCCAGAATAGAAAGCGCACTCAACGTATTCCAGGTTTTCGACTTTTCTATCATTTGCATGGTATGCCTTAATTCCACATGAGCTATCTCATGCGCAATAACTGATGCCAACTCATCTTCATTATGTGTCATGGCGATAAGCCCGGCATTAACACCTATGAAACCACCGGGTGCGGCAAAAGCATTAACCGTATTACTCTTAACCAGAAAGAAATGATAATCACGAACGCGTAGATCTAATTGTGCCAGTAAGGATTCACCAATATCCGACAAATATCTTGATAATAATGGATCCTCTATCAGATGCCCCCCCTGTTTCAGGCGCTCATAAAGTCCCAGCCCTAAGTCATACTCATTTTTAAGGTTAAGGCTGGCATTTTCACCCAGCAAGGGGAGTTCCTGATCCGCAGCAGTTACACTCGAAATTACTAAAGATAAAAAAAATATAAAAATTCGCATACGTCCCATCGGAGATAATCTATTTTGGAAACCACCCAAAAAGCAGGATAACTGGAACTAGCAACTTGAAAAATCTATTATATTAGACTATTCTAATACGATTGTTTTTTAAAGCCAGCCTACATATGTTCCCAGTTAAAGAAATCAATGTTACAGACTTATTCAGCAAGTTTGAACAAAGTGAAAACAACATAGAGATTATCGACATCAGAACACCTGCAGAAGTTGCACGTGGCGTTATCCCTCAGGCAAAAGTTCTGCCCATGCACCTGATCCCGCTTAAACTGGATTATTTTTCAACTTCCAATAAAGAATTTATTATTTACTGCCGCACAGGGAGTCGCTCTGCACAGGCATGCATGTTCTTAAATCAACAGGGAATCAACAATGTAACCAACTTGCGCGGTGGCATCATGAGTTGGGCCCAGGAAGGTTTAAACATTGATCAAACACCCGTCGGTAACATCGCATGATGGATCAATAACAGGGTTAAGTATTCTTGCGTTTTTTTATTTATTAGCTTATAACAGCCCGTCAAATTAACACCAGACAGGAAAAAGCTTCCTGTCATAATTATTTATAAACTTGTTTTGAGGAGATATAAAATGGCAGATTTCGACCGTGAATTAGATGCATCAGGACTGAATTGCCCACTACCCATTCTACGTGCCAAGAAAACTCTTGCCGACATGGAATCAGGTCAGGTATTACACATCATTGCTACAGACCCTGGTTCTGTAAAAGACTTTGAGGCATTCGCCAAGCAAACAGGCAATGAATTACTTTCTTCTGGTGAAGAAGGTGGTAAATTTACTTTTATGATGAAGAAATCCTAAGTCATCCAACGTTAAATCTACACCGAATGAGGTTTAATCATGACTGAGAAAAAACTGGCTATTATAGCTACCAAGGGTACCCTGGACTGGGCCTACCCTCCTTTCATCCTGGCGTCTACTGCGTCTGCATTAGGCTATGAAACCGAAATCTTTTTTACCTTCTATGGACTTCAGTTACTCAAGAAAAACCTGAATCTACAGGTTAGCTCTCTGGGTAACCCTGGTATGCCCATGCCTATGCCTGT
>JBNKPX010000153.1:0-3912 GCA_050295575.1 Gammaproteobacteria bacterium | reverse complement strand
TGCAGTTTTATCGCACCTTTGGTTTTACGAAAATCTGCCCAGGGAAATACCGATAAACACAGGTCTATCACTGAGGCATCCAGTGAGTAAAGTGGGTGGTTGAATTTGAAATCATGTTTGGGTGCCAGCTTTTGACAACGCTGTAATAACTTCATGAACAGGGCTTCGTACAGCTCAAAAGGCTTACTCTCATTCATGCGGGATAGGTTAGAACGGGTGAGCCTGGCACAGCCCAAATGATAAAGTCGATGCGTCTGAGCAGATAAATTATCGACGATATCTCGTAAACTACTGCGACCACTCAGCTGAGCCATCGTTAAACTCACAAACTGCGACCATCTCGAAGCAGTACGAAATGCTCGACCTGAATGGTGCTGCTTTGCAAGGGTTTCAAATTCATGTCTAGGAACAAATTTTAGTATCTGAGACAGTATCGTATTACAATGGGCCATGGCCTGATTACACCTATTTTTTCAATGGTTTGTGGTGAATTCATTGTAACAAAATAGCTGTGTTTTCAGGCCTACTTATTTCTGCTTAACGGGACAGCAGTGAAATGACTCTAGAAATAAAATTGAAAGCAGATTCAAATCTGACTATTTCGGAAATCAGAAGAAAAAAGTTAAGCCGAAAAAAGGAGATATTGCTGAATAGTTGTTAAAAACTATCTACCGCCCTCGCAAATCAGTTGATAAATATCTTTCAAATTCTGAAACAGGACATCTCATTCTCCAGCCGGAGATTGAAAACTAGTCCAATCTATTTTTTTCTTTGATGCTATTTCAAAATACCATCAACAACTGCCTGACCGAGCTTTGTTTGAAGGGCATCCCATAACTTT
Organism: Gammaproteobacteria bacterium; assembly: GCA_050295575.1. Classification (GTDB taxonomy): domain Bacteria; phylum Pseudomonadota; class Gammaproteobacteria; genus JACNJF01. Next base: position 3,071 of record JBNKPX010000153.1, on the reverse strand, counting down.
CCACTACCCTTTGCTATACGACTATTCAACTCGAACACCCTCTCTTTCGGGACATTATTTTCTTTCCAGCTATGGCCATTGCCATGCAGGTTATGCAGTAAGGGAGGAACACGGTCTATGGCTTTGGCATACCTTGCATCGGCTGTTTCTCCCTGTTCAAACTCATACCAGAGTTGCATATATTGATCAGCCTCACCCTCTGGAAGTAAATCCAGAATACGCTTAAGGCCTGCCGCTTCCTTATCCTTTACCTCCTGTGTTTCACTTTCATAAATAATAGTATCGCCGGCATCAATTTCGCCCAGATCGTGTATCAGTAACATTTTTATGACGCGATCAATGTTGATCTCATCGTTTGCATAATCCTTTAACATCAAGGCCGACAGGCAGACATGCCAGCTATGTTCTGCCGAGTTTTCGTAGCGATCCAGTCCTACAGGTCGTGTCTTACGATGTACATTCTTTAACTTTTCAATCTCTACTATAAAGCTCAAAACCTTATCTATCGAATTCAATTTATTATCCTGACCATATACTTGCTACAATTTGATAAATATCTTCTGCTACATCCAGGGTGAATCTTACAATAATGGCTTACCCCTCTTCTTCAACCAGCCAGCGTATCTCATATAAATCATTTCTTCTATCCTTGGCATTAGTTACTGATCCCTGATGTCTTAGCTGCGCCAGCTTGTCCAGATCAAGATCAGCGATTAGTGCCATCTCGGTATTGGGCGTACTTTCAGCAATGATAGCATCGTGCGGAAATGCAAAGTCGGACGGTGAATAGACGGCTGATTGGGCATATTGGATATCTACATTCTCCACCTGCGGCAGGTTACCCACACTGCCCCCTATTACGACATAGCATTCATTTTCTATCGCTCGTGCCTGTGCACAGCGCTGTACACGCAGGAAACCATTCTTGGTATCGGTCCAGAAAGGGACGAATAGAATATCCATATCCTGTTGTGCCAGCAGCCGTGATATTTCAGGAAACTCAACGTCGTAACAGATCAATATACCAATACGCCCGGCATCGGTATCAAAAACCTTTAGGCGGTTACCACCTTCGATCACCCAGTCACGACGTTCGTGCGGTGTGATATGTATTTTTGACTGAACATCTGTCGTACCATCTCGTCGACAAATATACGCACGGTTATAGAGTTGATCGTCGATAATCTCTGGAATACTGCCCGCAATAATATTGACGTTATAACTGACTGCAAACCCGGAGATTGATTCGATCACCCTGTTAGCAAAAGTTGCCAGGAAACGTATCGCCTCATACTGATTATCCTGATTGCCCATGCCCATTAACGGTACATTAAAAAATTCGGGGAACAATACAAAATCAGTCTGGTATGCAGACATGGAGTCAACGAAATATTCGACCTGATTGATCCATTGCTCGAAACTATCACACAACCTCATTTGCCATTGCACGATGCCGATACGCACAATATTCTTGCGTATTTCATCGACACCCTCAGCTTCCGGTTCATACAGGATATTGTTCCATTCCAGTAATGTGGCGTAGCCCAGTGACTTGGTATCCTCGGGCATATAGGCCTTCATCAGTCGTTTGACTTCGAAATCATTGGCCAGCTGAAAGCTCAGGATAGGGTCATGGACTTCCTTACGTCTTACTGCCTCCAGGTATTCTGAGGGTGTCATCTCTGCATGCTGGTGATAGCGAATAATACGCCCACCTGCCAGGATCGCACGTAGATTTAAATTTCGGCAGAGTTCTTTACGTGAGTCATAGAGTCGACGCCCCAGACGCAAATCCCGGTATTCAGGATCAACGAATAGATCCATACCATATAAGGCATCTCCATCCGCATCATGCTTGATGCGATCACGCCTGCCTACCAGATCATCATAGGTATGCGAACGACTAAAGCGGTCATAGCTACATTTTACAGTCAGCGCCACTGCAACCACTCGACCATTGTCTTCAATCACGATTTGTCCTTCAGGAAAATCCTTGATCAGTGCCGATAAGGAACTATACGACCAGGAGCCCCCAATATCGGCGTACACCTGCTCCATAATCTTCTCGACCTGCGGGTAATCTGCATTTTCCAGGTTGCGGGTGCGTAGATGTAACTCCTGGGGTGTGATTGGATTCATAGTGGATACTCTGTCACTGATAGCATTAAAACTTTGATGGTAACTTAACTGCCTGCCTGTTTATAGCCGCGTCATATCAATTAGCCTCATTTCTCAGGATATCCAGTCACCCACCGGCTTTGCATGATGCAGTCTGATTATCGTTCCGGATCACAGCTGAAACTCAGCTAATCTAGCGCTCTTAAAAAAATACTCACCACTGAGATCACTGAGGCCACAGAGAGGTAAAGTTTGTCCGATTATTATCCTGTTTTACTCGAGTGAGCTGTTTTGATACTTAGGGCCTGTTAACACCAGTTACCAGGCCCTAAGATCTTCAGGATTACGTGACTGGGCTTATCAGCAGCCGTCAATGCAACAAAGTTCAGTTGCTCAGGCTTTTACGCAACACCAGATAGCCCAATACACCGGATAAAACGGAACCGAGTAATATCCCTACCCGTTCATCAAAAAATACATCCACACCACTTTGTTCAAATGCCAGCGATCCTATGAACAGGCTCATGGTAAAACCAATGCCACAAAGTGCTGCAGCACCATACAGGCTTAACCAGCTCATACCTGCGGGTAATCGGGTTACGCCCATCTTGATAAACAACCAGCAAAAAGCGAACACACCAATCTGTTTACCGATGAACAGGCCCAGCGCGATGCCGATGGGTACACCGTGGATGATTTGATCACTACTGATCCCGGCAAAGTCTATCCCAGCGTTGGCAAAAGCAAATATCGGCAGCACCCAGAATGCCACCACTGCATGTAATTCATGCTCCATCGTTTTCAGTAGCGATACTTCGGGAGCCTTGTTGCTGGTCATTGGGATAAACATCGCTAGCAGAACGCCTGCCAGCGTAGCATGTACTCCGGATTTTAATGTGGCCACCCAAAGCACCAGACCCAGAAAAAGATAAGGCCCTTTTGCAATAACATCA
>JBNKPX010000152.1:0-3991 GCA_050295575.1 Gammaproteobacteria bacterium | reverse complement strand
CGTCAGGACCGCACATACGGACCGGTAGGCGACCGTCTTAATCATTACAATGAGTTTGTTATTGAACTGTCTCCCAGTGAAATGAATCAACAGGCTGCACGTTGTATGGATTGCGGAATACCTTTCTGTCATTGCGGTTGTCCGGTGAATAATATCATCCCTGACTGGAATGACCTGGTGTATAAGGGGCAGTGGCAGGAAGCGATCTCTGTACTGCACTCAACCAATAACTTTCCTGAGTTTACTGGCCGCATCTGCCCCGCACCCTGTGAGGCTTCCTGTACGTTGAATATTCAGGATGCTCCGGTAACAATCAGGACGATTGAATGCGCTATCGTTGATCATGCCTGGCAAGAGGGCTGGATTACCCCGGAAGTGCCTGAACACAGAACCGACAAAAAGATTGCTGTGGTGGGGTCCGGGCCAGCAGGTATGGCCGCTTCACAGCAGCTGGCGCGTGCAGGTCATCTGGTGATATTGTTTGAAAAGGAGGATCAGATTGGAGGTCTTTTACGCTATGGTATACCTGATTTTAAACTCAATAAAAAAATCATTGATCGCCGTATGGGGCAGATGCGTACCGAAGGGGTGAAATTCCGTTGTAATACACATATTGGTGTGGATGTTCCCGCGCAAACCCTGCTGGATGATTTTGATGCCGTGATACTGACGGGGGGATCTGAGTCACCACGCGACCTGCCGGTGCCAGGTCGAGAGTTGAAAGGCGTACATTTTGCGATGGATTTTCTACGCGCTAACAGCAAGGTGATACAGGATAGGCCCGATGCTTTAGATCATTTAATCAGTGCTACCGGAAAACATGTGGTGGTGATTGGTGGCGGTGATACCGGCTCTGACTGTATTGGTACCTCCAATCGTCATGGCGCGTTATCGGTTACTCAGATCGAGATCATGCCGCAACCCCCTGAGAAAGAAGATAAAGGCATTACCTGGCCCGAATGGCCCAATAAGATGCGCACCTCCAGCTCACAGGAAGAAGGCTGTGAACGCATGTGGTCTGTGGCTACCAAGGCATTTATTGATGATGGTGAGGGCAACCTGAAAGCGGTGCAATGCATCAAGGTTGAATGGAGCCAGGACGATCAGGGACGCTGGAATATGTCTGAGGTCGCGGGATCTGAATTCGAACTTCAGGCCGATCTGGTGACTCTGGCCATGGGCTTTGTGCATCCGGTACATGCTGGCATGCTGGAGCAACTGGGTGTTGATCTGGATGCGCGTGGTAATGTTGCTGCAACGACTGAAGGTGAAGGCTGTTACCAGACATCTGTACCTCAGGTATTTACTGCCGGTGATATGCGTAGAGGCCAGTCGCTGGTGGTGTGGGCCATCCGCGAAGGACGCCAGTGCGCACGTGCGGTGGATGAGTATCTGATGGGGCAGAGTGACCTGCCTGCTTAAGATACGGTTTAAATCTCTATCCCCTGTACTTCAAACCGCCAGCTAATCAGCTGGCGGTTTGTTTTGTGAGTAGTTTAAACTCACTCGTAACAATTCTCTATCTCCAGACTATGCCGCCATTGCTGCTCAGCCTTATCGAAGATTCTGCGGCTTTCATTCGGTCCCCAGCTACCAGCCGGATAGGTGTGTACATAGTCGCGTTCTGTTGACCAGGTGCGCAAAATGGGGTCCACCACGGCCCATAGGTATTCCACTTCATCGTAACGCAGAAACAGTGAACGATCGCCTTCGATGACATCGAGCAGTAAGTCTTCGTAGGCATCGGTTTTCTGTTCGCCTAAATGGTGAAAGCTGGCATCCAGTGAGGTTTGGCGGGTTTTCATTTCAAGACCGGGTTCTTTTACGGTCATTTGCATGCGCAGGCTATCTTCGGGCTGTATGCCCAAAATAACCCAGTTGCGGTGCATTTGTTCAACATTGGTGTTCCGGAAAAACTGTTTGGGTGGTTTACGAAAGCAAATGGATACAGATGACTGATCTTTTGCCATTGCCTTGCCTGTGCGCAGGTAAATAGGTACGCCGCGCCAGCGCCAGTTATCGATATAGATTTTTAGCGCAGCATAGGTTTCTGTGACACTTTCTGCAGGGATATTGTCTTCATCTCTATAGCCTTTAACCTGATGACCATTGATATGTCCTTTGGTGTACTGGGCGCGAAAGCTATGCGCATCAACTGCATTCTGTGGGATCGGGCGTATAGATTTGAGTACCTTTACTTTTTCATCACGTAATGACTCTGCCTCCATATCGACAGGAGGTTCCATGGTTACCAGGGTTAAAAGCTGTAAAAGATGCGACTGGATCATATCGCGCATGGCGCCCGTGCCATCGTAAAAATTACCTCGACTTCCCACGCCAAAGCTTTCGGAGTGAGTAATTTGAATATGGTCGATATAGTTTCTATTCCATAATGGCTCCATCATCACATTGGCGAAGCGAAAAACCAGTACGTTTTGTACAGTTCCCTTGCCCAGATAGTGGTCAATGCGGTAAATCTGCTCTTCAGTCAGGTATCGGGATAATCGATGATGCAGGGCCTTGGCACTTTCCAGGTTATAGCCAAAAGGTTTTTCAACAACTACACGTTTCCATCCATGGGTTTCATCCATCAAATTTGCCTTACTGAGGTTTTCTACCACCAGGCCGAATTCAGCTGGGCGAATTGACATATAGTAAATGACATTGCCCGGATAACCACAATCGGCACACAGATCTTTTTCCAGCCTCTGGTACATATCGATGTCTGTCAAATCACCCTTGAAGTAATCGATACGGTCTGCAAACTTTTTAAACAGGGCTTCGTCAATTCCACCTCTGGCCTTGACTTCAACCCATTGATGAATCTGCTGTATGCAATAATCTCTGCTCCAGTCTCGTCGTCCAATAAAAATGATGCGTGTTTGATCAGACAGTTTTGCTGCGCATTCAAGATGATACAGAGCGGGCATAAGCTTGAGTCGAGACAGGTTGCCTGTGGCGCCGAATATGGCATAGGTGCAGTGATCAATCATAGGGTTCTCGCAATTAAAGCAGTCATGTTAAACATCGTAACGCGAAGATGAGACATCCCCGCCGCTTCCTGTCCAGTTAGTATGAAAGTATTCACCACGCGGTTTATCGACGCGTTCGTAGGTGTGGGCACCAAAATAATCGCGTTGTGCCTGCAGCAGGTTAGCAGGTAATCGGCCTCGACGGTAACCATCATAAAATGAAAGCGCTGAACTGAAAGTGGGAACAGGTATGCCTAACTGTATCGCAAGTTGTACCGTTTTACGCCAGCCGGGTTCTGCCTGTTTGATGGCTGCGCTAAAAAAAGAATCCAGTAGCAGATTTTCTAATTGAGGGTTATTTTCATAAGCCTGTTTGATGTTGTTTAGAAAAGCGCTACGAATAATACAGCCGCCACGCCACATCAGGGCTATGGCACCATAATCCAGAGTCCAGCCGTATTCCCTGGCAGCCTCTCGCATCAGCATAAACCCCTGAGCGTAGGAAATAATTTTAGAGGCATATAAGGCATCATGCAGATCGCTGACCACCTGTTTCTGATCACCTGTCCATTCAACTGTCGGACTGCCGAGCACTGTCTCTGCTTTCACTCGCTCATCTTTGATAGCGGACAGGCAGCGTGCAAATACGGCTTCTCCAATCAGGGTAAGCGGGGTGCCCAGATCCAGTGCATTGATACCTGTCCATTTACCGGTGCCTTTCTGCCCGGCGCTATCCATGATTTTATCCAGTAACGGTAAGCCATCTTCATCCTTTACAGGTAATATGTTGGCGGTGATTTCGATCAGGTAAGAGTCCAGTACACCCTGGTTCCAGTCTGAAAAGACATCATGCATGGCATCAACATCGATACCGAGACCTTCACCCATTAAATGATAGGCTTCACAGATGAGTTGCATGTCACCGTATTCAATGCCGTTATGCACCATCTTGACATAATGCCCTGAGCCTTCTTCGCCTACCCATTGGCAGCAGGCATCGCCATCTACCTTGGCTGAGA
>JBNKPX010000151.1:0-4120 GCA_050295575.1 Gammaproteobacteria bacterium | reverse complement strand
AGTGAGGCAATAAATGTCTCTAATGAATGAAACCCTGTGACATTGCTACCACTAGCGGCACCCGCAAGAAATTCATCTACCTTGTGTGTTGTTCGGTTGTAGACCGAGACCTTGAAACCATGATCATTCATATTCATGACCAGGTTCTGACCCATCACAGCCAGACCGATTAAGCCGATATCAGCATCAGACATTATTTATTCCTTTGGTTTGTTTTTGATAGCAGTATATGGGCTTTGTTATCAAGCGGGCAACCATTTAGATGATATTCAGGGGGGCAAAATACTGCCCGAGCTACTGATCCCTCTTGCATTGATGGCCATTTTAATTCAGTCTTCGATGTGTAGATCATAGGTGATGAAATTATGGCTAGTGGTTGGGCTCCAGACGGAGCTGTGCAGGATCAAATTGATGCCAGCGTAGATGATGCGGTAAAACAGGCGCGTAGCCGCTTACCTAAAGGTGAAGGGCTATCTCACTGCGAAGAATGCGCTGAGGAAATTCCTCAAGCGCGTCGTCAGGCTATTCCCGGTGTCCGTCTATGTGTGGGCTGCCAGTCAAAACTTGATGAACAGCAAAACAGCAATCAGGGCTATAACCGGCGCGCTAGTAAGGATAGTCAGTTGCGTTAGCTGTGGCGAGGTATATTATAAAGGGCTACTTAATTATGCCGTGTAAAAGATTATTGATCTGCCTCGGGTTGTGATCCTGTCTTTACGGCTAAAATTCTCTGGAATCTCTGATCATTCATGGATGAATGATTCAGCGCTTCCTTTTAAATTTTAAAACTCTTCAACACGAGGATTATTAATGGCTATTCATGTCGCCAGTCACCCCCTGATTCAACATAAGTTGGGTCTGCTCAGAAAAGATGGCATCAGTACCAAAAGCTTTCGTCAGCTTGCCAGTGAAATTTCCATGTTGCTTACCTATGAAGCCACCAACGATTTACCGCTGGAAACCACAACCATTAAGGGGTGGGATGGAGACGTCACTATCCAGCAGATTAAAGGCAAAAAAATAACCATCGTGCCTATCCTGAGAGCTGGTCTGGGTATGCTTGATGGCGTGGTTGAGCTGATTCCAAATGCCCGCATCAGCGTGGTTGGCCTGTATAGAAATGAAGAAACCCTGGAACCAGTCCCTTACTTTGAGAAGCTCGTGGCCAAAATGGAAGATCGTATGGCACTGATAGTTGATCCTATGCTTGCTACTGGTGGTTCCTTTAATGCTGCGGTAGATATGGTGAAAAAAACCGGTTGCACGAATATCCGAGGCCTTTTTCTGGTCGCAGCCCCAGAAGGTATCGAAGCCGTTCAAAAACAACATCCGGATGTAGATATCCATATCGCAGCCGTTGATGATCATTTGAATGAGAATGGATATATCATCCCCGGTCTAGGCGATGCCGGAGACAAATTGTTTGGCACCAAATAGATTTCTGTAAACCTTAGAGAATAAATTGATGAATTCAGAAAGCAGTACACAAAATCCTCTTCAAAATGCCATCCTGGGTGCTCAAATGCTATTTGTAGCTTTTGGTGCACTGGTGCTGGTGCCGATATTAACCGGCCTTGATCCCAATGTCGCATTGTTTACCGCAGGCATAGGTACCCTGATCTTCCAGCTGGTCACCAGGCGCCAGGTTCCTATATTCCTGGCTTCTTCCTTCGCTTTTATTGCGCCGATTATTTACGGTGTGAAAACCTGGGGTATTGCTTCAACCATGTCGGGTTTAATTGCTGCAGGTTTGCTGTATGCGCTATTGAGTGGATTGATCAAGCTTAAGGGTGCTGAAATAATTGACCGCTATCTGCCACCGATAGTGGTAGGGCCTGTCATTATCGTCATCGGCCTGAGCCTTGCCCCGGTAGGGATTTTCATGGCGCTTGGGAAAACTGGAGATGGTTCTTTTGAACTGGTTGCTCATGATACGGCACTGACTATTTCAATGATTACCCTGGTGACTACTATTCTGGCGTCTTTCCTCGGCAAAGGTATGTTTAAGCTGATTCCGATTCTAATCGGAATTATTGTTGGGTATATCACTTCGCTGTTTTTTGGAATTGTAAACTTTGATGCCGTAGCCAGTGCAGCCTGGTTTTCTATGCCCAACTTTACTGCGCCGGAATTTAATCTGGAAGCTATTCTGTATATCGTTCCAATCGCTATTGCTCCAGCCATAGAGCATGTGGGAGACATGGTTGCCATTAGCGCTGTGACGGGCAAAGACTTTATTAAAAAGCCGGGGCTGCATCGTACGCTACTGGGCGATGGCCTGGCTACTTCTGCGGCTGCTTTAGTTGGTGGCCCGCCTAATACTACGTATTCAGAAGTTACTGGAGCAGTGGCACTGACCAAAGCCTTTAATCCAGTAATTATGACCTGGGCGGCAGGCTTCGCAATTTTTCTGTCTTTTTCAGGCAAAACTGGAGCGATATTACAAAGCATACCTACACCGGTTATGGGTGGCATCATGACGCTGATGTTTGGTGCGATTGCAGCCATCGGTATGAATTCGCTGGTACGTTCAGGTGAAGATCTATCTGAAACCAGAAACATGGTCATTACCTCTCTGGTACTGGTATTTGGTTTGGGCGGTATGGCGCTGAACTATGGTGAATTCACCTTACAGGGCATTGGTCTGTCGGCAATTGTTGCGATACTGCTAAACATTATCCTGCCCAGGGCGAAAGCTGAAGCATAAGGCGCCTATAGCGATCAGGTAACGACCTGGTCGCTATCGTTTTCTCTATTGAATCAGATGACCCGCTTATGGATTTGTTAGCCTTAGAACAGACACTCAAGGAAAGCCTGCAGGATCACCGGCTTGATAAGGACGAGAAAGCTGTATTCAAGGCCTTTTCAGAAACGCTTGATGCTGAGGCATTAAGTTTTATACGCAATAAGGCTTTTGAGCTGAGCCGACCAGCCATTGAGTCAGGTGGCGCAGAGGCTATAAAGGTACTTAACTGGCTGCAGCGGGTGGTCAAGGCTATTCAGCCACAAAAACCAGCCGTTATCGAATCTGAGGCTTATTTCAGTCCGGGCAACAGTTGCAGAAACAGGATTAACAGCCTGTTACGAGCGGCCCGTAACTCCATTGATATCTGTGTGTTTACCATCTCAGATAATGAAATAACCCAGTCGATTTTAAAAGCACATCAGCGCGGTGTTGTGGTCACCATTATCAGTGATAACGACAAAGCCAACGATGCTGGAAGCGATATTCGGTTTTTAATGGATAAGGGCATCAATGTCCTGCTCGATCAATCGCCGCATCACATGCACCATAAGTTTGCGATATTTGACCAGCGGATTTTATTGAATGGAAGCTTTAACTGGACGCGTAGTGCGACCCAGGTTAATGAAGAAAATATCCTGCTGACTTCTGATCCGAAGCTGGTATCAGAATTTTCCGAACAGTTTGAAAATTTGAAGAAAAATTTTTCTTAAGGCGGTTTTTTGTGGCTGGAGTGATTACCAGCCCCTGTTAACAGGCCTTGGCAAGAATTGCCGCCAGTTCAGGCCGATTTAATGCAATCTCTTCGTCGCTCAGACCTTCCAGTGAATGAGGATACTTAAGCCATTGCTCGGTTTCATATAGATAATAATCGGGCGCGCGATCAGTTTGATTGCGGGTGGGTTTGTAATAAGGTACTGCAATTCTGATATCGCCCGGGGTATTGCGTCGGGCCTGTTTTTTAATATGCTTAATAACCGCCTGAATGGTTTTTCCGGTATCGAACACATCATCCACAAACAATAGCCTGTCTTCGTTGCTAAGGTTTTTTAAAAGGTAGTTAATACCGTATACGGCGACTTCTTTTTCCGTATTGTCCAGGTTTGAGTTGGAGTAATAGGCAGTGCGAATAGCGATATGGTCGGTTTTGATCTTGTGATACTGCAAAAATTCCTGCACCGCTATACCCATGGGTACACCGCCGCGCCATAGTGCCACAATAAAGGTTGGCTTAAAGCCACTATTAATGACCTGTGCTGCTAGCTTGAAAGAGTCTTCCAGCAGTGTCTGGGCATTCAGGTAGAGCTTGTCGCCCATGATAAAACCTCATGAATAGGGTGAAAGTGATTCATTTTCTCAGTAGTATCTTCAATACTG
>JBNKPX010000150.1:0-4126 GCA_050295575.1 Gammaproteobacteria bacterium | reverse complement strand
AAGGGCCGTGTGGAGAAGGTGCCATACGCCACAGTGGTTTACCCGCATCATCAACGGTATTGTTACCTTCAGATTTGGGGGCAACCATAGATGCGGTAAACGCGGTATACCAGAAGATTTGCTGTGCAACATTACCCTGAGACAATGCAGGCAGTGACTGGTAGAAGTCATAGCTGGCAGCGCCTGGAGGTGCGTATTTGCGTAACCATTGATCCCATTTATCGATCGCATAAACCGCTGCAGGGCCGTTTGCTGCACCACCGCGGGATACGGATGCACCTACTGGATTACAGCTGCCTGCTTCCATACGAATGCCCCATTCATCGACTGGAATACCGTTAGGTAGACCCTTGGAGCCTGCACCAGCCATAGATAACCAGGCATCTGTCATACGCCAGCCCAGGTCAGGAGCACGCTTTCCATAGTCCATATGACCATAAACGCGTGTGCCGTCGATATTTTTCACGTCGTTAGTGAAGAAAGCGGCGATGTCTTCATAAGCAGACCAGTTCACGGGAACGCCCAGCTCGTAACCATATTTGGCCTTGAACTTTTTCTTCAGGTCAGGACGGTCGAACCAGTCCTTACGGAACCAGTACAGGTTAGCGAATTGCTGGTCAGGAAGCTGGTAAAGCTTGCCATCAGGACCAGTGGTGAAAGACTTACCGATGAAGTCATCAATATCCAGATTTGGATTGGTGACATCCTTACCTTCGCCAGCCATCCAGTCGCTCAGGTTGACCGCCAGTTGCAGGCGCGAATGAGTACCGATCAAATCAGAGTCATTGATATAGGCATCGTACAGATTACGTTTGGTTTGCATTTGGGTTTGTACGGCCTGTACCACTTCACCTTCACCGAGTAATTGGTGGTTGACCTTGATGCCGGTAATCTCTTCGAAGGCCTTGGTGAGTGTTTTAGATTCGTACTCATGGGTTGGTATGGTTTCGGAAAGGACATTAATCTCCATGCCCTTGTATGGTTTAGCGGCGTTGATAAACCATTCCATTTCTTTTATTTGCTCTGATTTGGACAGAGATGAGGGTTGGAATTCAGAATTAATCCACTTTTTAGCGCTTGTCATATCTGCAGAGACTGCGGATTGAAAAGCCAGTATTGCGACGCCCACAGCAATGGGTAATCGTTTTATATTCACGTAAATCCTCCTATGTTTCTATTTATGTTGTGTGTGGTGGGTTAGAGATATTACTCAAAAAATTTTCGCTTGCAAGAAATAAAATATTCGAATGAAAAAAAATATCCTGAAAAAGCAACAAATACTGAGAAATATAGCCCTGTAATGCTATAAATGATGTAATATTTGTAGCAGGAAGTTCATTTCCCTACTGTTTTGAGGGTTAAAATGTTCGTTTTCTCGCTGTAAACGAACAAGAAAAAGAAAAACTTATGCGAGATACACTAATGCTGATTGATTTTATGAGTAAGGCCAGGGCGTTATTACCCAGGGGGGCTAACTACGATGCTTGTCTGGCCTGTGGATTATGTTCATCCGGTTGCCCTGCATCAGGTTTTGATGGTATGGATCCGCGTCGCTTTATCCGTATGGCAATGCTGGGCATGAATGAAGAACTGGCGACGACGCCCTGGGTTTGGACCTGTACTCAGTGCCAGCGTTGTGCTCATGTCTGTCCGATGAATATTGATGTCTCTGTACTGGTCGGTCTGGCACGTTCAGCCTGGCCAGACGATAAAAAACCTAAAGGTATCATGCGTTCCTGCGAGGCGCAGATGCGCTTTGAAGGCACCAGCGCGATGGGGCTACAAACCGAAGATTTCATTGAGATTGTTGAAGAAACGGTGGAAGAGATACACGAGCAATCTCCTCGTTTTAAAGAACTTAAGGCACCCATGGATAAAAAAGGGGCCTACTTCTTCGTCAATCAAAACTCACGCGAACCTGCTGCAGAGCCCGAAGAGCTGGGGCCGCTATGGAAGATATTTGACTATGTTGGAGCTGACTGGACCTATGCATCGAAGGGCTGGGCGGCTGAAAACTTCTGTATGTTTACCGGCGACGATGACAAATGGAAATCAATGGTCAAACAACGGGTAGATGCGGTAAACGAGCTGGGTTGTAAGGTATGGGTGAATACCGAATGCGGACATTCCTTTTACACCCTGTGGAAAGGCGTGGAACGATTTAATCTGCAGGCAGATTTTGAACCGGAAAGCCTGGTAACGTTTTATGCACAATGGATACGCGAAGGCAAACTGCCGGTTAATTCGGACTGGAATAGCAAAGGTATCAAGTTCACCCTGCAGGACCCCTGTCAGTTGATCCGCAAATCAATAGGCGATTCTGCTGCGGATGATCTACGTTATGTCGCTAAAAAACTGGTGGGTGAAGAGAACTTCATCGATATGCAGCCCTGCCGTAGTGCTAATTATTGTTGTGGCGGTGGTGGTGGGTTCCTGCAGGCCGGTATGAATGAGCAGCGCAGAGCCTACGGCAAAAGAAAGTTTGACCAGATCAAATCCACCGCAGCAACGTATGTATTAACACCCTGTCATAACTGTCATTCGCAAATAGAAGACCTGGGTCACCACTACGGCGGGGATTATCACGTGATTCATCTATGGACATTAATCTGTCTATCGCTGGGTATTCTGGGTGAAAACGAACGCAGATATCTGGGGCCTGATTTAATAGACGTAGCGTTAATGGAGAATCATCCAGATGAATAAAATTGATCGCGAACTGGATACCGAGGTACTGATTATCGGTGGTGGCGTGAGTGGCGCAGGGGTGATGCGTGATCTGGCATTGCGCGGTATTAACTGTCTGTTGATTGATCGCAAGGATCTGAATGCGGGGGCCTCAGGTGGTAATCATGGGCTGCTGCACAGTGGAGGGCGCTATGCCTCTAGCGATACAGAAACCGCAGCAGAATGTCGTCAGGAAGGTGAGATTTTAAAAAATATTGCAGCTGGTCTGATTGATCCCTGTGGCGGCATGTTTGTCGCAGTTGAAGGCGACGATCCAGGGTTTGCAGCGGCGTTTCCCAGGCATTGTGCCAAAGCGGGTATTCCCTGTGATGAACTTACTGTACAACAGGCGCAAGAGCTGGAGCCGACCTTAAGCGGTAATATCTTTGCTGCTTATCAGGTGCCTGATGCCAGCATTGACCCCTTTAGAATTACGTTGGCCAATGTGCAGCATGCAAAGCAATTGAGCGAGAGTGATTTCCTGCCACATATGCAACTGATTGAGTTCGAGAAATCGGACAATTTGATTACCGCTGCAATCTGCCTGAATCACAAAACAGGAGAACGACTGAGGATTCGTGCCAGTCAATTCGTCAATGCCAGTGGCGCCTGGTCTAAGATGGTTGCAGAGCTTGCGGGGTGCCGGGATGTCCAGTTGTTGTATTCCAAAGGCACCTTGATTATCAGTAATGCACGCGTCAGTAATGGTGTAGTCAATCGCCTGAGACCTGCGGCAGATGGTGATATCCTGGTGCCAGGTGGAACGGTTTCTTTACTCGGAACCACGTCAGATAATGTGGATAGTCTGGACAATATCAAACCCACTGTCGACGAGGTGGATCGAATATTACAGCAGGGAATAGCGATGATTCCTGTGCTAGACAGCACCCGCTTTATTCGCGCTTTTTCTGGGGTAAGACCCTTAATGATGTCATCCGCTGCTGAGAGCGACGGGCGCAAGGCCAGTCGCGGCTTTACCCTGTTCGATCACGAACAGCAGGGCGTTTCCAACCTGGCAACTGTTGCAGGTGGAAAGCTCACTACATTTCGCCTGATGGCCGAGAAAACTGCCGATCTGGTCGCGCAAAGGCTGAGTAATACTGCAGCCTGTAAAACAGCCAGCGAGGCATTACCCGAAGATGAACGAGTACGCTGGACCGAGCCGGGATATGCTGCTCGACACTGGTATCAACAACATGACAATAGCGATTTAATACTCTGCGAATGCGAAATGGTGCCTAAGTCAGTGGTAGATGATGTCATCGCACAGTCACCAGGCAGGGAATCGGATATGACGGTCAAGGCTATTGGCCTGCGAAGCCGTATAGGAAAGGGGAGCTGTCAGGGTGCGTTTTGCGCAATGCGGGTAACCTCCTATCTATACGATAAAAACTTTTAT
>JBNKPX010000149.1:0-4339 GCA_050295575.1 Gammaproteobacteria bacterium | reverse complement strand
AAGGATAAAGCCTCAACCATACATTGGTTGATTACGTTTGAAAGTTGACCCTTTACTGGATTTAAATGATCTTTGATCCCATATATTCGAATCATATGTCCTCTGTTAATTTAATTCTGTGCCAATACTATTTTTAACACATGCATTTGTTTACGCAGATCTGCACCGACCACATCACTCACGCTTTGAGCATTGGACTGTACCGTAAAACCTGCATCTGATAAACGTTCAACCATTTGTTCGGGCGTAACCTCTGCCACTAATGCCAGTGTTGTCAAGGGTGCCGAGGATAGTGATTTTACTGACTGCATAAACGCTGGCTCACCACCCACATCACCGACAGGGATAAAACTTAACGCTAGCAATAGCGCAAAACCGCCAATAAATATCTGACCTTTAGGCGCAGTCAGATAACGTTTAAAACCTGTAAAATTAGATACCATATGTAATCCAACACCTAACACCAGTAACCAGCTTAACCATTCATGTGCCGTTTTGTTGATACCGCTATCAATATGAAAGAACATCAGTATACCGGTAACCGCTGTCAGCAGGAATGCACCTGCGGTTAATGGAGTGGCCCATTCACGTTTGATTTTCATTTTGTATAATCCTGATTAAAATAATCTAAAAAATAAAAAAGCAGCCCGCTTCAACGGGCTGCTGAGTAAAACCTTTATTGCTGCATAAAGCCCGCACGGGCACCACGACCTGCTCCAACCGGACGACCTGTGTTACGATCAATTTCCATTTCACGGACCAGCGAATCATCTAGCGTAACGATCTTTACCAGATAAGTCGTAGCATCCTTTTCTGTAACACTTCCCACCTTAAGACGATCATTACCGTGCCTG
Source organism: Gammaproteobacteria bacterium (assembly GCA_050295575.1). Lineage (GTDB taxonomy): Bacteria > Pseudomonadota > Gammaproteobacteria > JACNJF01. The sequence continues at coordinate 3,485 of JBNKPX010000149.1, read as the reverse complement.
ATTAAACGCGCCTGCATCAGAATTTTGGCTTCATCGATAGACAGATCAAGATCCTGCTGCATGAAACGACCTTTATGCCCTTTTCGTCCCTTTTGATTCATACGCATGGGCATTCCATTGGTCATACCTGATTGATTACAATAGCCGCGTTGTCCATCCCAGTTTGCATTGGCATTAACTGAAGCGACCCCCGCCATGCTGGCGATAACTGAAACGACTGTGATTTTTGCTAATCTGTTCATCATTAATTCCTCTATTCGATTTGATGTCATTGTTGACGCAATCATTACAATATTTTTCTGTGTCTTAGCGATGTCAAAACCGGCCCATTTTGTAACAATGAGTGTCACTTGCTGCAGTTGACACACAATGTCACAAAGAATATTTCAGTACGCGCGGCAATCCACGTAGAATTACCCTCATGGATAATCAGCCACACATATTAATTGTTGATGATCACCTTGAGATCCGTGAACTTTTACAGCGTTTTCTCACCGATCATAACTACCGTGTCAGCACGGCAGAAAACGGTGCTAGCATGAAAAAGATTCTGGCCGATGCAAATATTGATTTGATCGTGCTGGATTTGATGATGCCTGGAGAAGATGGCCTGACCCTATGCCGTAACCTGCGTGCTAAATCAGATATCCCGGTGATCATGCTCACAGCTATGGGTGAAGAAACCGACCGTATTATAGGTCTGGAAATGGGCGCAGATGATTATCTGGCCAAACCCTTCAACCCACGTGAATTACTGGCACGAATTAAGGCGGTGCTACGACGCAGCGATAGTGTATCGTCTCGCCTGCCACAACAAACACCTGAGCGATTGCGTTTTTTAGGTTGGACCCTGCTACCCGGGTCACGCGAATTAATCGACCCTGATCAAATTCTGGTGCCCTTAAGTACGGCTGAATTTGCGCTGCTGATGGCATTTGTAGTGCGGCCCGGTCGCGTACTCAATCGTGACCAGTTGCTCGACCTGGCGCGTGGTCGTGATACCCATGCATTTGACCGTGCGATTGATACCCTGGTCAGCCGTCTGCGTCGTAAGCTGGGCGATGATCCAAAAACCCCTCAGATCATCAAAACCATACGTGGTGATGGCTATATGTTCGCTGTTGAAGTAGAGACCGATCATGCGCCTATGGCCTGATACACTCGCAGCCCGTATTCTGGCATTGCTGTTGGGCATGACGTTGCTACTGCTTTTGATCAGCGCCATCATTATGCAGGATGCTCGAATTGAAATATTTGATGAACGCAATCGTGTGCATTTGCTGGACCGCGTCACAACCCTGGTACGTTTATTAAACCCTGCCAGCCAGCAACAGCGTCTGAGTATTATCGAGCAGGTAAAAGATGAAGGTGACACAATCTCTTTAACCACTCAACCACTGGTAACTAAGCCGTCGATGAATGCACGTGCTTTCAAACTCCATGAAAGACTCAGACATAGGCTGCATCTACGCAACCCGGCATCGATTCGTATAAACCATTTTCATGACATGCCGGCTGCACAGATGCGACGTGAGCCGAATACTACAGCAGCAGATCCTGCAAAAGTTGACAGTAAGTTACTCGATATCTCCATCCGACTTAAGGATGGCATATGGCTTAATATTCAGAGCAAAAAACTTGAGCCCCCTCCCCCATGGGCCAGTAAGACAGTGCAATTGCTGGCATTATTGCTGGTACTTATTTCTGTCAGCGGTTTAATCATTGCCAAACTGATGACCAGACCTATGGCAAAGCTGGCAGATGCGGCTGATCAGTTTGGTCTGGGACAGGCCCAGGAGCCTCTAGCTGAAACTGGCCCACATGAAGTCAGACAGACCATCCGTGCCTTTAATCGCATGCAGCAACGCCTGCATAAACAGATTACTGACCGATCGTTGATGCTGGCGGCGGTGTCACATGACCTGCGCACCCCGGTTACCACCCTGAGGCTGCGCGCAGAATATATTGAAAATGAAGAGATGCGTACAAAAACACTGGCTACGCTGAGTGAGATGGAAGCGATATTGAGCGCCACGCTGAGCTTCGCTCGTGATGAAGCCGCCGATGAAAAAGCCCGCACCACCGATCTGGCAGCATTGCTACAGTCTGTAGTCGATGATCACGCTGACCTTGGTGGAGAGGTAAAGTATTCCGGCCCTGACAAACTGACCTTTACCTGTAGACCCATCGCCTTAAAACGCGCCTTGAATAACCTGATCGACAATGCGCTCAAATACGCTGGTGCGACTATCGTGACATTAATAGCGCAACATGACTCAGTGGAAATTCAAATCGATGACAATGGACCAGGAGTCCCTGAACAGAATCTGGAAGAATTGTTCACGCCTTTTTTTCGCCTGGAGACATCGCGTAATCGAGACACTGGAGGCACCGGTCTGGGTCTTGCTGTAGCCAGATCAATCGTACTGGCGCATGGCGGTGAACTGAAGCTGGAAAATCGCAAACAAGGCGGTCTAAGAGCAAGTATTGCATTACCCAAATGAAGAATAGATAAAAAATTCTATCACTATTTACAAAAGGTATTTCTAAGAAATGTGATTTTTTCGTGAGAGCAAGGAAGTAGCGCGCGGAGAACCGGAGTGTATATAAATACATGAGGATTCGAGCACGCTACTGACGCAGCTATCGCGGAAAAAGTACGTTTATTAGAGATACCGACTACCCTACCCCAAACCAGAAAATGTTGTCTTTCATCAAAAATTCATCATAGGGTACGTAATGCGAACCGTCACAGGAAAAGTTAAGCCCGACAATTTTATTCACCACATTGAGTGAAGCTGAACGTAGGTAAATAGTTTCATCGGCAAAGCGGAGCTTTTTAAATTGCGCAAATACGTCAGAGATTTTTTCTTCCGGCACCTCGGCCTGATCAAAATACTCACGCTTGGGAAATGCCAGACACAGGCTGGGATTAGTCAATTCGTCGATATTTAAAACCTGATAATTGTAGGGGCTGTCCACCAGCCATACCGTGGCGCGGCTACTGGAAAAGTGGAACTTTGCATGAAATACGCCATGCGCGATCATCAACTCCTCCACCAATGACATCACATCGTCCATCTTTTCATCCATCGCACTCAACACGCGCTGCTGTGCAAACAGACCACCACGAATCGCTGGGTCTCCTTTCATTTGCTGCCAGCCTCTACGATCCAGGTTCAGCGATGCGGTATTCGGCAATTCACGCAAGTCAAAATCCGCCCCCAGAAAACCGATGGTATGACCATCCTGATCCACAATGGTTTGCACCGAGGTTAACGAAGGTCGTTTACGGTTACGACTGATATAAGCTTCAGACAGATAGAAATGATCGCCTTTGAGTGCTCGTTGCATATAAGGCCGTGCCGCTCGATCTCGCCCGCGTTGTTCCTCTTTTCTATGACCTCGTGCCACAGTCGCGGTCACCTGATGTGCTGTATGGTCTAGCACCCAGAGGTATTTGCACAGGCTGGATTTGTGGACAT
>JBNKPX010000148.1:0-4376 GCA_050295575.1 Gammaproteobacteria bacterium | reverse complement strand
GGAAAAACCATCTGTTAGGTTTGGTCCTGAGGTAGCGTTAAAGAGAATGGGCTGTGATACATAATATCTACAAACTAGAATATAAGTCACATAACAAGGCGCTGCATCGGATAAAATCTCCCTGCGGTCGATTTTCCCGCTGAGCGCAGCGTTAAGCATCAAAAATGATTCGAAAAATTAATAATAGAAATGATTCTGTTTTGTACCTAAAAGAAAATGGGTTATACGCAAAACAACGAGATTGGGTAATGGGTAAAACAGTAGGTGTGTTTGGTGGAGAATTACCAGATGGGCCAAATGGCATTAAAGCCTGGAGGTTTTGTCTTTATATTCATAAATATGAAAACGAGTGGGCTGTGTCTGATTTAGCATTTCAGGTATCAGAGCCAACAAAATGTGGCACTTTGTACAGAGCCACTGAGTTCGCCTGTAAATTAATGCTAGATAAGTTGGGAAAATAGGAATGAATGCTTAACAAGCGCTTAAACACGGATCGCACAAAGCTACGCCGCTTCGCTCTGCACCTTTGTGCGCCCGGTTACGCGAGCGTTTTGCGTAAACAATAATGTCGAATCTCACAGTTAAGCGCCGTATTGAAGAATCGTTGAAAGCGTTTAAGGCTGGAACGATTGATATAAAGGCATTAAAAGAATCAATTGAGCTGAATGGTAACGCTCTCGAAATGATGCCTTATAGCGCAATTAAAGAAATTGACGATATTGAATACAAACTAACGGTCTCCCATTTCGCTGATGAAGAAGATTGCTATCCAAATGTAGAAGACGTGTTAAAGGTAATAGAGGCGTGGCTAGAGAAGGTGCCCGTGGAAAATGAATAGTAAATTCACGCATAACCAGGCGCTCCACCCGACCAAAAACCGCTACGCGGTTTTCGTCTGGTGAGCTAGGTCGTTATGCATAAAAGGAAAATACATGAGTGAACCGATTATCATTGCGCTAATAGGTGTGGCCGGTGCAGTAGTCGGCTCCATTGCAACACTCGCTGGAAACTTCCTGCTACATTGGCTCAAGGAAAGGTCTGAAACCAACAAGGAAAAGCCAGCAAGAGAATTACTAAAAGAAATGCTAAATCACAAAACACACACATGGAGAAAGCTGGAAACACTTATGCATGTTGTTGGTGCTAGTGAAGAAAAAACAAAACGGTTACTTCTTGAGGTCTGCAATAACTGGGGTCAGGTATAAATTAAAGTAATTTGAGCCACTAAATACACCAAATCTCGAAGTAAAAAATATATTTGCCTCTGCGCTCTCTGTGGTTAAATTCTTTAAACATTCTAAATAATGGGAATGTCTCATTCGGGTCGATTGCGGCTATTGAGGCTCGGAATCCAAATGGCTGCTTTCATGTAGTTGATACCTAATATTAAAAATAACTCTTCGCGCCCTTCGTGTGCTTCGTGGTTAATTAGGGTTTCAGCTCATTCGGGTCGATTGCTGCATAACTCCGACTTTCCTTCGAGTTTGCCAGGGTGCCTGTTGTTCATGTCGGATGGCGCTTCGCTTATCCGACCTACGAAAAAGTTTTCAAATTGATGGGAGGTGTGCGGTATAAGCTGAATTATATTGAGAGCTCCTAGCGTGCATTAAAAAGATATTCATAGGATGTCAGCAATGGCAGGAGCGGATCGGCAGCAGCCAGGCCAGGCAGGATATGAAATGTCAGCTATGTGGAATTTGAAAGATAAAATAAAGTCCTGGTCAAACGAGATATAAGTCAGTATCTATAAGGAATCTTAACTCATTCAATTTAGTAATCGCTTTAAAGGCGTTGGGGCATTCGGTGAAATCTCTCCTTCCAGTATCATAAATAACTCAGCAGTCGTCATTGCGTCGTTTAGCGCATTATGTGCCTTGTAGGCAGGTAGCTTGAAGCTGTCACGCAGATTGAAAAGTCTGAGCTGGTTGGGTTCCAGTGAGTGATTCCTTTTTTCCAGTACGCGTTGCGATAGTACAAGCGTATCGATAGTCGGAATAATAAAGGGCGATCCATATAGCTTCTGGCAGGCGGCGTTTAAAAACCCCTGTTCAATCTTTTTGTAATGCACCAGCATGACTTTGCCGCCTAAATCATGCAGCAGGTCGGGCAGCACTTCTTCAAGACTTCGGGCCTCTCTCACATCGTCGTCAGTAATATGATGAATAACAGCGGACTCTTCCGGAATGAGATTTTCCTGATGTATCAGCTCATGCCTGGCGCTGGAAAGATGTATGCGACCCTGTCGGATATGTACCTTGCCATAGCTTAAGATTTGATGTCGCTGAGGGTTGAGGCCGGTAGTTTCAAAATCCAGCGAAACGATTTCTATCTCATCCCAGGGCGTTTTGGGGGAGGGGAAGGCGCGGGATAAATACTTAAGCATGACGGGGTGCTTTGCTTTATCCCATGCCTGTTGTCTTAACTGATCCTTGCTTTTGAAATAGTTAAACATGGCTCATGGCATTGAGTAACGTTTTTCTAATGATTCCTGAGCCTGCTTGATAATGCTAAAGGCATCTTTCAGATGTTTACGTTCCAGTGAAGATAAATCGTCAGGGGGCAGGAAGTTATCCGGTGCTGCACTATTTCTAATTTGCTCAGCCTGATGCTTGATACGCAGGTTGGCAATGAATTCCAGCGCATCCAGCAGGTTTACTGACATGCTTTTACTCATCGACCGGGTATTACCTAGTGCTTCAATACGTTCGCTGGTATTTACCTTATTAATCCCTTCAGCTAGTGCCAGCACCCTGGCGATATCGGTGATAGGAACTATGCCACGATGCTTGATATCGAAGGTATTATCATGCTCGCCGTCATGGATGAGCACAAAGGTTCTGAAGAAGCCTACCGGGGGTTTATGCTTTAATGCATTGGAAACCATATGCGCGATAAACAGCGTGTTTGCAGCGGTCTGTTGCAGTATCTGGTTGATCAGTTTCTTGTGTAGTGAGAAGTCACCATGTACCGGGCGTAGATCGAAAAAGATACTGGATAACATCAGTGCCGTCGGATCAGGTGTGAAAATCCATTCCTTGAAATATTTTTCCCACACCGAATAAGGCTGACACCATTTTTCATTCATGGCCATGGCATTGCCTGGGCAATACACAAAACCGCAACTATTGAGGCCATCACATACCCTTTTCGCCAGCTCGGTAAAATAGGGACGATCTTTGTCATTTAATTCATCCGAGATAATCAGGGCGTTATCCTGGTCGGAATGCGAACTTTGTTCGTACCTGGCCTGTGATCCACCAGACACCCAGACGAAGGGAACTGGCTCCGGCCCGATTTCATCCTGAGCCATTTCGATTAAGCGTGTGGTGAGTGCATCAGTAATGCGAGAGATAGTTTCACCGATATGACGTGCGGTAACACCTGAAGAGGCTAGCAATAGCTGTATCTCAGGTAAGCGCTGTACGATTTTCTGCAGTTCTTCCAGTGTTGTGGCTTTGCGAATTTTAGAGGACATGAACGCAGGATTGGCGCTAATGTGTCGGGTTAAATCGCTGGCCGTTAACATGCCTTTTATATCGACACCATCTACTACCGGTAAATGATTGATGTTGTTTTTAGTCATACACAACAGAGCGTGCAATACCAGATCATTGCTGCTCATGGTAGTGACTTCACTCGACATGATTTCAGTCACCGGCAGGCTTACATCCAGAGCTTTAGCAACACAGCGGCGGCGCAAATCTCTATCGGTAACTATGCCTGCGAGTTTGTCATGCTGAGTGATCATGATGGATGATACATTTTGTTCACTCATTAACAGTGCCGCCTGTTGAATACTCGATCTGATATCCAGCACGATGGGCTGTTTCTTGATCAATTCACCAATCGGTACGGTCATACTGGCAACGCCCATATCGGCCTGTTGATTGTTGAATTTGGCAGCCTGCTGTAAGCGCTGTGTAAGGTTGGCTTCAAAGTGATTACGGAAGTCATCGTTTTCTTTGAACAGCGTCTTAAGCTCGGTGCAGGGTAGCTGGTAAATCAGGCTATCCTCAAGCGTGATATGGCCTGATGATTTATCGAAATCGATAAGCTGACACTGGGTGGTATAGATATCGCCTTCGCCCAGCTTGCCCATTAACTCATTGTTGGCATCGCGCAATTCAACCGCGCCAGTTCGAACTATATACAGGCAGGGTGTACTGCTGTCTGTAGGGGGAAAGGCTTTTCCTCGGCGCAGATAACGCACTTCCAGCTTTTGCGTCATTGCGTTCAACTGATCTATGGTCAGTAAATCGAATGGATGCTGTTGTGCGATAAAATCGCGGATTTCTACTAATTCGATTTCCATACTATTTTATGTTCAGCTTTATTGGTTGGCACATTAATACCTGTTTGTCAGTGTATAACGATCA
>JBNKPX010000147.1:0-4463 GCA_050295575.1 Gammaproteobacteria bacterium | reverse complement strand
ACGCCTTTTATCTAGCCGAATGATCGATAAATTAATGCTCAAGGTATCGGGCGACGGAAAAAGATGAACACAAAAGAAGTATTTAAAACTCAGACCCAACATGGTCCAGTATGGATTAATCAGAAACAGGATATTTTGCAGTTAAAGTTTGACAAGCTTGCGACTCAATCAGAAATCAATATCAGCGAACCCCACCAGTTGCGCATGAATAATCTACAATACCTGATGAGCATGCTGTTATTTATAGAGCCACCACGCCATATATTGCTACTGGGTGTTGGTGGAGGCTCGTTGATTCATTTCGTGCGTCATTACCTGCCGCAGACCCATATTACCGGCGTAGAGTACGATGCAGAATTACTGCAAATTGCACAGGATCACTTTATGTTACCCCCTGAGGGGCCTTTCATCAGTTATCAGATAGCCGATGCGCGTGAGTACTTAGAGCATTGCCAGGATAGCTACGACCTGATCATTGTTGATCTCTTCGACGCCTTTCAATCACCGAAATGGCTATTAGAGAATAATACAATTAATCGCATGAAGGACCTGTTAACCCCCCGTGGCGCTATTGGCTACAACCTGATCATCAATAGTGATAAAGACTTTAAGAATTTTTACCAGCAGCTACGCAACAGGTTCCAGTGCCAGACAGTCTTTATGGAAACAGAGGATTATCAGAATATATTGTTTTATGCGTTGAACTTTCAAGCCGGTATAAAAACCATCACCGAATATATGCAGTTAGCTCAGCAATTACAGGAATCTTATCCATTGCCATTTAATGAAGTATTGGCAACCATCTATTCTATGAATGCAACCAATTCTGGCATGCTCTAGTTTGATGCTCCCTATTACTGGTTTTTAGAGCCACCCTGGCACAAGGGCGAGTCAGCGACCTTGCCTGCTTTATCAAACCACTCCTGTGGCGTCATGGTATGTAAAGCCAGCGCATGAATCTGCTGTAACTCGGATTCAAGCACCTTATTGACCATGCGGTGACGCTTGATCAGCATCATGCCATCAAACTGCTGGCTGACAATACTGACCTTAAAGTGAGATTCAGAGCCCGGCGCCACATTATGCATATGACTTTCATTTTCCACCTGGAGAAAGTCGGGGGAAAAGGCCTGTTCCAGTTTGGACTGTATTGTTTGTTGGATGGTCATAACGGATTCAATCAGGTTAAAACACAATTGTTACATAAGTTGTTTGATGGTATCCCGCACATCCTTCATGGTTTGGTAGCGCTTATCAATATCGGCCGCCATCATTTTTTGCACCAACATACTAACTCCCGCCCTTATCCCTATATCCAGTCGGAACAATGGCACAGCCTTTCCCTCGATATGCTGGAACAGCAACGACATGGGCTCACCTTTATAAGGTGGCCTGCCACTGAACATAGTGTAGGCAATAATGCCCAGGGCATAGATATCAGAACGATGATCAGCAACCAGGCCTTTGGCACGCTCAGGTGATAGATAAGCGGGTGTACCAATAATCATACCGGTTTTGGTCAGGGTAGCATCGGTTTCAGTGGTTGCAGAAGCAATACCAAAGTCCACCACCTTGGCCAGTCCAGCATCGTTGATCAAAATATTACTAGGCTTCAGATCTCTATGAATAACATGCTTCTGATGCGCTTCATACATGCCATCACACACCTGATAAAGGATTTCCAGTGATTGCTGCTCTGACTTAAGCATTTCATGCTTGATCATATAATCCAGGCCGATACTTTCAAAAAACTCCATAGAGATTGCAGAAATGCCATCCTTCACCAGGAAGTCATGAATACGAATAACATTCGGATGACTGATCTTACGGGAGTATTTCAATTCGCGTAAAAAGCGTTCACGAGCTTGACCATCACTGGTCAATTCTGGGTGCATAAACTTGAGGATCATTGTTTCGCCGACGGTTTCATCTTCCACCAGCATGACCCGCCCCATAGCACCGCGTCCGACTTCCCTGATGATCTTGTATCGATCCATCCAGATGTCTCCCTCTTTCAGCTCTTCAATATGCTGAAAACTGACTACCTCGGTTTTATCCTGTTCCACTACCTCTACCGCAACAGGATTCGCATGTTGAGACTTATCCCTGTTCTCTTCAATCTTAATCAGGCGTGTTTCAAACATGCTTTCTTCATCAAGATCAAGCCGGGGCAAGTTAAACTTTTCAGTAATACTATTAATCACTTCTAGCGCTGTATCGCGTACGGTCGCCTGAAGCTTTGGCACCATTTTTACGATACCTGCACGTACATTATTCGCATGCCTTTGATTGACGATATCATCGATGGTACGTAAGGCCTCTCGCTGAATCGCAGCCTCTTTCATGCGCATACATTGGGAAGCAATTTCCAGCCCTTTACTGAAGCCCAAACTGGAAGTGGCTTTAAGTACTGCTATCGAGGACTCGGGGTACTTTTTAAGGACTTTACTTAAGTATTCTAGAACCTTTCTATTATCCATTTTACCGGCAGCTTCAATTGCCTGTTCCCTGACCTGCCAGTTTTCACTCATCATGGGTTCAATTAATTCGGTAATCTCTCCAGACTGTGTCGTGCTGTTGGCCGCTAATTGCTGCGCAGAATTTTTAACAAAATCGTTTTCGTGGCTGGTCAGAGATGCCGCCGCCCGATAAAGACTATTATTGCCGTGCGTCAGCAACCATTTTACGGCCTGTTCCTTACCCCACCACTCATGTACATCGAGAGCAATCAAAACCTTTTCCAGGCTTTCCGAACTGGCATACTCAACGACAAGGTTACAGGCCTGCTCACGCAACTCATCTGATTTCCCTGTCATTAACATGGTCAAAGAAGGCAGGGTTTGCTCGCTTGATTTCAGTCGCAGAATTTCAAACGCAGCTTTCTGATCCTCTTCTCGCATATCAGGAATAAAGCGTACGATGGGAGACGGATCATATTCCGTGCTCATGTTTTTGAGGTTTTTCAGGGCGTCGATAACAACAATCTTGGACTTATCTGCTAGTAACTCGATAAGCATCCTGGCAGATTCAGGCTGATTCACGGCAGCCAGAAAGCGTATCAACATAATCTTGATATCCGGGTTATCCAGACTTTCGATGTCGATACTTAATGCCGACATATCGGTACGTTCAGCCTGCGACTGAGCCATCGTAAATAAGCGTCCTGCATTAGCCTTATCGAGTCGTAGCGCATTTTTAACTATAAGCTCGGGCGCAATATTTTTCTTTTGAAACTCAAGGATATCGATGATTTCAGTTTCAGAGCCATCGGACTCATGCATTTTTTTAAACAGCTTTGCGGGATTAATCTGCTGTGATTCGCTGAGAACATTTTTTGATGCCACACGAATTGTAGTGGTTTCACTGCTGAGATTTTCCAGAAACAGGTCCTCTGTCCCCTGGCTCAATATACCCTGGCAGATCTGTATGAGAATTTCTCCATGAGGGCTATCAGCGTCGGGAATAACTTCCAGAATTTTTTCCAGTTGTTCCTTAGCCTGAGCTTTGATTTTCTCTATCAACTCCATACCATTTTTGCTGTGCAAATCCTTGCAGGCAAGAAACTGCTTTATAGTACGGTTGAATAGGAGTGAGCCGAAAACTGCCATTCGTTTTTTTTAAATTATCTATCGTGGCTACGATTATAGCCACGATAGCTGGAAGAACCCAACCAAATTGATGGCAATCAGCTAAATTTAAACACTTTATTTTCATCAACATCAATATTGACGGTGCTCCCTGGTAGAAACTGTCCTGCCAATATAGCCTGCGCCAGTGGATTCTCAATGCTTTGCTGGATTTCACGTTTTAGCGGTCTGGCCCCATAAACCGGATCAAAACCGACCTTACCCAATTCATCCAGCGCGGCATCACTGATCTGCATGCTCAGGTGCTTATCCTGTAAACGCTGTTTAAGATAACCGAGCTGGATAGCTGCGATCACTCTAATTTCATCTTTACCTAATGGATGGAATACAACTGTTTCATCAATACGGTTAACAAACTCTGGTCGAAAATAATTTCCGATAGTACGCATCACCGCGGCTTTCATGGCAGCATAATTTTCTTCACCGGCCATGCTTTGAATCTCTTCCGAGCCGAGATTAGAGGTCATAACGATAACGGTATTTCTAAAGTCAACCGTACGCCCCTGACCATCAGTCAGGCGTCCATCATCCAGCACCTGAAGCAAAATATTGAATACATCAGGATGGGCTTTTTCCACTTCATCCAGTAATACCACTGAGTAAGGTCTGCGACGTACCGCTTCGGTAAGATAACCGCCTTCTTCATAACCCACATAACCCGGAGGTGCGCCCACCAGGCGCGCAACGCTGTGCTTCTCCATAAATTCAGACATATCGATACGCACGATGGCATCTTCGGTATCGAACAGGAATTCTGTCAGGGCCTTGGTTAACTCGGTTTTACCTACACCGGTAGGCCCCAGAAACAGGAATGAA
>JBNKPX010000146.1:0-4537 GCA_050295575.1 Gammaproteobacteria bacterium | reverse complement strand
GATCAGAGCACGAAAAACGAAAAGGGTAATTTTCACTTTTTCCATAAAATTCAATGGCTTGTAGCCATCGATTTTGGCGACACATCCTGTGCCGCAGGAACCTCTGAATTAATCAGAGGTTCGCTAAACACTACTAGCAAGAGATAAAACATTATGGCAACCCAGCCCAGTAAACAGATTGATACCTTCGAAAACCCGCAACCTGAGCGCGATTACACCATCCGTATCGATGTACCTGAATTCACCTGTCTGTGCCCAATGACCGGACAGCCTGATTTCGCCACCCTGAGCATTGAATATATCGCTGACAAGCTGTGTATCGAACTGAAATCACTCAAGCTATATACCTGGTCATTTCGTGATGAAGGTGCATTCCACGAAGCCGTCACCAACCAGATTCTGGATGATCTGGTAAAAGCCATTCATCCCCGGTTTATGCGTCTCAACGCTGAATTTAATGTACGTGGCGGCATTTACACCACCGTGGTAGCCGAACATCGTGCCGAAGGCTGGGTTGCACCAACACCGGTTATTCTGCCTTAACTAACATAAAGTGTACCTTGGCATAGACTTTGGTACCTCCGGCTGCCGCGCCATTGTTATCAATAACAAGCGGCAGCAACTGGCTGAAACCAGTTACCCGCTACCCGCAGCAACTCAACATCAGCAAAGCATTCAACAGCAGGCCTCGTTATGGATCGAAGGCCTGCATGCCTTATTCAGGCAACTCTCAACTCAGCTCGACTTAACAGCCATACAACGGCTAGCGATTGATGGTACCTCTGGTACAGTATTACTGGTCAGCCCAGAGGGCAAGGTGCTAACACCGGCGTTGATGTATAACGACAGAAGCAGTCAGGCCCAGCTGCCACACATCCAGCAACACTGTCCAGATCCACAGCATATTATCATCAGCGCCAGCTCTCCAGTCGCCAGAGCCCTGCAGCTGGCACAGACACTGCAAACCAATACACCCTATCTCATTCTGAATCAGGCCGACTACCTGAGTAATTATCTGGTCAATAGCTGGGGCGTTAGTGATTACCACAATGTATTCAAAATGGGTTATGACGTGGACCAGCGGCTGTGGCCGCAGTGGCTAGAACAGATCGTGCCAAAAACATCCCTGCCCCGGGTACTGGAACCCGGTAAGCCGATTGCCAGCGTTGATGCCGAAATAGCAGCTGACCTCGGGCTCAGCAACAGCCTGCAGATATGCGCGGGAACCACCGATGCCAATGCCGCTTTTATCGCCACCGAATCCAGCCAGACAGGTGATGCGGTAACCTCTCTCGGTAGTACGATAGTGCTCAAAATACTCAGCGACAAGCCGGTACAGGACCTCCAATCTGGTGTGTATAGCCATAAACTCGGTGACTACTGGCTATGTGGCGGCGCCTCAAATGCCGGAGGCAGTGTGCTCAGGCAATACTTTAGTGACAGTGAACTGTCCGCACTATCTGAACAGATAGACATCAAAAAGCCATCCGGACTGGATTACTATCCCCTGCCCGCCATAGGAGAAAGATTCCCACAGATGGACCCGGACAAACAGCCCATACTCACCCCAAGACCTGAATCAGAAATATTGTTTTTACAGGGCATTCTGGAAGGCTTAAGCCGTATAGAACAACTGGGATATCAAAAACTTAAGGACCTGGGTGCAACCCATATCAAGCGCATTCAAACCCTGGGCGGCGGCGCGACCAACCCGCAATGGCAAGCCATACGCAGCCAGATGATCGGATTACCTATCAGCCCGGCCAGACAAAACCAGGCGGCTTATGGCAGTGCGCTACTCGCATTACAGGGTTTAACCCCCTACTATCGGCAGAGATGAATATTGCGCCAGAAAAACCTTCGTGGCACTCTATGCCGCCATTTAAAAACAACACAGGAAACAGATAAATGATTACAGACATAGGACGCGGCACCGGCTACCTGGCAAAAGGATTTGTACTGGTTAAACGCCCAGGCATCAGACGCTATGTCATCACCCCGTTATTGTTAAACATCCTGCTCTTTGGTGGTCTGATCTATGCGGGCTATGCCCAGTTCTCACCCTTTGTAAACTGGTTACTCTCCTTCCTGCCCGACTGGCTGGGGTTTCTGGAATGGATACTGTGGACATTCTTTACATCATTCGCAGCATTCTTTGTATTCTTTGTATTCACACCGGTTGCCAATATTATTTCAGCCCCCTTCAATGCCATCATGTCGGAGAAAATTGAAGAAATGCTCACCGGTAAAGACATCAACTCCGGTGTCGACCTGATCACCATTATCAAGGACAGCACCATGTCGCAGTTAAGAAAGCTGCTATACATCGCGACCTGGTCTGCCGGGTTATTGCTGATCAGTTTTATCCCGGTAATCAACCTGATTTCACCGGTGCTCTGGGTCATCTTCGGCTCCTGGTTACTGGCGTTGGAATACCTGGACTACCCGATGGGCAACCATAACATCACCTTCCAGCAGCAGAAAAACCAGCTCAAGAAACGCCGGGGCCTGGCTCTCGGATTCGGTGGTAGCGTGATGGTGTTAACCAGTATTCCAATCATAAACTTCCTCGCTATACCGCTAGCTACCGCAGGAGCAACTGCGATGTATGTGGAGCAGTTTGGCTTGAGTGATGGGACTGAGCTGGAGGCACAATAGCTACTCAATCTAACTGAGGAGTTCACAGTGACTAACTCTCTGTCTCCTCAGTTGATCAGAACGATTAATATCCCACTTTCTAAAATAATCCCGCTGTGATTTCTCCACCTTGATCAATCCGACCCAGGTATTAGTGAAAGAATGGGAATAGCCCGTATAAAAAAACAAGTCGTAAGTCCTAAAAATCATCCATATACAGGAAAAAATTATTGAAAAAAGCTGATTTTTGGGTATTGACAGTAGAAAGATATACACATTTATATTCAAGCTTTAAGAAGAGACTAATATCCATACCCAATTTTTACTATAAAAATATTGCGGATCGCAAGTTATTGAATATAAAGGATAAATATAAATTGTTCGTAAATCGTACAATTTAACACAAGCGTAACATTGGCGCGGTCTGGGCACCTTTTTCAAACACTTACACACAGAGTTATCCACAGGAAATGTGGATAAGTGAATATTTTCAAATTTGACAATAACTTAGCTCTCTGCAGATAGAATTTACTCTAACTATTGAGAATAAGTGAGCCTTGCCCTGGGTAGAAAAAGTTGTACTAGCTGATACATCTTTGCAGCCGCAAGTAGAGCAATTATAAATGCAATACTCTCTGCATATCAGGGCAGAAAACCAGAGTCCTGGATCCATGCTCGCAATGCCACTCGCCCCTGCCATCATCGATTCAACGGTCATCCTGATCGGGTAAAGAATATTGATCAGGGCCAGGACTTTCCCCTTAAAGTTTGATTTGTCCCTGTTAAATGAGTTACTTAAGCTTCAAATCTCAGGATTATTTGTAGCTTAAGCAGGTAAAATCAATGAATTACTCAGGCCCGCCCTGCTAGATCGCACTTCATTTGGTATCAAGGACTATCAATAATCACCGCCCTATCACTCAGATAAGTCCTTGCCTGCAGGAAAAGCACATACAGTAGCAGCGCCAGGCAGCTAAGGCCGAGCCATAGAAGCGCACGCCGAAACTCCCTGTTTAACAAAAGCAAAATACCAAAATCGGAATTACTGATGGTAACAAGGCGCTTACTCAAACCGAGCAGGCGCTCATGCTCGAGTTGATCAATATTGTCGATTAATCGCTCCAGATTGACACGATCGTCTGACTCCAGATAGTAACTACGCTTATAAACGATGGACGCATTACCGAGTGCCATAAGCGACGCGGCCACTAATACCAGTACAATAGCTTTTTCAATCATATGTAACCTGTCAGTGGTAAAGTCTGATTAACATTTGCTCAAAACGATATAGACTCCATTTTCAAAAATACCAGCTGCGATTTACCTACTTGATCAATCCGTTCCAGGGCCTGGATGTTGATGTGATGGCTGGTATCGAATCAAGAGGAGCGCGCGATGTGGCAATCTCAACGGTATGATGCTACACAAACTCACTGCTGTTGCGGGTACTCATACAAGAGTTTCAATCCACGCACCCGCGAAGGGTGCGACTTGATGATGCAGTTGTAATTATTGTCTGAGATACTGTTTCAATCCACGCACCCGCGAAGGGTGCGACATGCTCAAACTGAGGTTGATGGCAGCTACATCACTGTTTCAATCCACGCACCCGCGAAGGGTGCGACAAGGGGGTTAAGTTTTCCGCTGAAGAATTGATTGTTTCAATCCACGCACCCGCGAAGGGTGCGACTAACCAGACTGTGCGGTTCTCACGCCATACCCCTGTTTCAATCCACGCACCCGCGAAGGGTGCGACACTACACTCAGTGATGCCTTGGATTTAGTGTAATGTTTCAATCCACGCACCCGCGAAGGGTGCGACTCTATATGACAATGAGGCGGTAAATGCATTTTTAGGTTTCACTCCCCGCACCCGCGAAGGGTGCGACGGCACAGAATT
>JBNKPX010000145.1:0-4596 GCA_050295575.1 Gammaproteobacteria bacterium | reverse complement strand
AGAGCTATCTTGGCTATGGCTACGCTACCAGCCTAATAGCGAGCTAAGCCAGTGGTTTGAAAAGCGCTTTGGTTGCGGTGGCAAACGCATGCGTCGCATTGGTATCGTAGCCCTGGCGCGAAAACTGCTGGTCGCACTATGGCGTTACCTGGCGCAGGGCGTTATTCCTAAAGGTGCCGTATTGAAAATAGTCTAAGCAGGTAAAAAGTCAGCAAGAGTTAAAGAGTTGTCGAAAGTACTCGTATCCGACCTTGGTTGGCAATAGCCACACCGTCCCTGTAGAAGGGGTACTTTCACACCAGGTTAAAGGCGACGTTAACACGCACGCAATTTGAGGTAACCGGCAAAGTCCGGAACGGATAGAAGGTGGTCACGGCCCATAGTTGGTCTGACGAACAAATAAAACCTGGACAACGATTTATATAATAGGAAATTAAACAGGCTTAATATTTATGAAAAAACGACGATGAAGCTTTAGTAATGAAATTAGGGGGTTGACTTTACAGTCCTCATAGAAGGTCGGATAATCCTGGCAGGGATACCAGAGAGTTCGAGACTATTGAAGGTCTAACAATGCAGGACGCTATTGTCGAGGGCAACGCAGGACGCACTTGCCTACGTCTACATGGACAGAAGTGGTAGGGCGAAGCACGATTTCAGGGGGGGAGGTGGTGCGAAGCAGGATGCTAGAGTCGAGGACGCCAGAGCCGGGCAAAGCGCCATCTGACATGAACAACACAGGTATCCTGGCAAACTCTAAGGCAAATTAATGTTGGAGGGCATCGTCCCTCCATATACAGCCTACAACTCAGGGTTGCGGGTTAACGATGATCATGTTTGCGAGTAAATCGACGGGATAGATGGTGAAAGGTTGTCGTTGTATAAGGCTGGACATTTTTGGTGTTTTCACACAGCCTGGAGCCGTTGTTATTATCCAATATTTTCAATCGAGTCTGACCCTTTTGATTCCTCTTTTGATTCTGCTTTTGATTCCAGATATCGGTCAAGGAACTGTTCGAGTTCGACAACGGAACCTAACGCCCCGCCTCAGAGGCGAGCGCCACCGCACTCACCGAAGCGGTACGAGCAGTGTCGGTCCCTCTCAATTGCCATTGTTAGAAGTCATATCTTGTTGTATACATCACAGAAACAGGCAACACCTTGCGCTCAAACTCTATTATTGCATATTCCAATAAGTTGAATGCTTCAGGGGTTGGATCACAAAGCCCTGGATCACTCGTAAAAACCTCTGCTAAAGATACGAGTCTTGTGTATTCGTTTTCTGACACATCAATAACTTCTAAAGAAGAGCACGCACTAATTTGACTAAGGATGACAACAACCTGATTGTTTTCAAAGTCTACATTTGGCGACTCTCCAGATATACTGGGGATTGTTCCCCATATATCTGTAAATCTAGCTTCATTTCTTGCCTCTAATATTTGTCCACCTGGAACGTCAGTTTGTGTCCCTTGAGATGCGACTCTAAATTCAACTGACATAAATTCACTTTCATTAGTTCCAGTCGCGGAATTATCGGACATACATCCAAAAATAAAGGTAGGAATAACTAATATCCCTAATAAACTTAAAATTTTTTTCATTGCTGAAACTCTGAACCCATTTGACTTCTAGCACCTGGCTCAGCGACGCGGGCTTTTTGCGCGTCCGCTGGAGCTTTGTGTGTACGCCCGACATGGGCATTAACTAATGAGGTGAAAGTCCTCTGTAGGAAGATAACGATCTTTAACCTGATGGTTATTAGATGATAACTACTAGCGAATGGCAAGGGCCGATCCGTGAGGAAAGGTCTGATTGACAGGTTTATGCTCCTGCAAAACCTGCATTTCCACCATCCTTGGCGGTCAAGCCGCTAGCAAAACTGCGAGCTGATGAACAAGAACATCATATGAGGCGTAGGCTGGAGGCGAGTTGGCAGGGCCGGCCCCGTGAAACGCATTGGGTCCAAGACGACGAAGCCATGTGATTTAACTGCCACCGTAAATGATGCTGTTGTGCATGACTGCACGGGTACAGGAGGTAGGGCGAAGCAGGAAGCCAAAGCCGAGGAGCCTTGACATACTTGAACACACGAATGCCGACCGGCAGTGACGTGACTCAGCGTCGTGTCGAGAAGCCAACCTTTAGCCATGATCTATTCGAACAGGTTCTGCAAAGAGATATTCTGCAGGCTGCATGGAAGCGAGTTCGAGCCAATAAGGGGGCAGCGGGAGTTGATGGGATGGCCATTGATGTATTCCTTGCATGGGCGAAATCAGGCGAATGGAAACGGGTGGTAAACGAACTGGAAACAGGATGCTATCGCCCTTCAGCGGTCAGACGGGTTGAGATAGATAAACCGGATGGCGGTAAACGCCAACTGGGTATCCCAACCGTCATAGACCGGATGATCCAGCAAGCCATTGCCCAAGTCTTCATGCCCATCTTCGATCCGGAGTTCTCAAGCCATAGCTATGGTTTTCGTCCAGGCCGAAATGGTCAGCAAGCGGTTAAACAGGTGCAAGGCATCATCAAGACGGGGCGCCGCATTGCGGTGGATGTTGATCTCCCCAAGTTCTTTGGCTGATATTAGATCCATTCAATATCAGCATTTCCGCCATCCTTGGCGGTCACCGGGTCAATCATGATCTGTTAATGACACTCCTGGGTCGCAAGATCAGGGACAAACGTTTACTCAGGCTGATTAAGCTTAACCTTCGAGCTGGGGTTATCGATAACCAGTTGTTTAGGGAAAGCCGAGAAGGTGTTCCACAGGGTGGCTCCTTATCGCCACTGCTGGCGAATATCATGCTCGATCCGTTAGACAAAGAGCTGGAGAAACGCAACCATAAGTTTGCACGTTATGCTGATGACTTTACCATTCGGGTAAAGAGTCAGCGAGCGTGTGCTGCGCAGTATCAGTCAGTATCTGCAAAACCGTATAAAGCTGGTCGTTAACTCTGCCAAGAGTCACGTCGTTAAAACCAGCGATAGCAATTTCTGGGATTTACGTTCCAGGAAGGTCGCATTCAATGGCATGCGAAAACGCTGCACAATTTCAAGCAGCAGATTCGACGATTAACGAACCGTAACTGGTGTGTATCGATGCGATACCAACTCTTCAAGGTCAGCCAGTTTATACGCGGTTGGATCAATTACTTTGGCATTGCCAATTGCTATCAACTCTGTGTCGACCTGGATCACTGGATTCGGCGTAGAGTCAGAATGGCTTATTGGCGACAGTGGCGCAAGCCGCGTACCAAAGTAAGAGGACTGATGAAACTCGGGGTCAGAGTGCAATCAGCGGTTGCTTGTGGCATTACCAGCAAAGGCCCATGGCGTAGTTCCAATACTCCCGGTATTCAGCAGGCGCTATATAATGTTTATCTTAAATCGGAAGGACTGCTTTCTTTGCGTGATGGTTGGATCAAGCTTCACTATGACAAATGAAACGCCCTCGGTTCTGGCTTCCTGCTTCACCCTACCTCCTGAATCCCTTCAGTCGTGTGCGGACCCGCATGCAGGCTGTTGTGGGGCTGAGGGTTAGAGACCCTCGGCTACCCGATTATGTTGACCAGTTGATAAACTCAACAAGACACCAACACCCCTCTATTTTTTTAAATATGTACTCAGTATTGTAACCAGAATCAGGGCCACTGTAAGTAACACTAATAGCACCACTTTCGTTTTTAATTACTTTATCGGCTTTCCTTGATTGCGCAGTACTATACTGAAACTTTAGTATTTTTAATAACGAATCTTTTTCTATAATTTTCTTTCTTAACTCTGGCTCATACTTTCCGTCAATTAAATATCCGTATACGAAAGAAGCATCAATTTTATTACCTTTTTGAATCTCTGAAAATAATAAGCTTTCATTAAATTCTGACATACACTCTTCAGCCTGAGCGCCAATACTGAAGAGTATAAATAAAGCTGAGATTAGTGATTTCATTTTTCAACATAACAGTAGAATTCAACGGAATAATACCTTTGAATATATATTAGAAGGTCTACCTTTATATTTTTTGATGTTTTTAGAGTGATTCCTAACCTGTTGATATATGAGGTTTTATTTTCCATTGGGTTTCCCTTTATCATTAAAAAAGGTAATCTGCCTTTTATTTGTTTTATTAACTTATGCAGTATAAAACAGAGTCTTATATCTGGCAGATTCTCGATTTAGCACCGGAAAGACTCTACCTCCACGCCCTGGCGTGATAATTTCCGGGATAATCTCTCTAATAGTAAATCATCCCTGAAAAAGCTATAGCCCCGGTGTCTGAGCAACTTCCTCAAATATCGCTCTGATATCACTTTCCCAGCGTCCGAATTGTATGGCCAGTTCTTTTTCAGGGAAGAAGTCTGAAAACATAATCGGGTTGATAGCAACAATCACTACGGTATCCTTTTCTTTCATAACGGCTATTTTTATTGGTACATAGGGAATCAATAAAGGGTATTTTTCGGTCAGGTATCGCATCTCTTCAAATTTGCCGTAGAAGATGGAACGATACTCGTCGGTCTTGTAGCCAAACTCGCTGAGTCCGCCATCGCATTTCTGGATGTGTGCAACCTTGTATCCATAATCGTTGA
>JBNKPX010000144.1:0-4676 GCA_050295575.1 Gammaproteobacteria bacterium | reverse complement strand
GTAGGTGCATTACCGCAGACTCTGCCACCATTATCAGCGCCCGATTTTTCGCTGGAAACCATCCAGAAATTAGCGCCAGCAGCCTTAGCAATGACTCTATTTACCCTGACCGAAGCAATTTCAATTGGTCGAGCAGTCGGCATTCGCAGTGGGCAATTGATCGATGGTAATCAGGAATTTATAGGTCAGGGACTATCCAACATTGCCGGAAGTTTTTTCTCGGGCTATGTTGCTACAGGTTCATTTAATCGTACTAGTCTGAATTATCAGGCCGGAGCAAAAACGCCTATGAGCGCGATGATAGCGGGTTTTCTTGAGATATTTATCGTTCTGGCCATCGCACCGCTGGTAGCTTATCTTCCAAATGCTGCAATGGCGGGTATTTTATTTATCGTTGCCTGGGGGTTGATCGATTTCTCAGCGATTAAACATATTCTCTCTTCAACTCATTCAGAGAGAGCAATATTTTTCACAACATTTCTGGCAGCGCTTTTTCTGGATCTGGAGTTCGCCATACTGGCGGGTATTCTGCTATCGCTGATGTTGTATCTGATGAAAGCATCTAAACCTCGTGTCGTCACACGCCTGCCCGATCCAAATTTACCTAATCGTAAATTTTACACGGTAATGCCTGACGATAGGCGTCCTCAATGTCCGCAGTTACAGGTCATTCGTATTGACGGCAATCTGTTCTTTGGTTCTGTTGCCTATTTGCGCGAAAAATTTGCTAGATTTGTACAGCTACGCCCCCAACAAAAGCATCTGGCGATTGTTGCTAATGGGATCAGTTTTGTAGATATCGCAGCGGCAGACGTGTTAGCTAATGAAGCCATTCGTCGTCGATATGATGGCGGAGGATTTTATTTAATCAATGTTAAAGAAGGTCTGTGGGATTCGCTTGAAGCATGCCATGTGCTGGATAAGATTAATGCGAACAATGTGTTTCAGAGTAAGTCTTCTGCTTTACATGCTATTTTCCAGAAGCTTGATAAATCGGTTTGTGAAACCTGTAATGCTCGTATCTTTCGGGAGTGTCAGAGCGTGACATTCACCGCTGAAGCAGCGGTGGGTGTTAACGATACAGGTAGAGGAAACAAGACTGAAAAACCGGCTATACCTGCGCCATTAAAACCAGTTCCAGTACATGCTTAGCATATGCAAACAGTAGCGGGTCTCAGTGAGTTCTCATACCGCTTTAAAGCGCGGAAGGAACTTATTTACTTTCGGTGCATCTTTTGTCATCCACATACCCTGTGAAGATGAAAAGGTTCAGCCGCATCAATCAAATTAACAATATGGAATCTGAATGTTAGTTGCTTCTGCAAAGAAAAAATCTCTACGTCAACATTGGCGTCGCAATCAACGTAAATTATTTTCAGTATCGGCCTGGCGTGTGCGTCTGGTGTTCTGGATTGGTGCTTTGCTGGTAGGCCTGATTTGCGCCATGTTCGCCATTATGGCTGACTGGGCGGACGTGGCCTTTCACACCATAATCGGTTTGGGTGATTGGGTGCCGCTTGTAATGACACCAGTAGTCATGGTGGGCCTGGTGTGGGCAACCCGCAAGCTATTTCCCGGTGCTCAGGGCAGTGGAATACCGCAAGCGATTGCATCGTTAGAGTCGAATCGAAAAACTGCGGTGCTATCACTACGCATTGCTTGCGGTAAAATTTTACTGACCCTGATCGGTTTGGTGGCGGGCGCATCGATTGGGCGCGAGGGTCCATCGGTACATATTGGCGCTTCAGTCATGTATACGCTGGGTCGTTTTGCAAGATTCCCTGCGCATTATATGGAACGTGGACTGATTCTGGCTGGTGGTGCTGCTGGTATTGCTGCAGCTTTTAACACGCCGCTTGCCGGTATTGTTTTCGCTATTGAGGAAATGAGTAGACAGTTCGAGCAACGCACCAGTGGGCTTGTGACAGTCGGCGTGGTCATAGCGGGTGTTACGGCGCTGGCGGCTCTCGGGCCTTATCATTATTTTGGGACTTCCAACGCTGTTATGACAGGAGCTATGAGCTGGGCTGCAGTGCTAATATGTGGCATCGTAGGTGGCTTGCTTGGTGGACTGTTTTCCAGTCTTCTGGTGAATGGTGCACGCTTGCTGACACCTGTTATTAAAGCAAGGCCCTATCATGTGGCTTTTGTCTGTGGCCTGATAGTTGCCGTGTTGGGATATGTTTCAGATTATAGTTCTTCTGGAACCGGTTATGCAGCAGCAAGATCCATCATCATGGGCGAAGTAAACTGGGATCCGATATACCCACTACTGAAAATGGGCTCGACAGTAGCATCGTACCTGAGTGGAATTCCTGGTGGTATATTCGCACCATCACTGGCAACTGGTGCTGGCGTAGGCGAGAATCTGGGACATTGGTTGCCGGTTGCGCCCATGTCGGTAATGATTCTGCTAGGTATGGTTGGATATTTTTCTGGGGTAGTGCAGTCACCTCTGACGGCTTTTATTATCGTAATGGAAATGACAAACAATCAGGAAATGCCATTGGCGCTAATTACTACCTCATTCATCGCTTATGGGGTTTCTCACCTGGTGTGTCCGCAGCCGATTTATCATGCGCTGTCGCGTGCTTTCTTAAGTCGTGAGAATGCTATAAAAGATCCTTTGAAAGATTAGACTTCCCAGGCTCTCATCTTTTTATGAAATAAGGGGGCAATAAATCTGGCTTGTGTCATAGCCATGACTCATCCGTCATTCGTTGTCGTCAGATGATGGATGACACCGGCGTCCAGCAATTGCTGATGGGGCGGATACCATATGCTATCCGCCTGTTGTTGAAACATAATCTTAAGGAATTCTTCACTAACCCCCTGTTGTTTGAATAAATTCAGATCGCGTTGTTGTTCTGTCAACAGGCTTTCGTAGAGCGGGATAATCTGTTTGGTTTGAGTAGTGTCAAATCGATATTGATGAAATCCCAGTTTTGCTTTGTTGCTTAGAAAACGCTGTTGACCGGAAATAAAAGCGGTGACACAGGAAGAGCTGCATTCAGTTTCAACATAGGTATCAAGCTTATATTGAGTAATCAGCACTGCTAAGCCTCTGCCTTGATATATCTGTCCTCCAGGGCTTTCAAGCAATACGCTTTCAATGTCGGGATTTTGCTCAAGCATTTCAGTTACTTTTCGGGTAAGGCCGATATCCAGTGCGCCATCAATCTTAAGTCGTCGCCCATTGCCTTGCAGACTAATCTGGAAACCATGTTGGCTAACCAGTTTCGCATAATTATCCATATCCTTCTTAAAGATGAATACGGTCTGTAATGTACCGATGATATAGAGCAGGGTATACAGCACCGCTAGCATGATCACGACATACACCATTCGGGTGACATAACCGTTACGATGCTGGAGAAAATGCCGGTCACTGCAGCGGATCAGCCCTATCAGTTGCCAGGGGAAAATTATCAGCCGGGTGATCAGTAGAGAGATAAATGTTGCTTTAACCATGAGTTCGGCATCGTGGCTAAAGTGTAGCAGGATAGCTGATTCAATCAGCGCTAGAATTATAAGCAGGGCAAATAAATTAACCCAGAGAGAGATCGATAATGGGAGTACTCCGCGCCAGTGATTTACCAGGTAACTCATGGCGCGGTAGGGGTTGGATAGCGGTTAGCCCGGTGACATACCACGCAGACGTTCGTTACGGCGACGAAGCAGCTCAAGAGTAAACAGCAGGGTTATGGAGATGAGTACCAGCAGTGATGCAACCGCGAGAATTGTAGGACTAATCTGTTCGCGAATACCGGAGAACATGGCCCAGGGAATAGTACGTTGATCTACGCTACCCACAAATAATACGACGACGACTTCATCAAATGATGTAATAAAAGCAAACAGACCGCCAGAAATTACGCCAGGAATAATCAAGGGTACAGTCACCTGAAAGAAGGTGCGTGTTGGGGATGCGCCCAGATTAGCGGCAGCTCTGGTCAGGCTGTGATCAAAACCTGTCAGGGTTGCTGTTACCGTGATGACCACGAACGGTGTAGCCAGTGCGGCATGCGCCAGGATTACACCTACATGAGTACCCTGTAGGCCGATTCTGGAGTAAAAGAAAAACATACCTGCGGCTGAAATAATCAATGGCACAACCATTGGAGAAATCAGTATGCCCATGATGGTGGTTTTAAATGGGAAATCATTACGACTTAGACCCAATGCTGCCAGGGTACCGAGAAAGGTTGATATCAGGGTGGAAAATATCGCGATAAAAATCGAGTTACGCACCGCCTGTTGCCAGTTTTCATTGGTAAAGAAATCTTCGTACCATTTGAATGAATAGCCAGCAGGGTCAAACGACAACATTTCCGAGGTAAAAGTAAAATAGGGCTGTGCGTTAAACGATAATGGGATCATCACGATAATCGGGAAGATCAGAAAGAAAAATACAAACCCACAAATACTGAGAAATGTGTAATGCCAGATACGTTCACCAGTTGTTGCATGTATAGGAAGTGCCATATCTTTACCTACCCAAGTTTCATGTTATCAATGCCTACTATCTTGTCGTAGAGGACATACAGAACCAATACGATAGACAGAAGGATAGCACCGAGTGCTGCCGCCAGTCCCCAGTTGAGAGATTTGGAAATGTGGTAGGCAACAAAGTTACTGATCAAGGTTCCATCGGTACCACCCACCAGAGCCGGGGT
>JBNKPX010000143.1:0-4762 GCA_050295575.1 Gammaproteobacteria bacterium | reverse complement strand
TCTGGTGCTATTCAGCATCAGGCTGGTATGAAAGAAAGTAAGGTTATTGTGGCTATCAATACCGATAGTGAAGCGCCGATTTTTCAGATCGCTGATTATGGGCTGGTGGTAGATTTATTTGAAGCCGTGCCAGCGATGACCGAAGCACTGAGCTGATAACTACTGCCTTAACAATTCATTACTGTTCCTTTAGTAATTCTTCCAGGAACACTTCAAGAACATAATTCGGCCTGCCCGCCTTGCGGGTGATGGCCGAATAATGAGTGATAAATTTTCTCTTCTCTGGTTGCACTGCACACATCTCACCTTCCTTAACCCAGCGTTGCGCAAAATGGGTAGGAAGAAAGCCCAGGTATTGTCCGCTGAGAATGAGGAATGCAACCCCTTCTCGGTCTGTTGAGGATGCCGTTGCGGACAGTATCTTCTGCTGTTGCTTTATGTCAGCAGTCTGAGGGTAGGCAGGTAGTACGGAATCATATTGCGCAAGCTCGGCATCCGTTAATTTAGCATTATCCTGATTGAACAGGGGATGTTCCCTGCTACAGTAAAGCAGAGACTTTTCCTTATAGAGCGGGATGTAATTCAGGTCAGGTAGCTTGCGCAGGTCTGGCACCACGCCAATCTGTAGTTGCCCATCAAGAATAGCCGTTTCAATCTGATTGGGCGGAATCATTCGAATATTAATGATTACCTCGGGGCCACGTTCTTTAAGTTTTGCCAGGGAGCGCGTGACGCGCATCTTGGGGAAGGTCACCAGATTGTCGGTAATGCCGATATTTAACTCCCCTCTTAATTCTTTATTGATGGTATTGATCTGAGCCCTGAAGTTTTCTAAGCCCGATATTAACTGGAGTGTGGCTTCGTAAACCTTTATGCCTTCATCGGTGACAGAAAAGCCAGCGCGACCGCGATGACAAAGCCTGATGTTGAGCAGGCTTTCAAGCTCGGTGATAGCCATGCTGATGGCGGGCCTGCTAATGTTTAGTTCAACCTCGGTGGCTGCAAAGCCACCGCACTCAACGACAGATTTATAGATTCTGAGCAGTCGGATATGCGAGTCACCGAGCTTGCGTGGCAGTAGGTTTCTGGAGCGAGGCATGAGTGTGGTCAAAGTTAAGTAATGGGTTAACTATAGTTAAAAATTTAATGATTTACTAACCAATTATAAGACTCGTAATATAGCTTCACTGATAAACAATACCCCGGGGTAGAGATGCAAAATAAGGCCGATATGCAGGCTGACTGTGGCTTAACTCAGCAGCAGCTGGATGCGCACTGGATGCCCTTCACGGGTAATAGAGAGTTCAAACAGAATCCACGATTGATGGTTTCTGCACAGGGTCATTATTACACCTCGGCTGACGGTCGCCGTATTTTTGATGGATTGTCAGGTCTGTGGACCTGTGGTGCCGGGCATGCTCGTCCTGAGATTAGCGAGGCGGTCAGTGAGCAGGTCAGGAATCTTGATTACTCGCCAGCATTCCAGTTTGGACACCCCAAATCGTTTGAGCTCGCGCATCGTGTTACAGAATTCATGCCAGCAGGAATGAATCGAGTGTTCTTTACCGGCTCGGGTTCCGAGTCAGTTGAAACGGCATTGAAAATTGCACGCGCCTACTGGAGAAAAAAGGGTCAGGCGAGTAAGACGCGTTTTATCGGTCGGGTTAAGGGCTACCATGGCGTGAACTGGGGTGGTATCAGTGTTGGCGGTCTTGCTCCTAATCGTGCGCTTTATGGTCAGGGCATAGATGCGATACATATCCCTCACACGATGTTGCCAGAAAACAAGTTTGTCAAAGGTATGCCTGAACAAGGGGCTTTTATTGCGGATGAATTGAGTGAAATGATTGCTTTGCACGATGCATCCAATATTGCTGCCGTCATCGTAGAGCCTATGGCGGGTTCGGCCGGTGTTATCCCTCCACCTGTTGGCTACCTCAAGCGCCTGCGGGAAATCTGCGATCAGCACAATATCCTGTTGATCTTTGATGAAGTAATCACGGGTTTTGGTCGTATGGGATCAAACACAGGTGCCGAAGAATTTGGGGTAGTGCCCGATATGATGACACTGGCAAAACAGCTGACCAATGGCGTTATCCCCATGGGTGCAGTAGTTTCCAGACAGGAAATATACGACACCTTTATGCAGCAGGGTGGGCCAGAATATATGCTGGAACTGCCGCATGGTTACACCTATTCTGCTCATCCTGTAGCCTGTGCGGCCGGTCTTGCCGCGCTGGATATTTTGAAGAATGACAATCTGATAGCGCGCGTAAAATCGATGGCTCCTTATTTTGAAGAGCTTTTACACAGTCTGAAAGGCTGCAAATATGTCACCGATATTCGCAACTATGGCCTGGCCGGTGCGCTGACGATAGAAGCATTTCCTGGAGAGCCGGCATTGCGCCCTTACCAGATTGCGATGAAGTGCTGGGAGAAGGGTTACTATGTACGCTATGGCGGAGATACCATTCAACTGGGTCTGCCTTTTACTGTTGAAAAAGAAGAGATTGATAGCCTGATCAATGCATTAGGTGAAGCAATCAATGAACTCGATTAATCACATACACAGACTTTAGAAAGAGGCACTCAATATGACAACTGTTGGCCATTTTATTAACGGTGAAATTGTAGCCGATACCGAGCGCAGGCAAGATGTATTTAATCCGGCGACAGGTGCTGTTTCCAGGCAGGTTGCTCTCGCCTCAAAACAAACTGTAGAGCAGGCAATTGCTGCTGCTCAGGAAGCTTTTCCTGCATGGAGAAATACGCCTGTTGGAAAACGGGCCGCAGTCATGTTCCGTTTTAAAGCCTTGCTGGAAGAAAATGCGGATAAGATTTGTGCAATGATCGGAGAAGAGCACGGAAAGATCGGTCATGATGCGGCAGGAGAGTTGCAAAGGGGTATTGAAAATGTTGAATATGCCTGTGGCGTCGCTGAGCTGTTAAAGGGTGAGCATAGTAAGAATGCAGGTCCCAATATCGATTCATGGAGTGAGTTTCAGCCTCTGGGTGTCGTCGCTGGAATTACGCCATTTAATTTTCCCGCTATGGTACCTTTATGGATGTATCCGATGGCTATAGCCTGTGGAAACACTTTTGTTCTGAAGCCTTCTGAGCGTGACCCTTCTTCGACCCTGTTTATTGCCGAATTACTGCAGCAGGCGGGCCTGCCAAAGGGTGTGATGAATGTGGTCAATGGTGACAAGGTAGCGGTGGATGTATTGCTGACCGATAAGCGTGTGCAGGCAGTCAGTTTTGTGGGTTCTACGGCAATTGCTGAGTATATCTATACCACAGCTACGGCTAACGGTAAGCGCTGTCAGGCGCTAGGTGGCGCCAAGAATCATGCGATTGTGATGCCGGATGCTGATATTGATAATGCGGTCAATCAGCTGCTGGGTGCCGCATTTGGTTCTTCCGGTGAACGCTGTATGGCACTGTCAGTAGCTGTTGTGGTCGGTGATAAAACAGCAGATACTCTGATCGAAAAAATGAAGGCAGGTATGGCACCACTAAAAGTAGGCGCTGCCTCTGATAGTAGCAATGACTTTGGGCCGTTGATCACTCAAGAACACCGACAGAAAGTTGTCGGTTACATTAATAGTGCAGAACAGGATGGTGCAGAAGTGGTGGTTGATGGTCGTGCACCAGCAGTCGCTGGATATGAAGATGGCTTCTTTGTTGGGGCGACCCTGATAGACAGGGTAACGCCATCAATGGTGAGTTATCAGGAAGAGATATTTGGACCCGTATTACAGGTGATGAGGGTAGCGAACATGGATGAAGCGATGCAGTTGATCAATGATCACGAGTACGGCAATGGTACCTGCATCTTTACCCGTGATGGTGAAGCAGCGCGATATTTCTCAGACAATATTCAGGTCGGTATGGTGGGTATCAATGTGCCGCTACCGGTACCGGTTTCATACCATAGTTTTGGTGGCTGGAAGCGTTCTTTGTTTGGTGATTTATTCGCCTACGGACCAGATGCGGTCAGGTTCTATACGCGGCGTAAGACTATTACACAGCGTTGGCCATCTACGGGTGTTCGAGAGGGAGCTACATTTTCTTTTCCCAGCTAATTTAAAAGGTCGATTAAAGGCTTTTGAGGCAAGAAAGGGGTTATCGTAAAGTCGTATCTGACTTATACTGCGCTCAAACTATAACCTTGTCCGGAGATTCTCAGCATGAATAAATTTCTAGCCGCAGTTAGTGCTTGTGTATTGTTATTAAATCCACTCAGCAGTATGGCTGAGACCTCTGTCGCAATCACCCAGATAGTGGAACATCCTGCTCTGGATTCGGTACGACAGGGCGTAAAAGATGAGCTGGCTGCTGCCGGTTTAGTTGAAGGTAAAAACCTGAAATGGAATTATGAAAGTGCGCAGGGTAATGGTGCAACTGCGGCGCAAATCGCCAAAAAATTTGCTGGTGATAGTCCTGATGTCATCGTTGCCATCGCTACCCCATCGGCTCAGACCATGGCAGCCGCAGCCCGCAGTACACCTATCGTATTCTCTGCTGTTACCGATCCTATGGGTGCCAAGCTGGTGAGTAATATGCAAAAACCCGGTAAGAATATCACCGGTGTCACCGACCTGACTCCGATTGATAAACATATGGCGCTGGTGAAGCGCGTCGTGCCTTCTGCCAAAACGGTTGGTGTTATCTTCAATCCGGGTGAAGCGAACTCGGTTACTCTGCTTGATCTGGTGAAAAAATATGCGCCTATGCAGGGCATGAAGGTCGTTGAAGCCAG
>JBNKPX010000142.1:0-4768 GCA_050295575.1 Gammaproteobacteria bacterium | reverse complement strand
ACCGCCATCCAGAATCGCCATGTTCTTTTGACCGTAATATTTAAACTGCCAGTACAGGCGAGCAGCCTGATTAACATCACCTGTATCCAGGCCAACTGGAACCAGTACGATAGTAGAGTTCTTATTTACTCCCCATGATTGAGCCAGTTTCTCAAAATCAGCTTTCAATGGAATCAGTTTTTTGACCTTCTTGCCTGCCACTTCACGCTTCACACGAACCGTATTGAAATCAACAAGGGTTGCACCAGGAACATGGCCTGAAACAGCTTTACCTTTAGGTGCTTTGGTGAAAGATTCAGGCTTGCTTGTTACCTGAAGAATAGTGACCTGATCCTTATGCGCATTCAACCATGCTGCATCTACCACAGGGGAGATTTTTGATGAGGCGGTAGCACTCTGCAATAATGCGGCTCCCAACAGCAGGACTGCAGGGATAGATTTTGAAAATTTCATTGTTTACTCCTTAAGATATATTTGTTTTTAAAGGTTATGTGACAACTAGAAATCAACAGCATACCGCAGCCCCTTGCGTATCCGGATTCATCCGCATACGAGCTTCAGATTGCACTGATTCAAGTATTCCTGGCCAATCGAGCGGCAATTCACTCAGGATATGAGTATCCCGATCATCCAGAATGCCTGTTGACGATTGTCCTTGCTGCGTCCAGCCAACCAGCTGGTCACGCTTTAGTAATAATTCTTCGATATATGGCCGCAACAGCGTCAGCAGTGCATCCAGCCATTGCAATACCTGCCAGGATGGCCGTGCCCGATTAATCTGCCAACACCCTTCATCCAGTAGCCTTAACACTTCTTCAGCCGGTAGCATTTGTTCATCAGTAACCCAGCCATTCGTGGCAAACAGAGCAACCGGCATTCCATAGGCCGACATAGACAAGGCTGCCACATGGGTAAAAGCCTGCTCAGGGGCTGGCCTTACAAACAAATGAAAATGCCCATGCTCATCCCGATCCCATTCAGCTGGGTCATGAGCATGGTAATAAACCATGGCTCCAGTTTCAGGATCACGACAATCATCTTCGGGATAATGCGCCCAGGCCTGAATGGGCTTATCTGCCTTATCGCGCAGCCATTCACTCACAATAGAAAGCTCATCGTTTGCCAGTGCCTGATGGATCAGGGCAACAGACTCCGCAGCAGTAGCAAGCTGATCAAAAGACCACTCATCGAGATTCGTCAACCAGTGTGAGTAATCGATGGAGTCTTTATTCATAGCGCGACAATGATTGCTCAGCGTGAAACCGGAGCGCAGGGATTTTCTCCACGCTGCGTCGGGGCACAGGGGTTCTCGCCTCGCGCCATTGGAGCACAGGGGTTTTCTCCACGTATTAACGGTGCACAGGGGTTTTCACCTCGCGCTGTGGGCGCACAGGGATTTTCACCTCGTGCTGTGGGTGCACAGGGATTCTCACCTCGTGCTGTAGGCGCACAGGGATTTTCACCTCGCGCCATAGCCACGGGGATCAGCAAAGAAGAGACTGGTTCTGGCAACGGTGCCACGCCCAGCATACCCATTGCCAGTGTTGGAATTGACAGCGCGAGTAAATATTTCCGTTTATTACCAGGACGGGAAGATGATATCTGTTTCATGATTGTAAATGTGATCCCATAATTGTCTGGCGGCATAGCCGCCGAAATATATAAATTCCAGTGTTTATTTGTTAGCCAACCGTATCGGTCTGATTCAGGTGACTGAAGCGCTTTTCGAAGCGACTACCCATGACAAATCCGACAATCGCCAGCACAGTCAAGGCCGACAAAACAGTCCAGGGCGAGATACCCAGTAATTGCGGCAGGGTTTTTTCTGTCAACTTTCCAGCTTGCAAAATATCCTGCATCCATTGCGCATCAAAAAATAGCGAAAACACCCAGATTCCGAGCACCATACCTACTGCAAAAACAACCCCATCCATGCGTCCGGTCATAGCGCCAACCACAGAGGTACCGGGGCAGTAACCACCCACTGCAAATCCAGCACCAACGAACGCTCCTCCCAGCGCGGTAGCTGCGAGCATGGCAGGTGAAACATAAAACCCAGTCGATCCAAAGGTATTGTTTAACTGTAATAACTGAATGCCTAAGGATGCCACCAGAATAGCGGTGAACATAACCTTGAATACAGACCAGTCAGTGAGGCGAAATTGAGCAGTTAATTTACAAGGCGAACCAAAACCTGCCTGTTCAAGTACGAAACCAAATAACAACCCGGAAGCCAGCGCTGTTCCTGCAGTACCATAATCCATTACCAGGCCCTCTTCATTAATACGCTAACGCCCAGACCAACCACAAAGAAGGTCAATAAAAAAACAAATCCACCAATACCAAGCATCGCAGCTCCAGACAGGCCAATGCCACTGGTACAACCTGAAGCGATACGCGATCCGATACCAGCGAGGATGCCTCCAGAAAGCGCAAGCAGGAGACGAGGGGAACGCCCGATTTTATGGGCACCTTCAAGCACGAATTTAAATCTTCCCGAAGCAACTGCGGCAAGTAAAGCACCAATGGCCACACCCAAAACTTCGAAAACAATCCAGGATAATAGAGGATTAGCCCCTTTTGTCACCATAGGGCCAAGATAAGCGTTTGCTTCGGTAACCTGAGGAGCAATTTCATCACCAAGTACAGCAGCAAAACGAGCAAACATACCTGACGCGCCAACACCATTCCCAACTAGAACGAAGGTCAGAATCAATACCAGGCCAAGTACAACACCAGCAATATAAGGTGGCCATAAAGGCCTTGCCATATTACCCATAATTTCACCCCTTAAAAAACATATAAGTTCTGAATGTAAAATCTCAGAAACAGCGGTTATCCATGCCGACCGGTTGGCGTTCACCGGTACATATTATGGATGTATCTTCTGTATTACATTTAACGCTGCGTAAGAATATCACCCGGATTAATAGTAGGAAAGTGTAAAAGTCTGTGAAATGGCTAACAGTTTTTCAAATACATGCTTTATGTCAAGTGGATCAGTAATTCACTGCCTCAACTTATTAATAAAACTTATGAGCAGATAAGTTATGTGCGGCTTCTTTATTGCATCTAACCCTGATACAAGCAGGCAGTACCCGCCCTTAAGTGATCACGCATAGAGAACAGCAAATCCATAATCAGCCAGATTCTCTTTGACCCCTTTAATGCATTGAATACATTTCTGATGCGCTCAAAAATACCTGATACTCAAAAAAGCATCATCGTTGCTTTAGACCAAACCCTATACTCCCTCTCTCAATACAGGCTTCAAAAGGCTGCGGCTTCCCAATAAAAGCCCTGCCTATATTACACTCCAGACTTATCAAGCGTTTGTTAACCACCCGCAAACTCTGCAACAATCTCCATACAAAATGCGTTAATCATGGCCGATAAACTTTTAACTAAAACCTGATCATCAGGATTATTGGCAAGGGTTTTAATACAGGGGATCTCTGATTAATTCAGGATCCTGCGGCACAGGGATGTGTCGTCAAAGTCATCAGCATTCACTTTGACCCTTTTTGCTATTTTATTAAATTTTTTTTAACACATGCTGAAAATTATCAACATATACTGCTTCGGTTAGCTCTATAACGACTCTATTTTAATCAATCTGAAATTTTTCCAGGGCATCAAATACCAATACAAGGGAATTACCCTCTGCATGGTCGGAGCTGAGATATTACTCGCAATAGTTAGGTCGTCACCGCCTGATAATCTGTCATGCAATGTGGACAGGGCATGCTCATCCAGATCGTACAAAGCGGTAATCACTGGAAAACGCCCAATAAACTCTGGAATCAATCCAAAATTTTGAAGATCATCAGGCTGAACTTCTTCCATTAGCTTGAATTGGTCGTAGGTTTTTCAGGTTCCGGCAGGTCAACATTAGTACTTGCAAATAATGTTTTACCGGTACCTGATGGCCCTGGTATCAAGCCAGAGCACTTTTCTTATTTGACGGGATAAAAGAAGTTATAGAGTAATAAAAAGATATCGGTGAACCATGATGGAACAGCGAAAAAATACAGGCGAAATTACTGATGAATTTACAGATATAATAATTGCCGCAGATAGCACAAAAAGTATACTCAACACCCCTCTTAATAAAGCCTGTATATTTCTACAGCCCCTTTAATACAAAATTCTGTAACGCCCTCTTGAAAACCTCTGCTTAGCTAACAGAATCATTTATTATAAAAATTAAATGATAGCTTTTAAGGTTGCTGAATAAGAAAACTCCTTTTCAAAATAGCAAAAAATAATCGCCCCTTTTTTATGCTATCTTCTTCAGATTATTTATTACCTGTGCGGAATTTTTCACCATCGCAAACATAAACAATAGACCGAAAAGAATAAAATCGAATGAACCTGACCCCCCTCCTGAAGATGGTGTTGTCGTATTTCCGGTCTCACCAGCAACTCCATCAGCAACAATTTGACCATCATCAGGATTAGCTGCTAACGGATCAGCTCCATAAGTGACTTCGTCAATATCAAGAATCCCATCATTATCATCGTCTGTATCCAGATTATTTCCCAGACCATCACCATCTGTGTCGAAACTTTCTGTAGCGTTATAAATAAAGGCGTCCTGATTATCACCAAAACCATCCTGATCAATATCACTATATTCAGTATCATCGGTTGGGAATAAATCGCTTACATCTGGCACACCATCGGCATCATCATCCAGATCAGTATTATTCATTTCACTATCAATATCCGTATCAATTTCAGAATCAACATCACTAAGGATCACAAC
>JBNKPX010000141.1:0-4993 GCA_050295575.1 Gammaproteobacteria bacterium | reverse complement strand
ATCCTGTTGAAGTACCCGAAAATATTCTCACTTCAGCGGGCGAATATTTCCAGA
This sequence comes from Gammaproteobacteria bacterium, assembly GCA_050295575.1. Classification (GTDB taxonomy): domain Bacteria; phylum Pseudomonadota; class Gammaproteobacteria; genus JACNJF01. The sequence goes on along the minus strand of JBNKPX010000141.1, from coordinate 4,939 downwards.
AACTGGACGCAGATATGGATAAAGGCTGGCAAATGAGCCGTAGCTGGGTGGATAACCCGACCCCCGAACAGCGTTGTCAAATTGTAGCTGATCGTATCCTTGGTGCTTTTGAGCATGAAAACAAAAAGTCACTGGTTTTACTTTCTGCTTATATCCTTTCACGTTTCCCACAGTTAAAGGCCATCGACATCAGTACTACCGGTGAGATGCAGGAAACCAGCTTCGAATTTGAATGATTCAACAGATGTTTCGTTACCTGTGCCTGATATTATTACTATCTGTTTACCAGCAGCTTGTGCATGCAGATGACAACAACTGTCAACAAATTACAGACGACCAACAAAGACTTGGATGTTACGATCGGCAGGACAAATCACCAGCCCCTGTATCAGAATCACACAGTACTACATTGAGCGGGTTCGAGCTTGCGGGTCAGGATGAAACAACATCGCTATTAACAGAAAGATGGGAGCTGGATTCCAACCCCGGTGAATTTATTTTTAGACCTTACAAGCCCGTTTATTTTTTCCCGGTTTTTTACAGCTCAAACGTCAATACCTTACCTAAATCACCCACCCATGCTGTTGCGGAGGCTGATGAGTTACCCATCGACCCTGTAGAAACTAAGTTCCAACTCAGTTTTAAAACCAAATTGGCCAGGAACTTATTTGATGATAATGGCGATCTCTGGTTAGGCTATACCCAGTCATCACGCTGGCAAATTTACAGCGGGGATAACTCCAGGCCGTTCAGGGAAACCAATCACGAGCCTGAATTTATTTTTACCTGGCGCAGTCAATTTGAGTTTATGGGGTACACAGGACGGATGCTTAGTCTCAGCCTTAACCATCAATCTAATGGGCGCGAAGGAGAACTTTCCCGCAGCTGGAATCGCGCCATACTGACTATAGGAATGGATCGCCCCGACTGGGCAGTGATGTTTCGCCCCTGGTGGCGATTACCTGAAAATCGTAGCGATGATGACAACCCTGATATGGAGGACTATCTGGGTAGAGCGGAGTTACTTGTGGTACACCGCAAGCGAAACTCGCATCAGGTATCAGGACTGATTCGCCACTCTTTACGCGATGGCGATAACTCACACGCTTCGATTAACCTCAATTACTCCTACCCCTGTTTTGATCGCCTGCGTTGTCATGCGCAGATTTTTTCGGGCTATGGAGAGAGCATGATTGATTACAATCAAAGAACAACAACGCTGGGACTTGGAATCGCCTTATTGGAGTGGTTTTAACCCTAAAACTGAAACAAATTTCATGGCAGATGAATGCCGCTTCTATCAGTGTCAGGCACTCGATAAATATGACTGCACTAGGGTTTTCTCAACTTTTGAATATGACTCTATGCTGATTGATCTGTGGCATATTTCCTGCTCAGTAAAGAGTGCATATAACTTGAACATATAAGCAAATACTAATATACTTTCGCGCTTTGCTAGCTACGAGTCAATCGATATGACAACTTCCCATCAGGATAGTATTCAAGCGAAACGTATTGCCGGAATCATCAGTGTTGTTATTTTCGTGCTTGCTTCCATCAACGGTATCTTCACCTATTCAGGCGCTCATTTATTTATCGATGAAATGCTGTATGCCGCACTTTTTGCGGTAGCAGTGCAATTCTCAATCGCAGTCAGCCTGATTGCGCTGCCGTTTGTAAAAGGTTTGGGTAAACTGGTGTTATTGCTGGTTTATCTGGCTGCTTTGACGCTTTCTACTCTATCTGCCTATACCTATATCTACAATGCTGGGCTGCCGGGTGCGCTTTCGGATAGTACTGCGGTGAATACCCAGTTAAAAGCGAGAGTGGCGGATCAGCTGAGTGAAGTGATGCTGGCAGAGCAATCCTATATTGATAATAAGACTCAACAACTGGCCTTTTTAAAACGTCAGGCCGAAGAGGAAGCCTTGCGTGGTTATCGATCTGGTCTGGGTGCAGGGAAGGGACCTGAGTATTATAAAAAGATGGAAGCACTGGCTGCTGACGAGGTGCGTTTTGAGGCAGAGAAACGCAAGTTTTCTGAAGCCAGAGATATCTATGTTGAAATGGATACGGCGCTAAAAATAAAAAGCGATGACCAGCGTGAAAAACTCATTCTATTGTTAGCCAAATTAAAGTCGGTAGTGATTACTGATCAATCCAAAGCTATTGTGACAGAAATCAGTCAGGGCAAACTGGCCGTTATTCTCAGTCCGGTTGAAAGCGCAATGGCAGTGATTATGGATCGAGATCATTATTCGGTACAGCTGGTTGTCAGTGTGATCTGGGCGGCGGTATTTGATTTACTGGCATTGTTCATGGGCATCATCCGTTATTACATCCTACGTCCCAGATATTCAATCTTGAATGCGATCTATGATTCTATCGCGGCGTTTGTTACCTTTATCATTCGTCTAGGCTATATCCGCAAGGATGCACGTCAGAAATATAATCTGGAATTGCAAAAGCAAAGCCACGGTACACCGCTAAATTCGTCTGAAATGCAATCCTTCGCCACCTATGTGATGGCGGGTAGCCTTTTTTCTGCTGCTGAAGGGCAGGATGCCATACAGCCATTACACAACCTGATCAGTCATATCGAGCCGTTAAAGCTGGAACACGATCCACGTGGTGTCGGTATTCCATTCGATGTGGTGGATGAGCAAAAAGAAATGAAAACGCTGATGGCGATGCTGATTCAAAACGAGATATTCCTGTCGAATGTAGAAAATCAGGTGTATGTATTAAACCCCGGTAGCGAGATGGCTCAGAAAATTCTGGTATTTATCAAGATGGGCCTGAAAGACCCGAGTAAACAGAAAGAGCTGTCACGCTTTATGATGCCAGCAGAGGCGATGAGTTGATCGATTGATGAAACGCTGCTGGCAACACACTCAAAGCCGTTCTAGAATGACTGTATTAGCTAATTTTTAAAGAGCCATGCAATTCCTGATATTTATACTTTTAGGGTTATCGATATCTCTCTACTTTACATTCAGCCTGCTGAAGAAACGAGAGTCATGGCGCTATCTGGTGTTTCTTGTGCTGGTAGATACCTGGCTCAGCATAGTGCTGATCTATCTGCTGTATAGCGCATGGTATGATACTTGATTTCTGCTGCTAGGCGTCTGATACAGCACTGAGTCGAGTATAACGATTCAGCAGAGTTTCAAAATCAAAGCGCGATATTTCCTTTGCGCCCAGATTGATCAGATGTTCGGTTTTCATCTGGCAGTCGATCATTCGATATTTTCCACATTCCACTAAGGCCTTTAGGCAATACCTGGATGCGTAATCAGCGCGTCTAAACATAGATTCACCAAAAAATACCTCTCCCAAAGCAACGCCATAAAGACCTCCAACCATGACATTGTCATCATTCCAGCACTCATAGGAATGTGCAAAACCGGCTTTATGCAATTCATAATAGGCATTCATCATTGCTTTGGATATCCATGTGCCGGGCTGGCCGGGACGCGATTCGGCGCAGGCTTGCATAACCTCTTTAAAACGTTGGTCTACTGTGACGCGATAGCTCGTTTTTTTGAGAAATTTGCGGAATGAGCGGTTGATTCTGAAATCTTCTGGAAAAAGTACAGTACGCGGTGCCGGGCTCCACCAGAGTATGGGTTCACCCTCATTAAACCAGGGGAATATGCCCTTTGAATAGGATTTTACCAACCATGGGATTGATAGCTGCCCGCCTGCTGCCAGTAATCCGTTTGGGCTATTTAAGGCTTCTGAGGTATCGGGAAAGTTAACCGGTAAACGTGGATCTAGCCAGGGGACCATCATTGGTTCTCTTTGCGATAGGGTGATTTCTCAGCCTGTGTTCGACAGAATTCATTGATATATGCCTCTTCCTGTTTGAGATAGTTCTTGATCATGCGATGAAAGTCCTGATTGACCATCCAGTGAGCTGAGCAGGTTCTGGTCGGCAGAAAGCCACGACTGATTTTATGCTCGCCCTGAGCTCCGGGGTCGAAATGCTGGAGTTCATGTTTAATACAGTAGTCGATGCCCTGATAATAGCAACATTCAAAATGCAGGTGATTATGGTATTCATCGCAGCCCCACACGCGACCGAACAGGGTAGAGTCACTGATAAAAAATAACGATGCGGCAAATATATGATCATCCTTCTCCGCACAAACGACCAGCACACGTTGCTTTAGCTGATGACCAACCGACTGGAAGAATTCGGCACTCAGGGTAGGGGTGCCGTACTTACGGTCAAAAATACCGGCGTAGAGTTGATGCACACGGGCCCACTGTTGATGGCTTAATTCATCGCCGTAGTACTGTTTGATCTGGATATCTGCCTGCTGAACCGACTGACGTTCCCGGCGAATATTCTTGCGTTTGCGTGAACTTAGACGTGATAGAAAATCATCGAAGTCTCGATAGTTATCATTATGCCAGTGGTACTGGCAATCGTAGCGGTATAACAGAGGGGCTTCTGACAACAGATCTTTTGTAGTGGATTCACGTTCAAACAGTAAATGCCAGCCGCTGAGTTCATTAGCAATACAGAATTGTTGAATAACGCGCAGCAGGTCATTGCGTAACGCCTGTTGCTTCTCTGTTTCCTGAATATCACGATGAATTAGAAATCTGGGGCCAGTGGCCGGGGTGTAGGGGATAGCACTGACCAGTTTAGGGTAATACTGAAGACCGGAGCGTTCATAAGCATCAGCCCAGTTATGGTCAAATACCAGCTCACCATAAGAGTTGCTTTTGATGTAACAGGCTATAGCGGCGAGAGTTTTCTGATCCTGCTTTATCAGAAAATACACCGGTTGCCAGCCATATTCGAGAAGACAGTGCTGCTGCTCCAGCGCGAGCAGAAATTCGTGGCGGGTGAATGGATAATCGGCCTCGCCGAGAGCGTTCCACTGTTCTGAATCGATCTCGTCGAGGCGCTGTATTATCGTAACTT
>JBNKPX010000140.1:0-5069 GCA_050295575.1 Gammaproteobacteria bacterium | reverse complement strand
CGTTGGCGGCTTTGTCGGCCTCTGTTGCCGCTGCTGCCGCAGCGGAGGCCGAGGTGGCTACCTCTGCCACGGTGCTGCTCATTTCGGTCATCGCGGAAGAAACCTGGCTAGTCTCCAGCAGTTGCTGTTGTATGGCGCGGCTCGATTCATTGGTGATATTGGTCAACTCCTCGGAAGACGAGGCTACCTGTAAGGTCGAGCCAGAAACATGTTCAATGCCCTTGTGAAGCTTGTCGAGCATCTTGTTAAAGGCGTTGGACATGCTGCCCAATTCGTCTCTTGAGTGGCTAGCTAGACGACGGGTAAGATCCGAATCACGTTCAATCTCATGTATGACATCGGAAAGATAGAGCACCGGTTTGACCATCTTCATGGCGGAGAAGTAGGCCATGAAAGCCGCCAGGCAGGCTATCACTACAACCACAATAGAAGCCGATTCCAGTATTGAGTTGCTCAACTCGCCGACCGCATGAAACGCCTCCGCTTCGTCGATCTCGGCCAGAATACCCCAGTGCAGTCCCTGTATATCCAGCGGCGAATAGGCGGATAGAACCGCCACGTCACGATAGTCGTCGATAATTTGTACACCCTTGTGGCCGGCGATCGCCTGCCTGGCCGACTCGGTTTTGATAGATTGCAATCCGATTGTGGTGCCATAGGCCTTGATTCGGGAGATGACATCCTTATCCATAGCGCTATTCTCCAGTGCTGCGAAATAACCATTCGGTTCTTCGATCAGAAAGCGACTCATGCTGCGCATTTTTAGTTCCGGCCCAATCAGATAGACCTCGCCGCTTGCACCCAATCCTACATCTGCCCATTGCCTGTTCAGGGTCATGATCCCGTTAATGGCATCAACCGGCATCTGGAAGATGAGTACCCCGAGGCGTTTTGAGCCATCAAATATCGGTGTTGCGATAAAACTCGCCGCGAGGTCGTAGGAGGGCTGGTAGGATGCGAAATCCTCAATGGTATATTCACCCGCTTGCAGATTGTTGGCCTTCTTGAACACCTTGCCCAATCCCGAATCGGCGAAAGCACCTTTCTTCAGTGAGGTAGCGAAATCCAGCTCCTTGAAAACGGTGTAGACCACATCGCCGCTTTCGGCATCCACCAGAAAGATGTCGTAATAGCCAAATTTCTGAAGGAAGTCCCGGATATGGGGATGATAAAGACGGTGGGTTGCTGAATAGTCAGAGCTGTCATCCGCCCCGTCGAGCTTGTGTTTGCTGCCCAGTGGATGTGGATTTGCCTTGATGTACTGGTACTGCAGCGCCACACCTTCGGCACTGAGCCGTGCCAATAGAGGATCAGAATCGATTGTCTTGCCTGGATTTACCTCCTTGAAATGATTAGCGAAATCCTGCCTGTAGTAGTTGGCTAGACTGTTGTGTAGCGTATTATCTTCGCCGATATCAGTCTGTTGCCTGAAGCTGTGAAAGCCGGCGGAGAATTGAGGTATGGCATCGATGATCATACGATCATTGGCCAGGACCTGTATCTGGCGGGAGATGTTGGAGAAATAGGCCTCGATCTCGCTTTTTTTCATGTCACGCACAGCGATGAGCCGCTGCTGCGCCTGCTCCTGAATGGCGAGCTCCCCTGCATCGGTAGCTACCCATTTGATAACGAAAGTGGAAATAACCAAAGGGACCAGGGCTAAGGCAAGCCCACCGAATAACAACTTCGCCTTGATATTCATTGAAATTCTCCCTGTACACTAATGTCTAGAAAACATAGAAGTCATATCCGCATATGTCAACTTAAAAATTCTTATTTAACATTCGATAATATTTCTATTTATCAGCAGTAATTCCCAACAACTCCTGCAATTACTCACGAGTTTGTTTCAAATTTAAAAGTAAGAAGCATCATAGGCCAATAGCTGTGCTATCCCACTAAATCGAGTCGCTCTCAGTAACTCTTTGATTCTAGGAGTTAATAGCTGATTAAAACCTGAGATTTTCCTCTTAAAGAGAAAATTTAACAGGGAAAATATAAGCTTTAAGGAAGAAGACTATACCCCGAGCAAATAGATTTTTTGTATAGGGTTGTTTTTTGAAACAATTAAAGTAGTAATTAACATAAAGCATATCCTTCGGATAATGCCAGAGTATTACAGGGGCGATTGTGATAACAAAATGGGCGGTTTAAGCGTTTATAAACTTCTGTTTTGCGAGCAAGAGGGCTAATCAAGGGGTCGGACTCGTTGAATTTACTCATAAACCGTATTCGGCGTAGCGTATAGACACGCCTGTCAACGTAAGCTTTCTGAGTCGACGTCAAGGCTAAGAAAGCGATTGTTTTCATTGATACTGTCTCTAAAGACTTAGCAATATCGGGTAACTGAAGATATAACGGTTAATCAAAAGACTACCCGAAGCCAGTAACAGCAGACTGATCACTTTTACGAATAAATCACGACTTATATCTGTATGAATTTTACCGCCGATAAATAAACCCGAGGCTGCAAATGGCAAGAGTAACAGCAGATAGCCCTGTGTTTCCTGATCAAAAGATCCATTGGCAGCAAAACCGATTAGCCGAAAAGCTCCATCTATCAGGAAAATGCTGGCAAATGTAGCTCGGAATTCTGATTTATCCAGTTTTCGCAAACTCAGATAAATAACGTAAAACGGACCACCAGTTCCAAACAGAGTGCCAACCATACCACCGAGAAACCCAAACGGAGCCGCTGACCATATTTTGGCTGTACCCCATTTTATAGGTAACAATTGATAGATAGCGAAGAGAATAATAAAAGCTCCCAGCAGAATGGATAATATCTTCTTATCCAGTGTATTTAGCAAAAACAGTGAACATAAAACACCAACTAAAGAAAAAGGTAGTAAAGGCCAGATGTTTTTCCAGTTAACCAGTGAACGGTCACCAATCCCCTGTGTTGCTGAAGCCAGGTAGTCGAGCATCACCACCAATGGAACGACTATCGTCAAAGGTAAGATTAAAGCCAGTAGTGGTACTGCAATGAGTGCCGATCCAAAACCAGCAATACCGCGGATAATATAGGCAAAAAAGATAACCACAAGAGGATAGATATAGCCAGAAAGTGGCAGTTGAATAACTGCATCTAATAAGTGTTGTATTTCCATATCTCAAAAATTTTTCCTTGATAAATCAGTCCTTTTGTTTTTATGTAAGCTCTGAATAATTCATCCATGAATTATCAGAGAATCCTTAATATTAAACTGAAGCCAATAATAGCAGATGTACACTGCCGTTTATAAAACTGGTGCGACAATCGCTACGCTATCACTATCAATCACAAAATGAATTAGCTGGGGTAAATTCTTCATCGTGAATCGATAAAGCCTCATAACCGGCAATCTTAATAAACCTGTATTCATGCCCCACTATGTGAGTCATTACTCGGTAGCAGGCTAGCAATAATCTTATCAATCGCGTCGTAATCCTTTCCTTCATCCTCTACCGGGCAATTATAGGTTACAAAGAGCATGAGTTGTCCACAGCAGAGATACCATTCACACCAGTATTCTTCTTTAGTTGAATAGTCAAACCAGAATCCATGAAAATCACCTAGCTCCAGCTCCTGTGGTGACGCGCCAGCTTGAAGATCTTCTTCTGCAATGTGCATGAGATCATTCGGGGTTAACTCTTCATCGAGAATTACCGAACTGATCTGAAGTTCGCCATGAGCGTTTTCGCCAAACAATACATCAATGCCTTCCTCATTGTCGTATTCCGCGTCCCAGGCGTCAGGTATGTTGACGGTAAAGTAGTTGCCTTGATGGATTTTCATAATGTGAATCAAATGATTGAGAGGAATAAGCAGCCTATTGTACAGCAGCTTGTTCACGCGGTCGAAATAACAGCGCCGGAATGAGCTTCTAATCCTGTATCATCTATGACTTTTAGTTTACCTGGATTTGCGTGACTCACGTTCCTGAAAATAGCCCTGTGCCAGATAGCATGACTCCACCCGCAAGGATTTTACTTGCACCTATGGAAGGAGTGATAGATTTTAATATGCGTCTGTTGTTGACGAAGATTGGGAGCTTTGATCGATGTGTGACTGAATTTATCCGGGTAACCAGCAGCGTATTGCCAGCACGAGTGTTCCAGCGTTATTGTCCCGAGTTGAATCAGGGTAGTCGTACCAGTAATGGTACTCCCGTATTTGTACAACTGTTGGGTGGCGATCCACTGATGATGGCAGCAAATGCCAAACGTGCCGCAGAATTGGGTAGTGCAGGTATAGATCTTAATTTTGGCTGCCCGGCAAAAACGGTAAACAGAAAAGACGGTGGTTCTACTTTGTTACAGACACCAGTACGGGTGAAAGCCATTGTACAGGCTGTACGAGATATTGTTCCTGCAAGCGTGCCTGTTAGCGTAAAAATCAGGCTGGGTTTTGATGACAGCCGTTTACTAACAGAACTCTGCACAGGTATTGAGCAGGCTGGTGCAGATGAAGTCTGCATCCATGCCCGCACAAAGCAGGATGGTTACCGGCCACCTGCATACTGGTCTTATATAAAACCAATCCGTGAGTTACTTTCCATACCTGTCGTGGTCAACGGTGAAATATGGAATCCACAGGATGCTGATAAGGCAATGTTTGAAAGTCAGTGTAGCGATCTGATGCTCGGCCGTGGCGCTATTGCCTGTCCTGATCTGTCGATGAAAATCCGAGCTCGATTATCAGGCGTCGAATATACGCCGTTACAGTGGCCAGAGATTGTGGAGTTATTGCAGCAATCATTCGACTGTACCGTACATGTACGGCAGAAACATACTGGTAATCGTCTTAAACAATGGCTGGTTTATCTGAAACGACAATACCCCCAGGCTGGAGAGCTTTTGCAATCCATTAAGCCACTTAAGGAAATTCATGCGATAAATGTTGCTATCGACAGGCATCGTGCATGATGAATTCGCTAAATATTAACCACGAAGCACACTGAACACGCGAAGAAAAACATTTATAAACGTTCGTATTCTTTGTGGATAATTAGTCAGTCCTGAAAAATGAATCAGAATGAGTACACGGTCGGTCATATCTTTTTAGAATGAAACCGCTAATTTGACAG
>JBNKPX010000139.1:0-5486 GCA_050295575.1 Gammaproteobacteria bacterium | reverse complement strand
CAAAAGCGATGGCAACTATAAGCTCTTTAGGTATCGGATCCGGTTTAGATCTATCATCGATAGTGACCGGTTTAGTTGATGCTGAGCGAGCCCCCACCGAAGCCCGCCTTAGTCTTAAAGAAGAAAAGATCACCACTCAGTTATCCGCTTTCGGTGCCTTGAAAAGTTCGCTTTCTATTTTTCAGGGAAGTATGGGGACTTTATTATCCTCTTCCAGCTATAACGTAAAACAAGCAGCTCTATCTGACACTTCGGTTTTTAGCGCATCGATCACAAACAGTGCTGATATTGGAAGTTATGCTGTAGAGGTGAGTGCACTGGCCAAATCGCAATCACTGGCTACCAGTGCCGCCACTGCTTTTACGGATATTAATGATACCGTCGGTAGTGGAACGCTCACTATCAGGTTTGGAACCACCACTACGGGCCCTTATACATTTACTCAGGATACCACTAAAGCGACTCAGGTCATCACAGTAAGTGCGGCGAATAACAATACAACATTGTCTGGATTGCGAGACTATATCAACGATAACGATTTCGGAGTACAGGCTGCTATTGTCAATGATGGCAGCGGTTACCGTCTAACCCTGACATCAGAAAATTCGGGCGCAGCCAACAGTATGGAAATTACTGTTACCGATGATGGGGATAGTAATAACAATGATAATGCGGGTCTTTCTCAGCTCGCATTTAATGCCTCTGCTCAAACCAGTATGCTGCAAACCGTTCAGGCTCAGGATGCAGCATTGAAAATCAATGGTCTTGATATCACGCGTGAAACTAATACCGTTACTGGAGCGATTGATGGGGTGACGTTAAACCTGTTGAAAGATGATGTTGGTAACATAGTTAGTGTAAATGTAACTGAAAGTAGTGAAAGCTTGAGTACAGGTATTCAGGAATTTGTTGAGGGTTTTAATGGCCTTACCAATACCATCAAAACCCTGACCAGTTATAACTCAGAAACTCAGGAAGCAGGGATACTGATTGGTGATGCAACGGTGAGAAGTATCAGTAATCAGTTGAGTAATATTGTCAGTAGCTCGGTTTCTCAATTAACAGGCAATATCCAGTCTCTATCGGATATTGGTATCAAAACCAAGCTTGATGGAACCCTGGAGCTGGATCTTTCTACCCTTAATGCGGCGCTGGCGAGTTACCCCGATGAAGTAGCTGCTTTATTCACCTTGCAGGGAAGACCGACAGACTCGGGCGTCAGCTACGTATCTGCTGGAGATGCAACCCAACCGGGCAATTATTCAGTTAATGTCACGACCTTAGCTAGCCAGGCAGTGTTTAATGGTAGTGTAGTCAACAATCTGACCATCGATGCCAATAACGACACCTTTACTATTAAAGTCGATGGTGTTACCTCTAATGTTATTAATTTAACCCAGGCGGTTTATGCTGATGGGTTTGATCTGGCGGCTCATATTCAGGCTCAGATTAATGATGATGCGGCAATTAAAGCTGCAGGCGCTGGAGTCAGCGTAGCCTACGACAGTGTTAATAATGAATTTGATATAACCTCACTGAGCTATGGCTCTCAATCGAAGCTGGAATTCGTTGCTGTCGACACCAATACTACGAATGATCTTGGTTTTTCAGTAGGTTCAGGAACTGATGGAAATGATGTGGCTGGTACTATCAATGGATTGAATGCGAGTGGAAATGGACAAACTTTGACCAGTACTACCGGTGATAGTGAAGGGTTGGCTGTACTAATTACCTCGGGGTCTACCGGTTATCGCGGAGGCGTATCCTTTTCACGCGGAACGGCAACTGCGATGGATGAATTAATTACTAATTTCCTGGACAGTAGTGGTTCTATCTCTACTCGGGAAAATGGCTTAACCAGTGATCTGGAAGATATATCCGAGCAACGTTCCAGGCTTGATTTGAAGATTAGTAGTCTGGAAGCCAGGTTAGTCGCTCAATTCTCGGCGCTGGATAGTTTGATCTCTCAATTTAATAACACCAGTTCGTTTCTGACTCAGCAATTGGCGAATTTACCTAAACCTAATTCTATTGGTAGAAACAATAATTAATATTTTGTACTGCCATTAAAGATTGGTAGTACATTGTCGATACATAGAGATACGATGTTTCGGAGAAATAACATGATTAATCAAGCTAACAACGCAGTTGCCCAATATACCAATACTGGCAACAGTTCTATAGCCTATGCCGATCCTCATCAGTTGATCCTTCGGTTGATGAATGGTGCTATAGATCGTATAGCACAAGCTAAAGGTATGGTTCAACAAAAGGAAAAGCAACAGAAAGGCGAGTTAATCGGTAAGGCAATTGGAATTATTGGGGGCTTAAGTGCCTGTCTGGATCATAATCAGGAAGGTGATCTTTCAGAAAACCTGGAATCTCTTTATGAGTACATGAACCTTCGTTTGTTACAGGCGAATATGGAAGATGATACAGATAAGCTTGATGAAGTTTCAAAGCTGTTACAGGATATCAGGTCTGCCTGGGTGCAGATAGCTAAACAAGATAACATTTAGATACCAGTAAATTTCATGCCTCAACTGAATTCACTGGGTCAGGCTATCGAAGTTAGTCATCAAATACTTCAGGCAATAGATGATTCTGATCTTGACTCGGTTACTGCTCTAGAGGCTAAACGGCAATCTTTAATCAATGATTACTTTTCATCCCACAATGATATTGATGAGCCACAAACTCGTCTTCTTAAGAAGCTTAATGACGATATTTTAAAACGCCTAAACGATATGCAGTCACAGATACGCAACCAACATTCAAGTCTGTCTCAGGCAACAAAAGCTTCTAAAGCCTATCTGGATAATACTTAAAATAAAATTACTGCCAGTAAAACATATGTAAAATCAATGCTTTGAAGATTATTTTGATTTTCATATAATTTTCTGTCGATTTATTGTCATTATCAACTAAACTTAAATTAACATTACCCCTGGAGGTATGGAGATTCTGGGTAAATTCATAATTTTTTTAGCGGCTAACCATGACAATATTGATAATCGATTCTGATTTATCTCGTGCACAATCGTTGCAGCATTTGCTCAACTTTATTAAATATAAGACTGAAATAGTCGATCTGACCCAATTTAAAGAAATTGAACCTTCCAGGCTGTCCGATTACCTGGGCATCTTCACTATTCAAAATGACTCTGTAGTCCATATATTGCAGCATCACAATGAACAGAACCAGATTCAGTTGCCGGTAGTACTACTCGCTGCGAAAGAAGATCTGAATAATCAGAAAGTGGTGGTTCATCGTCCCTTTATCGCAGCGCTGTGTTTCAGCCCGGATTATCATTCCCTGGCCCAACTGCTAGATCAGTTAAAATCGCATAATTCTCAGGAACGGCGCAAGCATAATCGTCAATGCCAGCCTTTCATTGGGGCCAGCCCGTCAGTCAATGCCATCAATCAAATGATCGGCCAGGTAGCTGATACCAATGCATCGGTTTTGATTCTGGGTGAATCGGGAACGGGTAAAGAGGTTATCGCCAGGAATATACACGCACAGTCTAATCGTTCTAATAAGCCTTTTATTCCTATAAATTGTGGCGCTATTCCTGCTGACCTGCTTGAAAGTGAATTATTCGGCCATGAAAAAGGTGCTTTTACCGGTGCTATTAATTCTCGCCAGGGGCGCTTCGAGCTGGCAGAGGGTGGGGTGATATTTCTCGATGAAATTGGCGATATGCCTTTATCTATGCAGGTGAAATTATTACGTGTATTACAGGAACGCAGCTTTGAACGTGTGGGAGGAAACCGTACTATTCCAACCGATGTGCGAGTGATTGCGGCAACTCATAGACGACTGGAAGAGTTGATAGAAACAGGCGGGTTTCGTGAAGATCTGTATTACCGTTTAAACGTATTCCCCATAGAAGTGACGCCGTTACGTGAGCGTCGTGAAGATATTCCATTGCTGGTTAGTGAATTGATAGAGCGTATCGAACAGGATAATCGTGGCTCGGTGAGGCTTACCAGAAATGCCATTGCCATGCTTGCTCAATATGACTGGCCCGGTAATGTGCGCGAGCTGGCGAACCTGATCGAACGTCTGGCCATTCTATACCCGCATGATGTGGTCGATGTTAAACAGCTACCTCCAAAATTTGTCCCTGAAGACGCCATCATCCCGGGTATTGAGGCACCGGAGATTCAGGCTAACCTGCCTACAGCCATTAATTTCAATGCATTGCCAGATGGTGGTATCGATATGAAACAGTACCTGATGGATATCGAAGTCTCTCTCATCGAGCAGGCGCTGGGGGTCACGGATAATGTCGTGGCGCGTGCAGCCAACCTGCTGCATATGCGTAGAACCACGCTGGTTGAGAAGATGCGTAAATATGAGATTGAGCATTAATGGCTGTCAATATATTGTCATTAGCAGTGGTTGTTAGCTTTTTGTGTTTTATAAGTGATTGATTAGTAATGTTAATTTCTAGTCGGATTGAATCCTGCAGTAGTTCAGAAGATGCTAGTTATATGACTGATCATGAACTCAAACCAACAACGTGTAGAATTACAGCAGGCCTTTCATCAGTTTAATCAGGTTTCAGAGACGCTGCTTGAAAGCTTCAATCAATTGAATGTAACGGTTGATGGGTTAGCACGTGCCAAAGTTGAAACCCTATCCCCACAATCTCAGGACAATATGAGTCAACAACTCAGATCTCTTATCGATGCTATACCCGGTGCGGTCATCGTTATCAATTCGCAGGGCAGGGTCGATGACTTTAACCTCGCTGCCACTGAATTACTGGGTGAACCCCTGCGTCAGCATCACTGGCGCGATATTGTGCATCGAGTATTTCTTGCTGATCTGGATCAGGGGGAATTACGTACCCCGGATGGACGTCAATTCAGTATTTCTACCCGACCACTGGGTTATAAACCCGGACAGATATTACTGCTTAGCGATGTCACCCAAACCCGCGTCCTGCAGCGAGCAGCACAACAGAACCTGCACCTGATGACCATGGGAAAGATGATGGCGAGTCTGGCACATCAAATTCGTACCCCGCTGTCATCAAGCATGTTGTATCTATCGCAGATCATAGAAGGCAATCTGGATGAAGAGAAAAGCCGTAAATTCACTGGCAAGGCCTTAGATAGAATCAGGCATATCGAGAAAACTATCAACGATATGCTGGTTTTTGCGCACGGTGGGCAATTCCATATGAGTGATTTTGCCATCACTGATCTATTAGCTGAATTACATGATCATCTGGCACCACAGTTGATGCACAGGCATGCACAATTGAAGATAGAAGCCACCGATAACAGCATCCTGATCAATGGCAATAAGGGGGCACTATTGGGCGCACTGGCTAATCTCTGTATGAATGCGATGGATGCCAGCGAGCAATTATTAACCATCAGGATTACCACTGCATTAAATGGTAGAGGGGATCTTGAGCTAGTAGTGATTGATAATGCCGGAGGAATGGATGAGCAGACATTGCAGCACC
>JBNKPX010000138.1:0-5668 GCA_050295575.1 Gammaproteobacteria bacterium | reverse complement strand
ATGACGGTAACCCAGGCCATTTTGACCGCGCAGCAACATTTGCTGAGGGGTATTTGGCATGGCAGCCTTTAACAGACGCAGACGTTCCCAGGGATCTTCTCCCAGAAAGCGGATACAGGCATCAAAGGTAGCGCCGCCCCAGGTTTCAAGAGACCAGAAGCCGATTTTATCGAGTTGCTCGGCAATAGGTAACATATCTTCAATACGCATACGGGTAGCGAATAGAGATTGATGACCATCACGTAAAACGTTATCGGTAATTTTTATTGATTTGCTCATGATGTTGTTCCGCTGAAATAGCTGTTTATCGGGCTGTTAATCGGAGGGATTACGTTTTTTGAAAGCCTTTATTGCTGTGCTGATGACGGCAATTAGCTCATTATTATCAGTTGGATTATGGGAATTGCTTGCTGCTGGTTTTGTGAAATGCTGTTCAACCATCTCTTCCGGTAGTAGTTTACTGACCGTGCTAATAAGAAAGATGAGTATACCCAGAATAATAAATACCGAGCCCATACCTATGAGTAGCAACTGGATACTCTCAATCATGAGTGTTTGTATGTTATCCATAATTAAATAACCCCGGGTAAATTGATAGATTTTAGTCCGCCGGTAAGCCTAAATAATCCTATGCTGCGGCGCAACACGAATTAGGGGCTTACTATATCATTTTTTCAATACCTAGAGTTAATAGCGCCCAGTAGTGATTGAAAAGACAGGCACTTAACACGCTAAAGGGCTTATAAAGCAAAATAATAATGGTAATATTGGCTATTGAAATAACAAATCATTGTAACTGCGCTTTAGGTATGGGCTACTGAGTTTGCTCGGTTAATATGTTTGGCTCAAAATTACAAAGTCCCCTTTAAATAGGCGCTTTGGCATATAGATTAAGACGTAGAAAACTTATCGGTTAAATAAAGAATCACTCTTAGGAGAGGAACATCATGTCAGAAGATCAAATCTACCCAGTCCCTGCTGAGTTTGCTGCACAGGCGAATGTGAGTCAGCAAGAGTATGAAACGATGTATCGCCAATCAATGGATGATCCAGATACTTTCTGGGCAGAACAGGCGGATAAATACCTCAGCTGGTCAAAGAAATGGGACAAGGTTCAGGAGTGGAGTTTTGATAGAGAAGATTTAGGGATTAAATGGTTTCTGGGCGGTAAATTAAATGTTTCCTACAACTGTCTCGACCGTCATCTGGAAACCCGCGGTGATCAGGTTGCCATCATCTGGGAAGGCGATGATCCTGGCGAAGATAGAAAAATAACCTACCGTGAACTACATGCTGAGGTGTGTAAGTTTGCCAATGTATTAAAATCACGTGGCGTACAAAAAGGAGACAGGGTTTCCATCTATATGCCGATGATCCCCGAAGCAGCTGTAGCAATGCTGGCCTGTACCCGTATTGGGGCTATGCATTCTATCGTTTTTGGCGGATTCTCTCCGGATGCACTGAAAGACAGGATTCTGGATTCTGACTGCAAAGTGGTGATTACTTCAGATCAATCCATGCGCGGTGGTAAGCGCGTTCCTCTTAAGGCAAATGCCGATGAGGCAATTGCAGGCTGTCCTAACGTAAATACCTGTCTGGTGGTCAAGCGTGGTGGCGATCCTGTTGAGTGGAATGACAAGATAGATGTCTGGTATCACGAAGCGATGGCCGATGCCTCAGCAGTGTGTGAGCCAGAAGAAATGGATGCGGATGATCCTTTATTCATTCTGTATACCTCGGGTTCGACCGGTAAGCCAAAGGGTGTGTTACATACCACCGGCGGTTATCTGCTGCAGAGCGCAATGACACATAAACTGGTATTCGATTATAAAGATGGCGAAGTTTACTGGTGTACTGCAGATATCGGCTGGGTAACCGGCCATAGCTATATCGTGTATGGGCCTTTAGCCAATGGCGCAACAACGCTGATGTTTGAAGGTGTTCCAACCTACCCCGATATCTCACGTTTCTGGCAGATTTGTGATAAGCATAATGTGGCTACTTTCTACACCGCACCAACAGCGATTCGTTCATTGATGGGTGCTGGTGATGAGCCGGTTAAAAAGACCAAACGTAGTGCCTTACGCCTGCTCGGCACGGTGGGTGAGCCGATCAACCCAGAAGCCTGGGAATGGTACTACCGCGTGGTCGGTGACAGCCGTTGTCCTATTGTTGATACCTGGTGGCAAACCGAAACTGGTGCACATATGCTGACGCCTTTACCGGGTGCGACCCCACTTAAGCCCGGATCGGCTACCTTTCCATTCTTTGGTGTTGAGCCAGTATTACTGGATGACGACGGCTATGAGATTGATGGCAACCCGGCACAGGGTAACCTGGCCATTAAACGTCCCTGGCCTTCGATGATGCGTTCAGTGTATGGCGATCATGACCGTTTTTATCAAACCTATTTCGCCATGTTCAAGGGCTATTATTTTACTGGCGACGGTGCCAAGCGTGATAAGGATGGTTACTACTGGATAACAGGTCGTGTTGATGATGTATTGAATATCTCTGGTCATCGTCTGGGTACTGCTGAGATTGAATCCGCACTGGTATTACACGATAAGATAGCTGAGGCAGCAGTAGTCGGTTATCCACATGACTTAACCGGACAGGGTATCTATGCCTATGTCACACCGATGTCAGGCGTAGAGCCTACGGATGAATTAAAGGCCGAACTGGTGGCGCTGGTACGTAAAGAGATAGGGCCTATTGCAAAAGTAAACCTGATTCAATGGTCACCCGGCTTACCGAAAACACGTTCAGGTAAGATCATGCGTCGAATTTTGCGTAAGATAGCGGCCAACGAAATCGATACCCTGGGTGATACCTCTACCCTGGCTGATCCGACCGTAGTAGAAAATCTGATCGATAATAGAGAAAACCGCTAGACTACTATCAGTGGATATAAGCATAGCTACTCAGGCATTTCCTGAGTAGCCAGCCTTAGGAGCAATGGATAATCGATGACTACTTTAGCTTTTGATGTTTACGGCACCCTGATCAATACCTATGGCATGGTCGATCTTTTACAGCACTATATCGGGCAACAGAAAGCGATGCCATTCGCTACCATGTGGCGCGACAAACAGCTGGAATATTCATTTCGTCGTAGCATGATGAATCGCTACGAGCCCTTCTATACCTGTACCTCTAATGCACTGGATTACTGTATTACCGCCTTTGATGTTGAAATTACGCCAGACCAGCATTATAGCCTTATCAAGAAATATCAAAATTTGCCGGTGTTTAAAGATGTGGTCGCCTGCCTCAGCTCACTCAGCGAGCGCAGCGATTTGAATCTATATGCATTTACCAATGGTCCCGTCGAAGATATCGAGAGGTTGTTTGAAGATGATGGTATTAACCACTATTTCAAGGACATAGTCAGTGCAGATGAGATCCGTAAATACAAACCCGATCCCGAGGTTTATCAACATTTCCTTAAGCGAAGTGCTTCCAGGGCTGAGGAAGCCTGGCTGATATCAGGCAATGCATTTGATGTGATAGGTGCAGGTAATGCCGGTCTGAATAGCGTATGGGTTAAACGCACAGAGCAGCAGATAATGGATAGCTGGGGCACCCGTCCGACACAGATTATTCATTCCCTGTCAGAGCTTGAGGCTTTGTTTTAACCCTTACTGCTACTCTCTATCTATTTGTATCCTTTAGCCTTAACAAGGCATGAGCAGGATTGTGAAATTTTAAGGCATTATATCCAGCAAGCTATGATTTATCGCCTTTTTTAAATAAACATTGACAATGCATAAGACCGAGCTAATATATCTGGATATCCGAATATGCGCGTATACAGATTAGAATCAATATGAATGAATTCTTTAAAGTACTGGCCGATGAGACAAGATTAAGGTGTCTGGCCCTTATTTTTGAAAACGAAGAGATTTGCGTGTGTGAAATCATGCATGCACTAGATCTACCTCAATCCAAAATATCGCGTCATTTATCGATCATCAAGCTCAATAAGGTAATCAGCCAGCGACGTGAAGGTCAATGGGTGTTGTATTCAAAAGAACCGACGGTATCGGACTTCAAGACCAATATTATCAAAATGACCATAGATGAATTAACTAAAACGGGTATCTTCAAGCAAGATAAGAAAAGATTAAGCACTATGAAAAATCGACCTACACTGAGTTGCTGTAAGTAATGTTTGAATTACTTGCTAACTGGGTGAGTTACCAGCTGTTGAACCTGTCCGCTGAAACCCAGCTGGGTGCGAGTGTGCATTTTTTTGTTATGGATGTAACAAAAATCTTTTTCATGCTGGTGGCTGTTATATATGTGATGGGCCTGTTTAGATCCTTTGTTTCAGCGGAAAAGGTCAGGGATTATGTGCGCGGAAAATCAAGACTTTTGGCCAGGGTTTTAGCAATATTACTAGGCGCGATTACGCCTTTCTGCTCTTGTTCATCGGTTCCTTTATTTATTGGTTTTGTAGAGGCAGGGATACCGTTAGGCGTTACCTTTTCCTTTTTGATTGCCAGCCCGATGATTAATGAAATAGCCGTCGTGATGCTGTGGGGAATTGTTGGTTGGGAAATTACCGTGTTGTACGTAGTGTCGGGTATGTTCGCGGCATTTTTTGGCGGCATGGTGATGGAAAAATTCAGGCCCGAAAGGTGGGTTGAAGATTATGTATGGAAAATCAAGATGGGTGAAACCGCAAAGATAGAGCAGGATAACTCTCTTAAAGCGAGACATTACTATGCCTATGCACAGGTTGATGAAATTGTTAAGCGTATCTGGAAATGGGTAATCCTGGGAGTTGGCGCCGGGGCCCTGTTTCATGGCTATTTTCCAGAACAGTGGGCAACTGAGTTGAGCGATAGTAATAATTTCTTTGCGGTTCCTATGGCGGTATTGATTGGTGTTCCACTTTACTCGAATGCGGTAGGCGTTATTCCCCTGGCCGAAGCGATGTTGCTAAAAGGTGTTGCGATAGGTACCACGCTGAGTTTTATGATGAGTATCGCAGCTATCTCTTTGCCTGAATTAATGATTTTAAAGAAGGTTATCAAATGGCAGGCTCTGGCACTATTTACTGCAATAGTGACGGTTTCAATTATTTTAGTGGGCTGGTTTTTTAATATTATCCTGTGAGGTGAGAAATGATAGAAGTTAAGGTATTAGGTTCTGGTTGTGCGAATTGTAAGAACACTCAAAAGTTAATCGAAGAAGTTACCGATGAAAATGGCATAGCAATCAATCTGGAAAAGGTTGAGGATATGGCGGAGATTATGTCATATGGCATTATGTCAACACCGGGTGTCATCGTTGATGGCAAGATAGCCCATGCAGGTGGTGTACCAGATAAAAAGACTATCCTGTCCTGGTTTAAAGCATCCTGTTGTCCTGGTGATGATAATTGTTGTTAGTTATTTGTCTTTAAAAAATAATTTAACCACAGAGAACACGAAGAACACGAAGGGTAAAATAGTATTCATAAATTTAAGGAACCTCGTATTAATTCGTATATGTCCGTCATCCTATGCTTTACCTATCTTATATTAAATAGGATATTTATTATAAGTAGGGAGAAAGGAGTAAGGCCGACGCTGTCATGAGTTGTTAGAAACTGTTCGCAATGCTGGCCCCCTTTCTACCGCCTTATTGATTTCGGACAGTTCATTGGGGCTTGACCCCG
>JBNKPX010000137.1:0-5723 GCA_050295575.1 Gammaproteobacteria bacterium | reverse complement strand
GAAACCTATGGCGATGATCGTCGTTCTCCGATAGTTACGCGTGGAGCGGCCAGGGCTATGGATGAGTCTGACCTGATGCCTTCCGAAGCGCTCACCGTTGTACTGTCAGCTAAGGGCTGGGTGCGCGCGGGTAGAGGGCATGAGCTGGATCCTGAAGGCCTAAACTATAAATCAGGCGATGAATTCCAGTCAGCTGCACGCGGCAAGAGTAATCAAATGGCTGTGTTTATTGATAGTGCCGGGCGCAGCTATGCTACCCCGGCGCATACTCTGCCATCTGCACGTGGGCAGGGGGAGCCTTTAACCGGACGCTTCAAGCCTGCCGCCGGGGTTAACTTTGTTTCCACTGTTATGGGGCGCGATGAAGATCTGTATCTGATGTCGACTACCTTCGGCTACGGTTTTATCTGCAAATTTTCTGATATGGTAACGCGCAATAAGAATGGTAAGGCCCTGATCAGTATTCCTGCGGGCGCCGAGTTACTGCCTCCCGTTGCGGTCAAGGATTACGACAGCCAGTATATCGTCGCGGTAACCAGTGACGGCTATATCGGTGTGATTCCAATACGAGATTTACCACAACTGGCCAAAGGTAAGGGCAATAAAATTATTAATATTCCGCCCAAGAAGCTGAAGGCAGGCGAAGAGATTGTTGGCGCCATTCACTGTGTTAACGAAAAAGATAGCCTGACCTTACACGTAGGTAAGAAATTCAAAACCATGAACCATCGAGAACTGATGGATTATGTGATTGAACGCGGCAAGCGTGGCAGCAAGCTACCACGCGGCTGGCAGAATGTGGATTGGGTAGAGCAGATCGATAAGGACTAAGATTGATCAGCCCTGGTGAGCCTTACTTACTAAGGCTCGCCATATTCGGTAGAAACCTCAGCCAGACGAATAACATTGGTTGAGCCCGGGGTACCGAAGGGGACACCAGCGATCACCACGATGCGTTCACCCAGTTTGGAAAAACCTTTACGTTGAACCATACGTACCGACTTACCGACCATTTCTGAGAATGATTCCACATCACGAGTCTGTACCGAATAAACCCCCCACACCAATGCCATTTTTCGTGCGACATGATCAGAAGGGGTTAAACCCAGAATAGGTACCATGGCGCGCATACGTGAAGCACGAATGGTGGTTGATCCAGTACTGGTAAAGGTGACGACGGCTGAACAATTGCGCGCTGTTGCGATGGCGGTAGCGGCACTGGCAATAGCGTCTGCATCAGTGGCGTCACCTTCAATGGGATATACGCGTAGCATCTTACGGTAATGCTCGTCTTTCTCGGTAACACTGATGATTTTACCCATCACTTCTACCGCTTCTAAAGGATATTCACCGGCGGCGGTTTCGGCTGACAACATCACAGCATCGGCACCATCGTATATAGCTGTTGCCACGTCAGAGGCTTCTGCACGGGTAGGTACAGGAGACTGGATCATCGATTCCAGCATCTGGGTAGCTACGATAACGGGTTTTCCCTTGGCACGAGATATTTCTACAATGCGTTTTTGAATTGAGGGAACGCGTTCAGGAGGTAGCTCAACGCCCAGATCTCCACGAGCCACCATAATGGCGTCGGAGCTGGCAATGATATTTTCCAGATCATCCAGTGCAGAAGGTTTTTCCAGTTTGGCGAGTACACCTGCACGGCCAGCGATTAATTCGCGCACTTCCATGACGTCTTCTACGCGCTGAACAAAGGATAGCGCCACCCAGTCGATATTTAGATCCAGGCCGAATGCCAGGTCTTTACGGTCTTTTTTTGTAAGGGCGCTGATAGGTAACTGAGTATCTGGAACATTGACCCCTTTGCGGTCAGAGATTTTTCCGCCCACGATAACCTTAGTGGTGATTTCTGTAGTGGTTACCTGCTCTACACGTAGACGAACCTTGCCGTCATCGATCAGTAAGTCATGACCAGGTTGTAACACTTCAAAGATTTCCTTGTGTGGCAGGGTAACACCATTTTCATCGCCTGCATGCTTGTTTAGATAAAGGGTAAAGGTGTGCTTCTTTTTCAGTTTAACCTTGCCTTCAGTAAAGGTGCCAATGCGAAGTTTGGGGCCCTGTAAATCGAGGAGTATGCCAATTGGACGCCCAACCATTTTCTCGATTTTACGAATCATGTCGACGCGTTGACTATGTTCTTCATGAGAGCCATGGCTAAAATTGAGTCGAAATACATTCACCCCGGCCTGTACCAGTGACATGATGATATCTTCTGATGCTGAAGAGGGGCCTAAGGTTGCTACTATTTTGGTACGACGATCCAGTTTAAAAGGGCTTTTCACTTTCTGATTCCTGAGTATTTATCGGTCTAAATGTAAAAAATGCTGCAGAGTACCCGACATTAATGAACATTTGATGACAGTCGGGCTGGTTATTTTTTATTCTATGATAACTGAATATTGCAGCGAATAAATCTATTCAGGTTATGAATTATACATGTTTTGGGCTTACGGGGCCGAGTATCAAGGTTTAATCAGCTAAAGGTGTGTTTCTAGCACTGATCTAGTGCGCCATATTATGGAATATCTGATTAATTCAAAGCTTCCTGCGACACAGGGATGTGCCGCCAAAATCGGTGGCTACAAGCCATTGTTTTGTGAGAAAAACGAAAATCACAGTTTTCGTTTTTCGAGCTCAGGTAATTCATGGATGAATTATTCAGAGCTTCCTTAAAGATGAACAATGAAAAATGTGGATGATAGCTGCTTGTTATCAGTCTATTCATCATTATATTGAATTTCAGTATAAGCAACTCGAGGTTCAAAATGTTCAATCGTGTGATGTTATTTTTACTCGCCAATTTTGGTGTACTGGCTGTGCTCAGTATCTCTATGCGAGTGCTGGGTGTGGATTCTTATCTGGCTCAGCAGGGTGGGGCTTTCCAGCTTAATGGCCTGTTGCTGATGGCCGCCATCATGGGATTTGCCGGGTCATTTATTTCTCTGGCTATGTCCAAAATGCTGGCTAAACGTTCCATGGGGGTGCAGATTATTGAAGCTCCCCGCAATGAAACCGAACAATGGCTGGTGAATGTAGTTAAACGCCAGGCACAACAGGCAGGGGTCGGTATGCCTGAAGTCGGTATCTTTCCCGCTGATGTGATGAATGCATTTGCCACAGGTATGGATAAAAACAATGCACTGGTGGCAGTTAGCTCAGGGCTGCTGAATCAAATGTCACGTGATGAGGTCGAAGCTGTTCTGGGGCATGAAATGTCACATGTGGCGAATGGAGATATGGTCACGATGGGGCTACTACAGGGTGTTTTGAATACCTTTGTCATATTCTTTTCTCGCATTATCGGAATATTAGTGGATCGGGTGGTATTTAAGGTAGAACGTGGTGTGGGGCCGGGGTACTGGATCGGCTCGATTGTTGCTGAAATGGTATTAGGTATCGTGGCTGCAATGATTGCGGCATGGTTTTCTCGCCGGCGTGAATATCGAGCCGATGAGGGTGGGGCAAGACTTGCCGGGGCGGGCAAAATGGTTGCTGCTTTAGAGCGTTTACGTCACGCTCATGAGCCTCAGGGTATGAAGGGAGAGCTTGCTGCGTTTGGAATTTCGGCCGGTACGTCGTTGATGGAATTAATGAGTACCCATCCGCCGCTGGAAAAACGAATTGCGGCATTGAAGGCTTCCATATAGAGCGATGAATGCAATCAGCTTGACATGGAAGTGAAATCGTAACTCATTCTGTCACTGGGCGCCTGTAAAAAGTCACCCTGTACAAAATCAGCGCCGACCGACCACAGGACGCTCAATACACTGGCATCGCTAACATTGGGTACGATACAGCGAACTTCCATAGACGATGCCTGTTCGGTCATTTCGCGGATACTATTCTGATTTTCCTGATTGGAAGATAGTCCTTCCATATAGGCTGCATTGATGCGCAGATAGTCAGCAGGCAAATGTTTAACCAGCTGAAATGGGTTTAGGCCGGTGCCAAAACCATCCAGAAAAACCTGACAATGTAATTGTTTAAGGCCCTTGAACAGGGTTTTAGCCGCCTTAAGCTGATTGACGGCATGCGCTTCATTAATGCCTAAAACCAGACGTTCGCCCGGTGTTTTAGAGCCCTGTAAGCGTTGGGCAATCCAGCGAGCCAGCGTAGGGTCCTGTATAGAATCAGCGCTTAGGGTGATAAAAACATCGACCTTACGATTGGCCTGTACCGACTTGCCAATAATTCTAATGGCTTGCATGATTGACCAGCGATCCAGTGTTTTAGCGCTGCCTGATCGTTCTGCAGAAGGCATTAGCTCAGCATCTGTGAGTATTTCACCTTCTTCAGTTTTTAGCTGGCGGATAATTTCATAGCGCTCGCCACTTGCCCCACCAATGCTGACCACGGGTTGAAATAAGGGGATGATGCTATTGTTGGATATGGCGGCCTTGATCTTACGGGTAATTTCAACATCTTCTTCTTCCTGACTCATTTCACCAGCTACAGGCACGTATGCTTCTGCACGATTACCACCATCACGCTGAATCTGGTCAAGATTACGCTCTGCACGTGCAATAATTTCAGCCGGGTTTGGAGGTACATTCTCATCGATATAATAAATCGAGATACTGCAGGTAGAGCTGATGGATTGCTTTCCAATTTCGGAAATATTCTGTTCGATCAATTTGAGTAAATTTGCCGTGCCTGCTTCAACGGCTTGCTTATCCTTGTTGTAACAGAGAATAGTATAGCTATAAGCGCCGAAGCGACATACACGATCATCTTCACCACTACCCTGCTCAAGGATTTTGGCAATATCATTGATCAGGATATCGCAGCCTGAGATACCTACGGTATCGCGCACATGGGTGAAGTTATCGATTGAGATATATAACAGAACTGAGGATTTGCCACCACTGATCGCTTCATCAATATTGGCCTGCAGTTTTTCCATGAAATACTGGCGATTATATAAGCCTGTCACCAGATCGTGTTTATGCAGGTAATTAATCTGCTCTTCCAGTTCGGAAGTATCGGCTTTTGAGCGGATTAAAACCTGGGTGCAAGGTTCACCGTCGAAGCTGGCACGAGAGAATTCCACCTGTCCCTCGACGACTTCACCGCTATGATGAATAAGGTTCAGGCTGAGTTCATTGGTGGTGTTTTTGTTTTGGCTCAGGTTACGCAGAAACTGTTTGAGGGTTTCCTGCTGACTGCTGTCCACCATATCGATTAAAGGGACGCCTTCAACTTCGTCAAAATCGGCATGTCCGAACAGGTCCAGGTAGGGGGCATTTGCGTAGATATGCATACCCTCGTGAACATAGGCAACGGCATCCTTGGAGTTTGCCAGCAGTGACTGACAACGTTTCTCGCTTTCGTGTAACTCTTTTTCATTGCTGACGAAGTTACGCCAGAGCTTTAAATTTTGTGCTTCACGTTTAACCACCAGGGCCAGGTGCTCCAGCTCTGCTGATAGCAGAACATCCTGAGCGCCCTGTTCCATCGCATGCACCACCTGAGTCTCACTGATCTTATCGCTCAAGGCAATGAGTGAAAGGTGTCGTCCGCATTCATGTATCAGTTGCTGAGCCTGCTGCAGGCTAAACTCAGGTAAATCCATGGAAAACAGGATTAGATCGAGTGGCTTGCTGTTGATGATTTCTGTCATGTCTTCAGCATCTTCAGCGTGTTCAGCGAGTACATGGAGCCCTGAGCTTCGCAATGAGCTGGTGATTTGCTCTGCCTGA
>JBNKPX010000136.1:0-6001 GCA_050295575.1 Gammaproteobacteria bacterium | reverse complement strand
ATGATTATTCTCTAGTCGATGACAAATAATTCCTGGTCAAATTCGACCGGCTGGCCATTTTCCAGCAGGGCCTGTCGAATTGTGCCAGATTTATCAGCTTCGATCTGATTCATCATTTTCATGGCTTCGATGATACACAGGGTATCGCCAATATTAACCTTTTGACCTACCTTAACAAAAGGCGGTGCTGTAGGTGAGGGTGAAGCATAGTAAGTGCCTACCATCGGAGATTTAATTCTATGCCCTGTTTTGTCTGGTTCAGCAGTCTCAACCGCAGCGACTGGAGCAGGTGCTGCAGCAGCAACAGGAGCCTGCATCATCGCTGGTGCCGGAGCATAGGTTTGAGGGTTGGTCTGACGACTGATTCGAACAGATTCTTCGCCTTCCTTGATTTCCAGTTCTGCAATGCCAGATTCTTCCAGCAGTTCGATAAGTTTTTTTATTTTACGAATATCCATGATGGTCTCTGTACCTGTTAACTACTTAATAAAGGGGGAATTAGATTATTTGCATCGAGCAATTGCAGCGTGCAGGGCAAGCAGGTAACTGTCTTTACCCAGGCCCATGATGACACCGACTGCAATATCCGATAAATACGAGTGCTGCCTGAATTCTTCACGCGCATGTACATTGGAAAGATGCACTTCGATGAAGGGGGTTTTACAACCGAGAAAAGCATCGCGAATGGCAACACTGGTATGGGTAAAAGCAGCGGGATTGATCACTATAAAATCGGTACCGTCATCAATGGTCTGGTGTAATCGGTCAACAATCTGCCCTTCATGGTTAGACTGAAAGGTAGTCAGTCCCACCTCATAGTCCCTGGCTAAATCAGTAAGCTCCTGATTGATTGCCTGTAGGGTATCTGCACCGTAAAGACCGGGTTCTCGAATACCCAGAAGATTCAGATTTGGACCGTGGATAACCAGGATGTTTGGCATTTTTGTCGCTTTTTTATAGGTTGATCAAAATTTGCTGGCAATTGAAACATACCTACAAGATCGTGTCTAGTTTTCACTAAATTAACGATATTCGTTGCAATTTTGTACTTTTAAATTTTAAGTTCGGGCTTAATTATAGATTCAATTTGTGACTTATCCAGTTCGCCGCTATGACGATAGATGATCTCGCGTTCGGCATTTAATATGACAGTAAATGGAAGCCCGCCGCTATTGTTCCCAAAGTATTGATTGAGTTGCCGTGCCTGCTGGTCAACTAAAAGCAAAGGGTAATTAAAATCGAATTGACTGCTGAACTCGCGCACATTATCAGCACTGTCAAAAGATAAACCAACCAGTTGCACATGTTCGGCATACTCTTTCTGTATTTCAATCAGATCAGGAATTTCTCGTCGACAGGGTGCGCACCAGGGAGCCCAGAAGTTAACCACGAGGAGTGGTTTTTGATGCCATTGATTTAACGGCTGCGGCTTCTGGTTAACATCTGGCAGGGTAATGTCACCGAATTTCAGCAAAGATTGAGGCTGAGATTTTTGCGAAAGATCTCGAGTTACGGCTGCGCTAGTAAATTGTGGCTGATAAATAAAATAACGGTAGAGCAGTATGCCCGCCAGTGCAGACAGCAGGCTGACTGCAATAACGGTTGCTAGATCTCTATTCATAATGGATAGAAATAATTTGTTATTTATGGGTTCAACAGATTTGCACGGTTAGCTAGTTGTTCAGCTGTTACATTTCCAATGATACGGTATTGGCGAAGTTCCTCACCATTGCTATTCCAAAAATAAATAGCAGGAGGGGCGGTCAAATCAAGGTGGTTCATAAGGGAAGTATCAGCTTCATCTTGCCGAGTGATGTCTGCTTGAAGTAATACGAAATCTTTTAGGGCGTCTTTAACTGTTGGGTTAGGGAAAATCTCTTTTTCCATGGTTTTACAATAAACGCACCAATCCGCATAAAAGTCTAGTAATACAGGCTTATTTTGTTTTTTAGCATTGAGTACTTCGAGCTCAAGGTCCTCTATAGTCTTGATGCGTTTGAAAGAGAGGTGTTTTTCTGCGGCACTGGATTGAAAATTATTCAGTCCTTTAAGCGGTTGGAGTGTATCTTTGTTTCCTACTGCTACACCAATAATAAATAATGCACCATAAATTAGAATTACTACTCCCAAGCCTTTCCATAATTTATGCCAGCCACTAGCAGAGTCAGATAGTTGTTTAGTGGCACCCATGTATATTGATACTATTATTAAAAAACTACCCCACATCAGCATAATCATCGAAATAGGGATATATGTTGGACTGAGACGTTCTAGAAAGCTTATGGCTAAGGCAATCATAATAATCCCGCCGGTTGCTTTGACTGTATCCATCCATGTACCAGCTTTTGGGAGTAATGAGCCTCCACCAGAGCCCATTGCTAATAGAGGCAATCCCATACCTGTTCCAAATAGCCATAACGTGAAAAAACCCAGAAATGCGTTACCAGATTGTGATGCAAATCCAAGTACCGCAATTAATATTGGTCCACCACAGGGGCCCACTATTAGAGCAGAGAACATGCCCATCAATGCAACACCTATAAATGAGCCACCTTGTTGGTTGTTACTCATCTCATTTAGACGTGACTGCAGGAAGCTTGGCATTTGTATCTGGTAGAAACCGAACATAGATAGAGCTAAGCCTATAAACAACAGCGCTGAAGGAATTAATACCCATGGAGTTTGGAGATAACCCTGAATACCTAAACCCTTGCCAAGCAGAGCAAAAATTGCTCCTAAAATGCCAAAAGTAATCGCGATACCTTGTGTGTATGCGAGAGATAGGTTAAATGCTTTAAACGCTGTGATTTTTTCCCCTTGCCCCATGATGAGTGATGAAAGAATTGGGATTAAAGGATACATGCAAGCTGTAAATGCTACCAATATGCCAAATCCAAGGCTTAGTAATAGGCCGTACCAAACTCCAGATGATTGCAATTCTTGAAGTAATTTATCCTGCTCGTTGATAATTGCGGGGGGCGCAGAGGTGTCATTTATTTTTTTACTAGTGGTACTAGTTAAAGTCATTCCCTGGGATGGGGGTGCAGTAGCTTGCGCCTTGCTGCTCAGAGCTGGTTTGTCATCCAGTATGTCCAGTGTTTTACTGGCTAAATCAACCTTTAGATATTTGGTGATTGGTGGATAACAGATTTTATCCTCTACACAGCCCTGATAGCCCATGGAAATAACATATTGAGCACTCGCATTGGGATCGCTGATGACGGGCACAGACACCTTGAAATAGTCATGATAAACCTCCATCAGCCCAAAAAATTCATCGTTCTTTTCATCGCCTTTGGGTAGCGAGATCGCTCCTATGGTATGACCTTCACCATCGAGCATTTTGAACTTCATTTTATTCTTATAAAGATAAGTGTGGCTATAGATCTGGATCTCAGCCTGAATGATATTGTTCTTATCGATCACGGCGCCAAGTTGAAAAGCTTTGTCAGGATCGGGGATTTCTTCTTCATCATCCAGACCAATATCTGCCCCCAGTGCCTGTAACTGATCTAATGGACTGGAACTGCCGTCGTTAGCATTATCCGCTGCGGGATTTTCTGTAGCCTGAGCAAAAAGGTTCTGTAATTCAGCAACGCTATTATCTACCGTTTCTGCTGCAGCAACCTTGATCGGCTTGAATTCATAGGGCTGTGGTAAAACGCTAGCGCTACTGGCCATGTTCATGCTCAAGGTCTGGTAGAGCGGTGGGTAGCATACACCCATGTCGGCACAGCCCTGGCCGGTGGTTTTTATCTTGATCTGAGCAGGAGTCGATGCGCCTTCAGCAAGAACCGGTAGCTTGATGGCTACACTGCCACGATAAATCTCAACATCGCCAAAAAATTCATCATGTTTGATCTTGCCATCGGGAACAGAGGCTTCTCCGAAGGTCGCTCCATCGGTTTCAAGGTCGAAGCGGAATGCTTCTCGATACATATAATAACCTGGAGCAATGGTGTACTCGGCGATGACTGCATTGTTTTCAATCCTGGCCTGTAGACTGAAAGCTTTTTCAGGAGCCAGTAATTCTTCGTCCTGGGCAAACGAAGTTTGTAGTATGCCGAGGCAGGCCAGTAAGATTAAAAACGCTTTCATTATTCTCATTTAGTATTACCTTTAATCCAGTTTATATATTCATCGTAGCCACCTGTTACGGGTAGCTGCAGTATTTCCGGGCATTCGTAGGGGTGTAGCTCCACAATCGACTGCATCAACTCATCTACTCGGTGAGCGCTGGTTTTTAATAACATTTGGTGTTCGGTGCCAGTTTGAATCTCACCATCCCAGCGATAAATAGATGTCATCTCAGGAAGAATGTTGACACAGGCGACCAGGTTAAGTTCTAGCCAATGATGTGCTGCCTGCTGCGCAAGTTGCTCGTCTGGCCAGGTCGTAAGTATCAAAACGATATTTGTCAAAGCAATATACCCGCATAATTATTAATTATTTGTTGATTGATGAGAAATCATCCCTATATATTGCCTATACAGACTCACAAAACGCGCATTCTATTCCCGGTTAATTTATGTTTCCAGTTTTTGCTCTTATCTTTTTGGTTGTTCCCATCGTCGAAATATACATCCTGATTCAGGTTGGTCAGGTCATTGGGGCGTTGTGGACAGTATTCTTTGTCGTGCTGACTGCAGTGATCGGGGTTCAATTATTAAAAAGGCAAGGGCTTTCAACGCTGTCACGGGCTCAGGATAAGATGAATCATGGCGAAATGCCCGCACAGGAACTACTGGAAGGGATGGCCCTGATGATGGCAGGAGCTTTTTTGCTAACACCTGGTTTCTTTACTGATGCGTTTGGTTTTCTGCTATTAATACCGGCTACTCGTAAGATGATGATGCAGGCCATTATCACTCGACTTAAGGCTTATGGCCACTTTGTGGTGCAAACCCAACCTGAGTCTCGATCAAAATCATCCTCCGATGTGATTGAGGATGTGAGCTATCGAAAGGATGATGATCTTTAGTCTTACTATTCTTGCATACATGTTTCTATAGTCTTTACTATACTGAATTGATAATTCTATCTGACAGGCATCAAATGACACGCTTTAAAGCATCTTTAATTCACTTATCCCTAAGTGCTGCTGCACTGATTATATTATCTTTAGTCACGTTGCTTTATTGGTATCCTGATCCTTTTTATCGTTACGCCAATGTTATAGATGTTTTACAATTATTAGCACTAGTTGATGTTATTCTGGGCCCAATGTTGACTTTTGTTGTCTTCAAACCTAATAAACCATCACTCAAATTTGATTTAAGTGTGATTGTTTTGGCGCAGGTAGCAGCATTTATTTATGGTGGGTATACAATTCAGGCATCACACCCGGAGTTTATCGCCTTTAATGATGGAGTGATGTATATGGTTCCAAGCAACTCAATTGATGATCAAGCTATAGATGATGAAGAGTTGAGTCGTTATTTCAACGTTGGCCCAAAGTTGGCTGTTGTACGGTTACCTTCAAATCGCAAGGCGATTCAGGAATTCATTGACGATGGAATTTCCAAGGGAAAGATGCTGTTTGAATTTCCGAAGTATTACGAGTCTTACCCACCGCCACTGAAGGAAGTAGCTCAAAATGCATTGGAGATAGAGAAATTTTTGGCCATCCCCAGCTATAAAGCAGAACTCGAACAATTTGCCAGAGATAAGTCAGTTAGTTTGAGCGAGGTTTATCTACTAAAATTTGAGCGTTTTAACAACGCTAGCATTATCGTTTTAGATAAGCAGAGTGCGAAACCAGTTGGTTATCTCAATATCAATCCGGGAGTTCTGGCTAATAAATAGCACAAGAGTAATTATAATTTTTCAAAACTGTACTTGAAACTTTAGAAACCCCCCCAATATAGCTTGACTACTCAGCTTTGCTGATTATGATTAGCACTCACCAAGGTAGAGTGCTAACACTCGTTTAACTAATAATTTAGGAGATTTCAATCAATGAATATTCGTCCTTTGCATGACCGTGTGGTTGTCAGACGTA
>JBNKPX010000135.1:0-6087 GCA_050295575.1 Gammaproteobacteria bacterium | reverse complement strand
CTGACGTTGAGAGATATCTGCTAAGGATACGGGTCCCTTATCCGAGTGCATAACCATATCGAGTAATGAAGTAACTGCATATCTGCTTTTGGTGGATAAACGCATTGGTACACCTGTTGTTTGGCCGATTTCGAGTCAGTATACAATCCTGACTAATTTGGTCAAGTATTAATTCCTACCATTTTAGTCGGGATTAATTTTACTATACATCAGGCCCCCAATTCAGCCCCTGGCAATGTTATCTGAACCAGGATGCCCCACCTAACTGACTCTGTACCTGCATTTCAGCCTGATGTGCATCGACGATCTTTTGACACAGGTACAGGCCGAGCCCGAAACCACCGCTAATCCTCAAGCACGCGAGGTCAGCTCGATAGTAAGCCTCGGTGGCCTGCCTGATTATGCTCTTCTGCAGCCACACCACAACCATGATCCTCTCTCTCGCAACAAACTTTGTCTAAGGGCTAAGGATTTGTATCTATGTGTAACAGCAGTAAAATCAAAAGCTATCTTAGAATGATATAAATCAACTCCATACAGAATCACGATTGGGTACAATGTACTCTTGCAAACTTAATTCATCACACCTTGGACCTTAACTCTATACACTTGGCGGATGGCTGGATCTGGGCTCATTTCATCTACTGGCCGATATTGCTGTGGGCAGTGTATCGTGCGCCGTGGCCCATCCTGCTACAGAATGACTCCAGCAATACACTGTTTGCCGCCTGTACCGCCGTGTTTGTATTGTGGATATTAAAGGTGAATGTTGAAACTGGCCTGTCGATACATTTACTGGGCTCCACCATCCTGACATTGATGTTTCGCTGGCAGGTTGCTGTAATGGCAAATGCAATAATCGTATTGGGTATTACATTGGTTACTGCTGCAGATTTTCAGGCCTATGCCATGAATGCTCTGCTCACTGGTATCCTGCCCATTTTTATCAGCTACTCGATATGGCGACTTAATGAGTGGTACCTGCCCCCCAATTATTTTGTTTATATCTTTATCGCAGCCTTTCTTGCTGCGGGCTTATCCATGATTTCCAGTGGATTTGCCTCCTATCAGATACTTACCTTGCTAGATAACAGCCTTACACAGGAAATGCTGGATGAGTACCTGATGATTTTTATCCCCATCATGTATCCCGAAGCCTTTATAACCGGGGCGACTATTTCCATCTTCGTGGTTTATAAGCCCGAATGGATATCAACCTTTGACGATAAACGCTATCTCGATAACAATTAGGGGCTGTTACTACTATTTTTTATACTTCTCTACCGAGCTTAAGATTCCACGCAGGATATTCACTTCATTCTGTGTCGGCAAAACACGTTGATACAATCTGCGCAGGCGTTTCATCATCTGACGGGGGTTTTCAGCATCGATAAAACCTGTAGAAATCAATACCTGTTCCAGATGGTGGAAATAGCCCTCAAGCTCCGCACTACTCGCCATAGACTCTTCTTCACTGGCAAGCTGATCATTAGTGTCAGCTGAAATGGCTAAAGAGTGTTGATATTGCTGATAAATTTCATAACTGATGACCTGTACAGCAGCGCCTACATTAAGCGAGCTGAAATCAGGATTGGTGGGAATATTGACCGTAAAATGGCAATGTTGTAATTCTTCGTTGGTTAGCCCTGCATGCTCACGGCCAAATACAATCGCCAGTTTCTGATCATCTGGTAACGCCAGCGCTTTCTCTCCCAATTCGCGCGGATTCAATTGTGGCCAGCTAAGCGACCTGGTTCGAGCACTGGTGCCTATCACCAGATGACAATCCGCCAGAGCTTCGGGCAAGGTATTAAACTTCGTCATCTCGTCCAGTATGCCATTCGCGCCTGAAGCTCGGGCATAAGCACGTTCACCGACAGGACACTTTGGATTAACCAGAGCCAGATTGCTCAATTGCATATTTTTCATGGCACGGGCAGCTGCACCGATATTACCCGGATGCGTGGTTTCCACCATGACGATTTTGATATTGTCTAAATTCATTAGGACCTGTTAACGCTAATTGCTGGTTTAAAAAAGCCCGTCAGGATACATCAAAATCAACAGTATTATTGGATAGCTGGCTTTGAAACTCTATTGAATTCAAATTTTGAGGTTTATGAATATGATAACCCTGCCCGTAGGCAACCCCCATATCCTTTAACTTCTGCCTCACTTCTTCATTCTCGACAAATTCTGCAATACACTCCCTACCCATAACCTTGACGACTCCATTGATCGACTCGACCATGGCGTAGTGCACTGGATCACTATGCAGGTTACGCACAAAACTGCCATCTAACTTAACGTAGTCGACATCCAGATTTTTCAGGTAACTAAAGGAAGACATGCCTGACCCAAAATCATCCAGCGCTAGCTGACATCCCTGATCCTTAATCCTTTGAATAAATTTTCGCGCCTGAGAAATATTGGTCATGGCGACCGTTTCTGTAATTTCGAACACCAGACTCTCTGGCAACACCTGATATTGCGCAAGCAAATCACCAATAAGTGTCAGCATTTCGTGATTACCTACCGATTTACCCGACAGGTTTATATTTAAACGAATACCTGGATGCTGAGCCAGGAATTCAACGGATTTGGTCACTACCTGTCGATCCAGCTTATCAATTCCACCATATTGCTCCAGCGCAGGTATAAACACATCCGGGTAGATCAGATTATCCTCTTTATCACGTAACCTGACCAATACCTCATACCAGTCAGATATATCCTGAGCACCGATGGCCTGTATCTGTTGGCCGAAAAGCTCCATTCGATCCGACTCAATCAAGCGTATGGTCTCACCTGACCAGTACATTTCATTGCGACGGTTTTTAAACATTGTGTCCTCAGGATGATAGAGATGGACTTGATTGCGCCCCAGCTCCTTGGCTGCAGAACAGGCCGAGTCGACCTCTCTGAGTAGATCAGAAGCATCCATCACCTCTTCGTTGACTTCGGCTACACCAATACTTGCAGTGATATCAAACTTTTTGTTATCCCACATGAAAGCATGATTACTTATCTGGGTACTGACAGTCAGTGCAATCAATTCTGCCTGAACAAGATCACAGTCTCTCAACATAATACCAAACTCATCCCCACCGATACGAGCTAACAGATCATTGCGACGTAAGATGCCACTCAGAGAGATTGCTATCTGCTTAATCATTTCATCACCCGCGGAAAGACCACAGGTTTCATTGATAATCTTGAAGTGATCTAAATCGATATACAGAACGACAGCTTGCAGCTCTGTTCTGTGTTTTACATCCAGCACCGTCTGCTCTATCTGAATTTCGAATTCCTTACGGTTTTTCAATCCAGTGAGAGAATCATGGGTCGCCTGATAGGTGAGTAATTGCTTACTTTGTTCAAGTTGAGTATTTCTTTGATGAATAGTCTGGGTTAGCGAAGCGTTCAGTTTCCTGATTTCCTCATCCTGGCGCAGACGTTTTATTTCACCGTGTCTAAAAACCAGAAAGAAGGCCGAGCTTAGTATCAGGTAAACCAGAGTAATGCCCAATGAATACTTAAGGAAGCTTTCACTTTCACTTTGCAGGTATCCCTGATCAATCAAATCAACCATTTCCCATTTTGTGCCAGGTACCGGGATTCGAGAAAATATCGATAAAACCTCATCTTCGCTAAGATATTGATTTCGCTTTAATTCAGTACGGCTGCCCTGTTGTGAAACCTCGATCAGCAGCCTGTCATCAATATCCCTCCTGACCAGATAGAAATTATGATGATAGGGTTGCCCATTGCTGATCAGGCGCGTCAAGATTCGGGTACCCAGGCTGACGAAGAAAATACCGGTATTTGACTCTTTTAAATTTGGAACCTTTTGCAGAATATCGATATGGTATGCATCTGGATCTGGATTACTATGAATAGCAATCTCATTCAGATCTCCACTATCTGTAAATCCCCTGATATCGGCGAGACAGCTATTACCAATAAAATGATAGGGATCCTGCATCAGGATTCGCCCATCACTATCTACCAGCGTAAAGTTGAAAGATTCAGGGAAATGACCACTAACAGCAGCCTTCACTTCCTGATACAGGCTTTTTGAATCAGGGTTTTCTGCCAGCATTTGCAGCTTGGGTAAGTGATCTTTAATTAGCAGGGTTAACAGGTGACGGCTACGCTGGATGTAATTCTCAATCTCATTAGCCGTTATTCTAAGCCCATGATCGCTAATTTCCTGTTGATTGGCATAAAAGTCATTAGTTCTGGCCTGATACACAAAATACAGGCCTCCACCAATCAATATCCAGGAAAGGATAAGAAAAACCAGTGTATTTAGAATTATCGCGTCAGATTTCACGAATTCGTCCCTATCAGGTCCTATGATTAGGGGGGATTGGGGCCCCCTTTTCCGTATACATTATTTAGATATTACACCTTTAACGATAAATCACAGTAATTTTCACCTGCATTAATTTTTAATTGTAGTAATAATCGATATTCCTGACGAGGGCTTAAGCCTTCCTGACTCAAATATTAAAGATAGAAATTCCCCGACATTTTATACACAGTTTTGTTAAACTGCGCGCCTCTTAGCGAACCTCTTTTTTAGAACTATTCTTATGCAACCCATGATGAACATAGCTATCCGTGCTGCACGCGTAGCTGGCGATTATATTACCCGTCAAATTAACAATATCCCGAACCTGGAAATTGAATCAAAATCACCCAATGATTTTGTCACTCAGGTTGATCGGCAGGCTGAAGCCCGCATTATCGATACTCTATTAAAAGCCTACCCGGATCACAGCATTCTGGCAGAAGAATCAGGTTTAGCCGGTGACAGTGAATATCAATGGATTATCGATCCACTGGATGGCACCACCAATTATTTACATGGCATTCCACATTTTGCGGTTTCTATTGCCCTCGCGCATAAGGGCCGACTGGAACAGGCTGTTGTCTACGATCCCAGCAAAGAAGAGCTATTCACGGCCAGTAAAGGAGAGGGTGCATCGCTTAATAATCGTAGAATTCGAGTCGCCAGGCCGGTAAGTATTCAAGGTGCCCTGCTCGGCACAGGATTTCCTTTCAAGGAAAAACACCATTACCCTGCCTATCAGGCCATGCTGAGCGATTTCTTCAGCCAGGCTGGAGATATCCGTCGAGCAGGTTCTGCTGCACTGGATCTGGCTTATGTCGCCGCTGGCAGACTTGATGGCTTCTGGGAAATCGGATTAAAGCCCTGGGATATGGCCGCAGGCGCACTCATCATCCGTGAGGCTGGTGGCCTGGTGGGTGATTTCAGTGGAAATGAAAACTATCTGCAAACAGGCAACATCGTCACGGGCAACCCGAAGATATTTGCCGACATGATTCGTAAGCTACAACCCCACCTGAGCAGCGACCTCAAAGCATAAAACCAACTGGATTTGACCAAGTCCAGCACTGGTAATATCCATTATTGCGAACGCCTACATGGATGTAAGTGTTACGAGCTCAAGGATGAGCGAAGGTAGAACAATGCAGGACGCCTATATGGACATAGGTGGTAGTGTGAAGCAGGAAGCCAGAGCCGAGCTATTGTCGAGATCGAAGCTGGATGCCCGAGCCGAGGATGCCCTAGCTAAGGATGACAAAGCTGAATTTTTCAACGCCGAGGCGGAACATTTAAGCCGCTGCGCAACAATTCTCGAATAGATCAAAAGCTCACAGATCAAACCCAAATTTTTTTTATCAGCAAATGCCATATTTCTGCCCGAATTGCTGCAATTTATGGCATCTTCAACCTATGCCTAGTTCAAGTGGAATAAGCCTTACAATATCCTTATATCTCTAATGGTATATAAATAAGTCCAGCTTATAGCGCCACAAGATAAATCGAATTGTATTATCTGACGAAAGGAATACCCTACCCTCCGTTCTAGGATAGATCAGACTTTGGCCGCAGGTTCCGCCTTGATCTTTCTTGCACCAGATTATTGATGCTTGAGACACTCTCGTTTCAGGTATCGATATTATTACTGCAGTAATTAAAACTAGGAGAAAATAATGCCTACATTTGTTCGTACCGAAAAATGCGATGGCTGTAAGGGTCAAGATAAGACCGCT
>JBNKPX010000134.1:0-6119 GCA_050295575.1 Gammaproteobacteria bacterium | reverse complement strand
ATTCTCAGCCTGCACATAACAGCGATCTATCACTTCCTGCACGCGTCTTTCCATCTCAGGATTACCACGTTGTACTGAAGCAAAGTCGAGGTTTTCGCTACTGCTGCCGCTGGTCATGGAAGACGCAGCACCACCACCCAGACCGATCAGCATCGCCGGGCCACCCAGCACGATGATATTACTGCCAGCAGGAATGCCCAGCTTATCAATATGCTCAGGACGGATAGTGCCGACACCACCAGCCAGCATAATGGGTTTATGATAGCCACGTACCTCTTCACCGTCAGATGATTTAATACGCTGTTCGTAACTGCGGAAGTAGCCACAGATATTTGGGCGTCCAAATTCGTTATTAAATGCTGCCGCACCCAATGGGCCATCGATCATAATATCCAGAGCAGACACAATGCGCTCTGGCTTGCCATAATCCTGTTCCCAGGGTTGCGGCAGATCAGGGATATTCAGGTTAGATACTGAGAATCCACATAAGCCAGCCTTAGGCTTAGAACCACGCCCTGTCGCACCCTCATCACGTATCTCGCCGCCAGAACCGGTAGCAGCACCGGGGAAAGGAGAAATCGCGGTAGGATGGTTATGCGTTTCGACCTTCATCAGTATATCCAGACGTGTCGAATCATTTTGATACACCCCCGTCTTTAGATCGGGCGCAAATTTCTCGGCATCAAAACCCTGAATAACCGCAGAGTTATCATGGTAAGCAGACAAAACGCCTTCAGAATGCATCTTGTAGGTATTCTTGATCATACCGAACAGGGAAATATCCTGATCGACACCATCGATAGTCCAGTCCGCATTAAAAATCTTGTGCCGGCAATGCTCAGAGTTCGCCTGTGCGAACATCATCAATTCAACATCGCTAGGGTTGCGTTGAAGCTT
Source organism: Gammaproteobacteria bacterium (assembly GCA_050295575.1). Taxonomy (GTDB): domain Bacteria; phylum Pseudomonadota; class Gammaproteobacteria; genus JACNJF01. Next base: position 5,222 of record JBNKPX010000134.1, on the reverse strand, counting down.
GGTGTAGCTATCGACAAGATAATCAATTTCATCATCTGAAAGCGCCAGACCCAGCTCGATATTGGCCTGCTCCAGCTTTTCCTTACCGCCTTGCAGAATATCCACCGTCAGCATAGGTTTAGGAGAATGATGATCAAACAAGGCCTCGCAGGCTGATAGCTCATCGAACACCTGCTCAACCATCTTATCGTGGCACAGGGCTTTAACCTGGCTCAAACTATCTGCACTCACGTCACCCTCAAACTGAAGCTGAAACTCAATGCCACGTTCAATCTTAACAATATCCTCCAGACCGCAGATATGCGCGATATCGGTAGCCTTACTCGACCACGGAGAAATTGTGCCTACACGGGGAACCACATAAAAGTTCACACCATCCAGTACGTGATCCTCCATCTGAGGGCCATATTGCAGCAGGTTATTCACCACCTTAAGCTGATCCGCAGATAACTCACTTCGAGTCTCGATCAAGTGAATGAAATGACTGGAAATCTGGCTCACGCCAAAAGGTTTAACAGAATCGATTAATTTCTGAATTCTAAATTCAGATAAGGCTGGGCTGCCCTTAAGAGTGATCATAGGTCGCGACTTTAGATTAGTTGTTAACAACGGGGTGAAAATGGAAGCGAATAATAACGGAAATACCGGCTTATCACCATCAAAAGACTTGAACAAAAAGACAAATAAATGGTCAAAATCACTGTATTCGATAGCTAACGATGTTAGAAATGAATATACTGCACGAACTTGGGGACGACTTGGCTTCGACGTTGGTTACGAAACCTGAGGTGCATGCCGAGAATGTAGGAAATCTCGTTAAATCTTCTACAAATATATAGTTGCAAACGACGACAACTACGCAATCGCCGCTTAATAACCGGTAGGTTGCTGTCGGACTGGAGCCGTGTCTATGCGTCCAGGTTCATTCGTGAACATCCGGCATCGCTCTCATAGAATCGTGATGGAAGCTCGTTCGGGGCCGAAGCACTAAACAAGTACCGAAATCGCTGTCTGTTTTCCCCGTCCGGCGGGTAGCAGCCAGTTAAACTAAAAGTCGGAATAAGCATGTAGAGCCAATGGCAGAGGACTGGCGGACGCGGGTTCGATTAGTGAAATGGTCGCCTCGGGAAGTGATTCCCGTTGGAAAAAGAGGGCTCATACGGTGAACGCTAAGGGGTACAACCCTATGCTAACGCCGTCCGGTGAATGGGAAACCAGTAAGCCGGCTAGAGACTCATAGGCTCCTAAAGGGTAACCCCATGGAGTACTAGGGTGGACGCAAGTCCACAACACGCTCTCCCCTGCAATTTGCAGGTGAAGGAATAGTCCAGCCCACATTGAAAAATGTGGAACAGCTGTCCCGCCGTCTCCACCAAGTATAAACCCGGTCATAACCTGACCGGGTTTTTTTATTTATACTAACGCTTATAATTCACCAACTCGGACACATGGAAAAGTTGGTTATGGATATAAAAGAAAAACCTATAGAAAACACAGCTCTTGCTTATATTGCAGGTCTAATTGATGGCGAAGGCACAATCACCCTTACCCGGCTTCATCGTTCTCAAAACCGACAACTAGTCGTTAGCATTAGTAGCACCGAAAAACCTATGCTAGATTATGTTCACAACGTAGTGAAAGCCGGTAAAATCATCAGCAAAAAAAACTACCAGGAGCACCACTCTGCAAGCTTTGCCTACTCAATTACAAACCGGCAGGCACTCGTATTACTCGAGCAAATTCAGCCATATCTTAAATCTTACAAAGCTAAGAGAGCAGAGATCATTCTGCGCGATTACATCAAATTGACTCCTCGCAATGGGTATTACACTGAGCAACTTAAACTGGAGCGTGAGAAATTCGAATTAGCTGTTTTAAATATAAAACCTTAAAAGCGTAGATCGAACAATCATAAAGACAACTGAACTATATTCATATTTATTATAACTGCCCCCTTAATAGGAGTAGAGCCCCTGAACTACGGCCCGGCACAAGAAGCCTCAGCATGTAAAGTCATATCGCTCTTTACCCAGTGCTAAGTAATTGACTCGAAATCATTCGAGTGATCCAGGGTTGCCAGCCCTTTCACCTTATGTTACGGGCTTTTCCAAACAATCACTCTCAAACTTCACCCAGGCACAACCCGGTTACGTCCCCCCTTCTTCGCACGGTAAAGTGCCTTATCGGCTCGAGCAATAAACAAATCCGCGTTTTCATCCCGTATGTGCACAGCAACGCCCATGCTGGCGGTGAGCAGACCAATTTCGGGGAAATGTGATCCCGCAATCCGTTTGCGCAACTTCTCGGCGAGGTTCAGGCTGCCCTTCAAGCCAGTATCAGGACAAATGATGAGAAACTCTTCCCCACCCCAGCGCCCGATAATGTCGCTATCACGAACCGATTTTTTTAACAGACTGGCGAACGCTCTCAACACCCAGTCCCCAATGAGATGACCATAAGTGTCATTAATCTGTTTGAAATTATCTATATCCAGCAAGATGACAGAAAATTCACTTTTTATACGCGTCTTGCGTTTGATGGCATAAGCGATGTCTTCATCCAGCTTAAGACGATTGAAAAGCCCGGTTAGTCGGTCAGTAATCGACTGCTGCCTGAACATCATGTTTTGATCTTTTAGCTGTTGCTGTGTTTCATGCAACTCACTCACTGTCTCACGAATCTTTTTGTTCGCCCTCACAAGGCGCCGATTCCAGTACAGCGAAACAATCAGGATAGTTCCTAAAACCACCAGGCTTTGCCATAACAGCGTATAGTCTGCTACCTTCTCAATCGCAATCGCTATCCACTTATCACGGATACTCTGCGCTTCCTTTGGGTCAATGTGTAGAACCGCCTTTTCAAATGCACTGCCAAGCAAGGGCTCATCATTGCGCGTAGCAACCGATAATTCGTAACGTAGCGGCAGGCTACCAGTTACCGCCAATTTATCCAGATCAAGCGACTGAATGGCAAAGGCAACAGCGCCCTGTGCTCCGATATAGCCAAAGACTTCACCATCATGCACCAGATTCATCGCCTCAATATTATTCTTAACCTCTACCAGATTGACTGCCGGGTAGCTTTGCATAAGCTTATCAATTGCAATATCACCCTTGATAACCGCAAACCGGGTCCCTGATCCTTCAAGGCTTTCCTCAACAAATATTCGGTCATAGCGAGTCACAACCGCTAAAGGCAGGTAAAAGTACGGAGTGGTAAAATCAAGAAAGGCTTCACGTGCTTCGCTTGCGTTAATTTGAGAGACAACGTCACAGTCACGATTCCTGGCCTTTAGCAGCAGATCATCCCAGTCATGGACCTCAGGCAAAACCATTTCGACATTTAACATACGCGAAAAAATATCAAAATAATCTTTTGAAAGCCCGTCATGCTTACCTAATTCATCGACTCCATCAAAAGGCAAACGATCAGGATCGACACAGATACGTAATACCTTCTTATCGCTCAAATAGTCTCGCTCAGCCTGAGTCAATCCGATATCAGTCGGTGATTGGGAAAATGCAGGGGTTGTGATGAGGGTAAACCAGCATAGTGCTAAAATTACAAAAAGGCTTCTGGATGGAAGCTTATGGCTAAGGCTCATATAAAAAATCTACCACTCAAGATGTAGTCCAATCATTATTTAGTCGAATAAACTAATTTAACACAGCAATAATTTTTAAGCAGTCTCTGATTGACTTGTTCATTGCGAGTACTCAAAGGGCATATACTTCGTGATGCAGGGATGTATCGTTTACGCAATTAAGGGTCGCCATCTATAACCAGTTGAAACTTAGCGATAGATATACTTCACACTATATAGGTCACCATTGAAGTAGTAATCTGCAGTGTAATACTGACCATTCCTGTACAGAATTCGATAATCCAGCACCTCCTGGCTGCCATCCCCTTTGGTGATGTAGATCTTGCCCTGATGAATCGAGCCTACCGGGTACCAGCTACCATTGCCTCGTTCTCTGCCAACAGCGCCCCAGTTTCCACTTTGCAGTCCATACTGATCCTGAAATTCACCACTGAAACCGGCTTCGTATGAATCCTCATAGCTGCCGTCGGGCTTGAAGTAGCGATTGATCAACCTGTTCCCGCTGTAATAATCCCATCTACCAGCAAATTTATACACCAGGTATTCAATGCCAGTCTCATTACCGGTATAGCCGCCCGCCGGTGTAGGCGGTACTGCATAACGAGGCCACGGCTGCTGTCCCGCTTGCTGGGGCTGCGCCTGTGTAGGGCTGGATGGTTGAGTCACAGAAGGAGTTGTCGGTACGGCTCGTCCACGTTTGCAACGGGTGATAGAAGTATCAGGATTGGTGATTATCAAATCGTCCTGCTGCTGGCTAAGCGTGTAGGCCACGACTTCTCCATCCTCCTCAACCAGCATCGAACCAAACATCATCATGTAATTCGAAACCGCGCCATCAAAACGCAACTGGTTAGCAGAAATAAATTCCAGGCTATGGCGATTATTGTTGTGCGTGCAAGCCCAGTGTCCAAGCAGGCCATGATCGGCCAATGCGTTAGGATTGAATATCAGCAACACAATAGAAGCCAGTGCAGGTAACGTGAAAAAGCCTTTCATAAGACTCTCCTCAGTCGTCAATTTACCGGTGATTTACCAAGTATAGTTCCTAACGCTCAGAAAAAAGTCTGTGCCGAATGCGGTGAGGTTTGCGAACCAAGTAAACTGAACCTCTATATGACTACATCAGTATTTTATATTCCTATCGATTTCAGGCTGCTTGATCCGAGTGAGGCACGTTGGATGACTTCAATAAAACCTGCCTGATCACGCTAATTATCTGATCAATTTCTTCAGAGGTAATATTAAAATGAGGCGTAAAACGTAAAGCATTTTTTCCACCATGAATAACACCCACGCCCATTTTACGCATCCTTTCTTCTATTGAATCTTTACCAAAACACTTTAAGCCCGAATGCAGTTCAAAGGATACCAGTAACCCTGTTCCCTGCACGTCAGTAATCAATCCATTCATTTCCTGTGATAGCTGTTGCAGGCGATCCACAAATTCTCTGCCTTTGAGCCTTATATTTTCTCTTACATCAGGCGTTATCATAGACAGAACCTGCGTCGCTACATCCAGAGCACGCGGGTTTGTGGTCATGGTGTTTCCATAAACGCCTTTTTTATAAAGTGCCGCAGCTCGTTTGTTCATGGCTAATACGGATAAAGGATACTGACC
>JBNKPX010000133.1:0-6180 GCA_050295575.1 Gammaproteobacteria bacterium | reverse complement strand
CACCATCACAGGCAATCAGGTTAAAACCATTGTATGCACTTGCTTGATGATGTATCGAGTCGATAAAATCTGGCGCTGATAAATTACTGATTAAAAAATCACTCACCAGTGACCCACGACTGGCTGCGCCTGTATTATGGTTTTCTGGATCACGGTAGTTGGTTAACGCGGCAAACCGGCCGTTACGAGTTAAAGCCATCCAGCTTCCACCGGCGCTCAAATCGCGTCCACCGAATATCTGTGGCTGATCGATCCAGAAATGTGCACTTTGAGTCGGTCGATTATAAAATTCATCACGATTGGCGACCACGACCAACGGGTAATCAGCATGAGCCTGCCAGGCAAAGGTAATTAAGCACATATCAGTTTAGCTGCGAGTAACTATATATAATCCGTCTGATATCATGATTGTACCTGCTACGCGTTTTAATCCTGTCATGGATTTTTCGACTGGAAGTAACGATGCGCCTATGAAGCGGCACAGAAATACTGCGATAGCGATATCCTCTACAGTGAGCACTGTTAAATTCATGAATGAAAGCAATTGTTGAGATTATATAGCTTGTGTTAAAAGAAGTTTAGAGCTCTTTGTTTTTCTGCAGATTAGCGCCACTGCTGCCATTTGTGGATGCAACATCAGAGAAGTGCCACTTTATCTTGTTTTAAGAAAGCAACTTCCCAGATTATTGTTTCACACGCTAATGCTTCCCTGTGATTAACGAGTACATGAGCGCGTAACTTGAAATCTCAATAAAAAATAAAGATAAGAATCTGGATAAATGGATTTTGAGTCTATGATTATTAAATGATAGCACTGTTGAGCAGATCAGCTGCTCTAGTTAGGAAGTCCAAACGCCTCTACGAGCTCACTGATTATCTCGTCATTCATCACATTTACCTTACCCAGTTGCCAGGAACCCAGCACGGCCTTTGCGGTGTATTCAGCGACTTCGAGACGATCGAATGCCTCAAGCAGAGTCCCTCCGGTCACGATAATGCCATTGTTCTGTACCATCGCGATTGGTGATGCAACGGTCAACGCCTTACATACACTCTGGTGATCACTAATCATCGCCTCAAAGGGTATTGTCTGTATATCTCGCAGCAGGATATAAGCTTCTGGAATAACTCTCGAATTAAGCAGAGTGGAGGTTACGTTAAACGCCATCAGGTTAGGCGCATGGGCAATCACAATAGCGTTGGCCCTGTTACAGGCAAACAACTTTTGCAATAAGCGCACGGAACGGCTGGGTTGCCGGTTCTCCTCCCGTCTTCCATCGCGCACCAGTACGATATCCTCGGCGCGTATGTAGTGGCGATCATAGTTATAGGGCGATATCAGAAAACTCGATTCATCGAGACGCGCCGCAAAGGTACCATCGGTGCTGGTGAACAGCCCCTGATCATAACTGCGTTGGATCAGGTCGCACATCTCCTGGCGCAATGCCAGTTCGGTGCTTCCGATCTGTTCAGGGACAAAGGTCTCGAGTTGCGGGGCACGAGTATTGTACATCTCGAATTCCGCATCGGTGATATGTCGAATTTTACCGAGCACTGAGGCCTTGATTTCAATTCGAGCTGTAAAATCCAGCGATTCGAATTGTTTAAATGCCTCGAATACCGTATCCGCAGCGGTAACGACTCCGTGATTTTCCAGTAAGGCGGTATCGTATCCGTTGGCGAATGAGTCAGCAATCTTCGCACCCAGATCGTCGCTACCCGGCAAGCCATAGGTGACAAAGTCGACCTTACCGCAAACCTTGTGCACGTTCGGTAACATTTTCAGGTTTGGCACACGACCCGAGGCAGAAAACGATACCAGCGCTGGAGGATGTGCATGAAGAATCGCATTGATATCATCGCGCACATCATAAATCGCTTTATGAAATGGGTATTCCGAAGAAGGCTGGTGCTTACCTCTGGTTTCACCCTGCGCACTGATACAGACGATGTCATCACGAGTCAGGCGTCCCTTATCGACACCACGTGGAGATATCCAGATACTCCCGTCGCTATCACGTATCGATATATTTCCACCCGAGGTCGTCGTCATTTCGTACCGGTAAATCCGCTGCATGATCATGACGATTTGATCTGCAGGGTGCAGGTAACGAAACTTGGTATCTTTGCTGATTTCAGCCATGTCGTATTCTCTCGGCGTTTTCTCGCCACTGTAAAATGTAAAGGGTGCCTTTCGAGTGATAATATACGGATACAGCGATACATTGGAATCGTGTATGCCACAAACAACTGGAATGTCTTGCTGCAGGCCTGTGTACTCTGTAATCGTAGGCAACACCGAGCCGAGTACGTCGCCCGAATGATATGCCGGTGCAATGCGCTCAGCAATATCAAGTTTATCAACAAGAGTGGAGAGTTGTTGTTTGAATGGGTTCCACAGATCCGTATGGCAGCCAAGTGACGAGATATCGGTGGCTGCGATGCCGGTTAAACGATAGCTCCAGTATTGCGGGTAGGTCAGGATCATTTTGGTACGCTGATGTAAGCCAGCGTCGACACTGAATTGCCCAAGACCAATCACTACAATTTCAGGGGTACCCGCACCGTACTGAACAGCCGCGCCCAGCAATAGTGTTTCACAGCTTTTCAGCAGTCTGGCGCCAGATGATCAGGTATATGATGCTCTATCGTGCTCAAACAACAATACAAGGGGGCGCAATAAGGTACGAGCGAAGCATCCCAGTGATATGTAATAAAGGCTTTATGTTTTGGTTAGGAGAATTGTATCTGCCTTATGTAACCGAAAATGCGGCAGTTTTAATTAATACTTGAAATATAGCTATTTGAATTGCTAAAACTCCGAAAGTAAATATAAACGACCACGAGAAGGACAATTGAAGCGCTTTCCAATAAACCAGCGACACAACAATGTAAGCAGATAAAAGAGCCAGGAAGCCATCCAAAATGGTGAAGCAGATGAAAGTGCCTATAGTGCCTGCAACAACAGAAATGATGCAATTTATGAGATTGCTATTGCCAGCATGAAAAAAAACAGCAGCCATTTTTACAGGAAGGATTGTCAATACCATTAGTACTAAGCCGAGCAATAAGGTTGAATCGGATGAAAAGCTGTAGTTCATTAATACTCCGTGATTTTTTCTCTTGCCTAACGGGTGAATATGTTACACACACTAATATTGACTTATGTTATTTGCTCGAATATTACGATATTCTACAGTTTTTTCTCATGAATTATCTGGCTTATCAATGACTCTTGTTGGCACACCGTGCCCTTTAGATTTTTCACTTAAATGGCCACAGCTATCGATCTAAATCGGTCATTCAGTAACGCTAGGCTTTGCGGCTCGCCTGTAGCGGTGCGTAACGCAAGTCCGAGCCAGCGTTTTTTGTTGGCGACAACAGCCACTTGTTATAACGATTTTTGATCATTCGCAGTATCCATAAAGCTTTTCCAGGTATCATTTGGTTTCCATGTCTTTAGAATCACTTTGTTAGCCTCTTTTATGCTTGCGTTATGAACCAACCGCATATACAAGTATAGAAAAGCAGATACTCTATAATTAACCACACAGTGCACCCACACCTTTTTATCTTCATATGCTTGCATTATCGAGATGAAGTCATTCAAATGCTCTAGCGCTGGTGCTTCAAACGGAACCGGAATATGAATGTACTGCATTTTTCGTGCAGTCACGATATACCCTTCTTCAGGAATCGCATTTTCTGAATTGGGCATAGCCAGATTAATAACAACTTCATAACCAGCTTGAGCAATTTCCTTGAACTGCATTTCATCGGGCTGGCCCGAAGAAGCAATTCGGTCAGATACAGGGATATAGTTTGTTATTTCTTCTAATGCCATTTTCTTTCGTTATAACGCCATAAATAACCTGACCATTTTTTGTGAGCACAGCGAACGAAAAATTGGTCAGGTTGATTTACATTGTTATGCGCTTTAGTACACATTTATTTTCAACTTACTCAACATTTCAGGAGATACACTGAATTGCACTTGATCTTCATGTGTAGTTATTGCTTTACCATTAGAATATAAAATCAGGCGCACGGTATATATTTTATTGTTTTTTATACCTGGTAGGAGCGGTGATTTTAACACAAGCTTTTTTTCGCCCTTATTTAATTCACCTTTTATTTTTAACGGTTCAGCGCCAGTCTTGGGGTTTTCAAATTCAACAGAGTAGCTTGCTGGTGGATTAACTTCTTTACGCAGTATGTAAATAATGCCGTATTTAATTTGTGTCCCTTGTGAAATCACAAAACCAGCACCTTCAGTTTGCACATATTCAGAAACTGCTGGCGTTGGTGGGCTGGTTGCTATGCAACCAACTAGTACAAGGCAAACTATTAAGACAATGCCGATTTGCTTCATTTATTGTTTCCTCTTTTACGCATAACGCCAAGTTCAGTGGCCCCGGAACGGAGCGAGTTTTTGTGCCATAAAATGAGCGCAGCGAATGGGGCACAAGAAGTCGCGGAGTGTAGGAGTCCACTGCAACGCCTGGTTAGCCTGGCTCGATCTCATAGCTGATGTTATCAGCCGTTCCGTTGTCACTTCTGCCGGGCTGCGTCAGCCCCATTTTCTTGATCTTTCCTCTCAAAGCCAGAGGATAAAATTCCGGCTCATTTTCTTCAAGCCAACCATACGCATCTGGATGTGAAAAACCATCGCTTTCTGAATCATAGATCTTCGTTCTCAATAGAATCCAACCGAATTCCCTCGAAAGCGCCTCCTTCGTAGCTTCGAATCGTATTTCGTACCTAACCGGACCATCTTCTGGTTGAAAGTAGCCGGGAACTAGTTCACATGAAATGTCTGGGGCCAGCTCATCCAGCTCCATCGCCAACATTTCTCTATCCAGCTCATTAACTGGAATGACTACTACCTCGGCCAGAGGCTTTCCCTTTTCTGCCAACTTTTGCAACAGAGGTTTTGGATTACTCATAAGGCTAACAGAATGATAAACGAGACCCCCGGGTCTCATTATCATGTTTTAGGCAACTACACACCGGAATATACCTTCGCTTTTTGAAAACACTCATTAAATAGTTTTATGTCTGAAACTGAGAAAACATGTGTATTAAGCTTTTTACGGGCGGACTCCAAATATTCATATACTTCTTTTTCAAATACAGAGCCCTTTTTAATGTAGGCTGCATCATCCTCTGTATGGTGCTCACCATAGCAAAGGCGACCTAATACGCGATCAAAGAAGAACTCGATGTCTTTCCCTTTCTTTCCTTTAATAGTAACGCCCACTGTACCTCCATCCCGATACAGCCAAATACCGAGAATTTCTTCAGGTGTACCAGGCTCCTTCGGCCAGCTAGACAATTCGGTATAGCCTGGAACCGATCTATCAAATGGATCTTCGATGTTCTTGCGCTTACTCATACTGGTGCCTAACGCTCACCTCACCGGAAAACAAAAGCAGAGCGAAGCGGCGCTTTTGGTTTTCCGGTGAAGGTGCTTGTTAAATGCTGCATGCTACGGAAACCTCACTTCGCTGTAACGCATGTAATTTAGGTTTCCGTCAGCGACCAGTTTGCCTAGCTCGACTAAGCGAGCCACCCTTTTGGAGTAGAAGACGTCAGGAATGCCTTTTACTCGATTAGGTAGATCACTCATTGTGGCACCAACAATGTATGCCACTTTGCGGTTGTATTTAGGATGAACATGGCTCAAAAGCATTTCGTCTATTTCAGCCAACTGCGCATCAGAAAGAGTGGCAACTAGTTTCAGCTCTTCTTGTGTTAATTCCCTGTCCGGAGTTACATCATTCATCGTGCCTCCTGGCATTTAACAGAATGATAAACGAGACCCCCGGGTCTCATTATCATGTTTTATGTTTTTTTAGCTTCATCAACCCTTAAGCCTTTTTTGCCATATATAAAGAAATGGCAACGATGAAACAACAAATACCATAGATGTGGAATAAAACCCAAACACTGGTTTTATGAACGCTCCTATAAAAGATGCTATGGCGACTATGAAAACACCCTTTCCACCACCAATAGATGCATCTTTTGGATCAATAAGAGCTGTAAACAATGCCAGTACCAATATACATATGGCAACACAGAAGTAACACCATGTGATTATTCTTTTATTCGCCAAGTTAATGCTTCCTTCTGCGAGTTATTATTAATTAAACATAACGCTTAGCTCACCGGAAAAGA
>JBNKPX010000132.1:0-6256 GCA_050295575.1 Gammaproteobacteria bacterium | reverse complement strand
TAATATTGCGAATGTAGGTCACGTCATAACCCAGATGTTTCAAAAATCGATACACCACATCAAAAACCACCAGCACCCTCGCGTGCCCAATATGGCAGTAATCGTAGACGGTCATGCCGCACACATACATGCGCACCTTACCCTCTTCAATCGGCTGGAATACTTCTTTTTTATTACTTAGAGTGTTGTAAATTTTTAACATGAACCCTTTGCGACGCTTCAACTGAAAAACTGCCTGCAGTTTAAATCACCCGAAGGAAAAAGCCTACTTCATAAAAAAACATTACCATAATTTAGCCTCTTCGAAATTTCCGAGATGACATAGATATTAACCACAGAGGACACAGAGAGCACGGAGGTTAAAAACTTGTAGCAAACATGAAGCCACGGACTCAGCTTTAACGTTACAGAGGGAGTAGTATCAACGCTAAATATAACTCCACCTAAATTCACTCTCTGTGATCTCTGTGTCCTCTGTGGTTAACATCTTTAATTTCCTGAAAGGCGAACACTTTAGCAATAATACCGCAGCAAGCACCCTTCCCTCATGACCTTTAAATCAGTTAGAATTCGGCTTCTTTTAATACGCCCTACGGAAAGTTGATGAATAAATCACTGATTTCACTATTAGTCGTTATTACAGCCATCCTCTCTCTTTCCCTCTTTAATACCGTCAAAGGTGAAAAATCCATGAATGATGAAACAAATAACAACCCGATTGTGGTCATTGAAACTACAAAAGGTAATATCACAGTAGAACTGGATGCTGAGAATGCACCTAATACCGTGGCCAATTTCCTGACATATGTTGACGATGGTTATTATGCCGACACCATTTTCCACCGTGTTATCCCAAACTTTATGATCCAGTGCGGTGGATTGACTGCTGATATGCAGGACAAGCCTAGTAAACACGCCCCCATTAAGAATGAAGCTAATAATGGCCTGAAGAATGACCGTGGCACACTGGCTATGGCGCGCACTAATGATCCACATTCAGCCACTTCCCAGTTTTTCATTAATCACAAGGATAATGATTTCCTGAACTTCCGCAGTGAAAGCATGCAGGGCTGGGGCTACGCCGTATTTGGTAAGGTTACCGAAGGCATGGACATAGTGGACGAAATTGCTGCAGTTAACACGGGTAGCAAAGGTGGTCATCAGGATGTACCTCTGGAAACCATCACCATTACCGGTGTAAAAAAACTATAAGTGAGCAAAAATACTGAAATCCTGTTTATCTCTGATCTGCATCTGGATCAGGATAAGCCGGAAATCACCCAGCAGTTTCTATCCTTTCTCAAAGCCCGTGCTATTGATGCACGGGCTTTGTATATTCTGGGCGACTTATTTGAGGTCTGGCTAGGTGATGACGATGAAACGGATACTTTCGCTGAAGTTTTTGCTGCGTTAAAAGAGTTCTCTGGCGCTGCAGAGCTTTTCTTTATGCATGGTAATCGTGATTTTCTTGTGGGCCAGAATCTAGCTGAAAGTCTCAATATGACCCTGTTGAGCGACCCTCATCTATTACAGCTAGGCGAACAAAAAATTGCATTGATGCATGGCGACTTACTGTGTAGCGACGATGTGGATTATCAGAATTTTCGCAAAATGGTGCGTCACCCACAATGGCAACAGGAGTTTCTCGCCAAACCATTATCAGAGCGCCAGGGCATTGCAGAGGCATTACGCAGGAAATCGGCCGAGGCGATGGACCAGAAGAGCAGCCAAATCATGGATGTGAACAAGCAAACCGCTGTAAAGACCTTTGCTGACCTGGATATCGATATATTGATCCATGGTCATACCCATCGACCCGCCATTCATCAGCTAAGCGGAGACAGGCTAAGAATCGTACTAGGCGACTGGCAACCCGAAGCAAGCTATCTAAGCTGGGATCAGGGAGTCTTCACGCTGCATGATTCCCGCAAACAATACTAGTCTGTCGGATAATAAACCCGATAGCCTTCAGGTCGATCAAATAACCTGGATGGCTTCATGGTCTCGGAAACGTCCAGCAGCCGTTTCTCGCGTCTCTGATAATCACGCACAAGTACCGGAAAACCCACCTGAAACTCGGCGCTTTGATGGAAGTAGTTATTAGCCAGATAACAGGGTGTTTTTACATTGTCTGGAATAGCTGAAAAGGTCTTCTGGTTTTGTTGCATTAAAACATACTGGTATTGGGTTAGCGCTCTCGCCACATCGGGTAACACCCCGGTAAAATTTATCGACGTCTTACACAGCTGCCCTTCAGCAATAAACCGGTGTTCGACCGCCCCAATATTGTCCACCCAGGGAGCATTTTTTAAGGCATCACGCTCAACTATAAAAGATACAGGAATATCCAGCCCAATCGGAGCTGTACGCTGAACAGCAATCATTGATCGATCTTGATGATTAATGTTATAGATTTCACCCTTAACCCGATCAAATAGCACAAAGTCTCCAGCATCATTACCATCATCAAAGCGCAAATAGCGCTTATTCATTAAAAGTCGACTGGTATAGGGCTCAATCCCCGGCTCTAATTCTTCAAAGATAAGCTGAGTCATCGGAATATCGAGCGCATAACTCAGTCGACACACTAGAAGTAATGCCACACAAACAATGGTCTGGTATGTTTTCATAAACAGCTTTCCAGTTTAGTTAATTCATCTTCTTCAAAGCCAGCCTCTAGTCTGGCCGCATGATTAAAGGGCCCGCGTAAACAACCTGAAAAATATTCACCAATCAGCGCTACAAAGGTTTCCCGTGCATTTAACCCACGCTGGTTACAGCAGTAGTGATACCAACGATTGCCGATAGACACATGCCCGATTTCCTCCTGATAGATTACCTGCAAGATATCGACACTGCGCTGATCACCAATGTTAGCAAATTTCTGCATCAAGCCCGGCGTCACATCTAGCCCACGAGCTTCCATCACCCTCGGTACCAGTGCCATACGATGCAATACATCATGGCGCGTTTTACACACCATATCCCATAGGCCATCATGTGCAGCAAAAGCTCCGTAGCTGGAACCCAGATCTATCAAATAATCAGCCACCAGCCTGAAATGAGTAGCTTCTTCAGCTGCAACCCTTAACCAGTCACTGACAAAGTCATCCGGCATCTCACGAAAACGGTAAGCCGCATCCAGCGCCAGATTGATAGCATTAAACTCAATATGAGCAAAGGAATGCAGCATGACTATCCGCCCCTGCTCAGTAGCCAGAGACCTGCGCGGCACCTTGCGCGGGTCGACCAGCTGTGGATACTGAGGACGTCCGGGGATATCGATATCCAGAACCTCCCCACCCTCCATGCGCGCTAGGCCACCCTCAGTCCAGCTCTGAGTAAGCGCTCTGGCTAGCTGGCATTTGACTAGAGGATCTGTCTCTGCGATAGCCTGATAGATTGCCGCATAAAGATCAGCCGACATTTGCGCCTAGCCCAGCCCCCTGGCGATATCTCTCATGATATCTTCGATATCCTCCAGGCCTACAGCAACTCGTAATAGATTTTCTGTGATACCGGATGCCTGTTTCTGCTCATCACTTAAACGTCCATGGGTGGTTGAAGCAGGATGCGTAATGGTAGTTTTGGTGTCACCCAGATTAGCTGTTATCGATAGCATGCGAGTCTGATCGATCAAATTCCATGCCTGTTCACGTCCGCCTTTGAGCTGAAAAGAAACAATACCTCCAAAGTCTTTCTGCTGTACCCTGGCCAGCTCATGTTGGGGATGACCTGCTAAACCGGTATAAAACACGCGCTCAATCTGAGGCTGCTGCTGTAAAAATTCAGCCAACTGCATGGCATTGCTGGAATGTGCCTTCATACGTAATGACAGGGTTTCCAGACCTTTCAGTGCAACCCAGGCATTAAAGGGACTCATACTCGGGCCAGCGGAACGAATCACCCCAAACACTTCTGTCCCCACCAGTTCCTTATTACCGACTACTGCACCACCAACGATACGACCCTGCCCATCCAGATACTTGGTAGCCGAGTGTACAATGATATCTGCCCCCAGTTGCAGTGGCTGTTGTAATGCCGGCGTACAGAAACAGTTATCCACCACCAGCAGGCAACCATGTGCATGCGCAAGATCAGCCATTGCCTGTATGTCGGCCACTTCAGTCAACGGGTTAGATGGCGTCTCCAGAAACAGTAGACGCGTTTGCGGGGTGATCGCCTTTGCCCAGGCATCGATATCGGTCAGATCGACGAAGGTCGTGCTAACTCCAAATTTTCCCAGGTATTTTTCGAATAAAACCGTAGTAGTGCCAAAAACCGAACGAGAACATAGTATGTGATCACCCGTTTTTAACAGGGCCAGGCATACCGACAGTATCGCCGCCATACCCGAAGCAGTCGCCACACAGCTCTCGGCACCTTCCAGTGATGCCAGGCGCTGTTCAAATGCGCGCACCGTGGGATTGGTAAAGCGTGCATAGATATTACCCGGTTGTTCGCCGGAAAATCTTGCGGCTGCTTCTGCGGCAGAATTAAACACAAAGCTTGAGGTAGGGAAAATAGGTTCGCTATGTTCACCTTCAGCAGTGCGCTGATGACCGCTGCGTATAGCAAGGGTATCAAAATTATAGATATCGTCGTTCATACTGTACTCCCAGGATAAGAACTCGGGAGGGCGTTCAATTGAATTGCTGTCGAATGAAAGCACTTCACCCTCTTTAGCCAGATTTATTGAGCGCCTGCAAGCCGAGATACAAATCGGCGCTATAGTGTACAACCTTAACCACTGGCTTGAGCGGTGTCAAACCAGAAAACTCAGTGTTTGGTATTCATTTTATCAACCAATGCCATGCCGATAGCGGAAACTACAAAGGTCAGGTGAATGATTACGTACCACTTCAGCTTTTTATTATCAACCAGGTCCGCATTCATAAACTGCTGCAGCAAATGAATGGAAGAAATAGCCACAATGGAAGCGGCAACCTTTTGCTTTAAGCTGCCCGAATCGAGCTTACCCAACCAGGCAAGTTTTTCTTTATGGTCTTCCAGGTCTAATTGTGAAATGAAATTCTCATAGCCACTAAACATCACCATAACAAGTAGACCGCCCACAAGAGCCAGATCAATAAGAGAAAGCACAACCAGTACCAGATCGGATTCTGAGGATGAGAAGACCAACGGGAAAATATGCACTACTTCCTGAAAAAACTTCGCTGCCAGCAACAACAGCGCCAGAGAAAGCCCAATATAGATTGGTGCCAGCAACCAGCGACTGGCATAGAAAATAGATTCGACAATGCGTTCCATAAGAAGACTCGTGACAGAAAATTAGGCGCGATACTAGCAGATTCAATTCGAATAATCAGCGCCTGACTTTAGTTAGTGTTGAGCCTATGAAAGCGCTCTGATTATTCGATAATCACCACATCATTAACCGAAACCCGATCAAAAAGCTCTATCACCTGATGGTTTGTCATGCGAATACAGCCCTGCGATGCCGCCTGACCGATATGCGCTTCATCAGGGGTTCCGTGAATATAGATATAGCGATCGAAGGTATCAACCTCCCCACCTGAATTCAATCCAGGCTGCAGCCCCTTTAACCACAGGATACGGCTACTGATAATATCCTTCTCTCCTTGATAGTCTTCAGCATAACTGAGCTCATCGGTAGCGACTCTTGCCCTGAATACTCGCCCCAGAGGTTCACCCTGACCAATCTTGCGTTCGATTTTATGGATGCCAAGTGGGGTCTTATAGCTATTTACCTGCTGACCAGGCCCATATTTTGAGGTAGAAACCGGATAGGACTGAAGTGGGGTGGAGTCTGGCGTAACCAGACTCAGTAATTGCTGATCGATATTGACATAGATCAGCGCGTGATCCAGATTACACTCTGAAAGCTCGATGCCTGCAGACTGGATTAACCCCTGCAACCTCTGCCACAGCAACATCCTGGACTGGTTCAGGAGTTATTGTGCAATTCCATGCCGACGACCTGCGCTTCTTCACTGCTTTGCTTGGCGGAGTCATTACGGATGGCTTGCACTCTATTGAGGTAATCACTGCTAACATTCTGTGTCACATATTCACCATTGAAGCAGGAACAGTCAAATTCCTTGATTGCAGGATTACCCTTGCGTATTGCTTCAATCAAATCTTCCAGATCCTGATACACCATCCAGTCTGCACCAATCAGCTCACCCACTTCTTCAGCCGTGCGATTATGCGCAATCAACTCATCGACAGCAGGCATATCTATGCCATAAACATTAGGAAACCTTACAGGAGG